>JAYPEG010000033.1:9825-21145 GCA_038125645.1 Alphaproteobacteria bacterium
TGGGCGTTCAATCGCTGGGTATCTGAACGCTGGGCATCTGCCTGACCTGTCCTTGTGTTTTATGCAAGACCAAAAAAATGAGCAGCTGGACTGAAACATGAAACTTAACCATCTTGCCATTATTATGGATGGAAACCGGCGCTGGGCCCGTATGCGGACACTGCGTGCGCTGGCGGGTCATGACAAGGGGGCAGAGCGGCTGCAGGAAGCTGCAAGGAATGCGGCTGGCTATGGTATTAAATATCTGAGCGTCTTTGCCTTTTCTGCTGAAAACTGGCGCCGTTCAGATGCAGAGGTAACCGGGCTGCTGTCGTTAATGCGCAAGTTTCTGAAAAATGAAATCGACAGTCTGGTCACAGATAATGTGCGTCTTTATATTATTGGGGATCGTTTGGCCTTTGATGCGGAATTGCAAGGGCTGTTTGCACAGGCTGAGGCGCGCACAGCCGCATGTGATGGTCTGCATTTAACCGTGGCGGTTAATTATGGCGGCCAGCAGGATATCGAACAGGCCGCGCACAAAATGGCGGCAGCTGCACAGGCCGTGAACACTAATCCGGCCAGTCTTCACAGCTGTTTGATGACCAGCCATCTGCCGCCTGTTGATTTGCTCATCCGCACAGGCGGAGAGAAAAGACTGTCAAATTTCCTTTTGTGGGAGCTCAGCTATGCAGAGCTGTATTTCACTGATATTTTCTGGCCTGACTTTGATGCAGAGGCGCTGAAAGAAGCTGTTGCAGGCTATTATAACCGCAAGCGCAGATTTGGCGGGGATGACAGCGAAATTCAGGCAGGACAGCACGTCCCAATCGCTGAAAAGTTGGGCTAAGATGGCATTTGACGGGGGAGATCTGAAACGGCGTCTGTATGGCTTTTTGTTTTTCCTGCCAATTTTATTGCCTGTTCTTGCCGGCTACCCCTATATCATTTTTGGCACAGCGCTGGCTGCCCTCTGGGTTGGTTCAGAAGCTGTAAGGCTGCTGTCCTTTCAATTATCATCACAGCGCAGGTATCTGTCCCTGCTGTTGGTTTTGTTCATATTTATTTTACCGCTGAGTTTGCCGGCTGATAGCAGCGCTCTGGTTCTGGCCTGTCTTGGTGCGGCAGGCATCATGTTTCTGCTGGCCTGGCGCGAACCTGTGTTTGTAGCCGCACTTGCGGCGACTGTGTTCAGCCTTTCTTATCTGTCTGTTCAGCCGCGGGGATATTTGCTGATCATCCTGATTGCTTGTTTGATTACAGCCAGCGATGTCGGTGCCTATTTCTGTGGCCGACTGTTTGGCGGGCCAAAACTGGCCGCCGCGCTCAGCCCTTCAAAAACATGGTCAGGCAGCATTGGCGGGGTCATGTTTTCCCTGCTGACAGCAGAGTTTCTGATTTATGGTGTGTATAACAGTCATCTGGATGTCTATGCCGGGGCAGCTGTTGTTTTTGTGACAGTCCTGTCGCAGGCTGGCGATTTGTTCGAATCAGGCCTGAAACGGCGGCTTAATATTAAGGACAGCAGCCAGTTCGTGCCCGGACATGGCGGTGCTCTTGATCGCTTTGACGGCTATTTATTTGTCCTTCCGGTCATAGCAGCGGTGAGCTGCGCAGGCGGAATGGCCGCCTTCATGCCCGGTGCCGTGCAGTGACAGGGCAAGAGATTACAGGCAGATAACAGTCATGTCCAAGACAGATAAAACCATCACTGTACTGGGGGCGACAGGCTCTGTTGGGCAGAGCACACTTGCCCTGATAAGAGAGCATGCAGAACATTTTCATGTTCATGGCCTCAGCGCAAACACAAATTGGCAAGAGCTTGCCAGTTTGGCGCATGAGTTTCATCCAGCGGTGATTGCGATTGCTGATGAGGGTTGTTATCAGCAGCTGAAACAGGCAGTAAGGGATTGTTCCTGCGAGGTTTTGTGCGGTGAACAGGGGGTAGAGACACTGGCGTCAGCCCCTGTCGATCTGGTGGTTGGGGCGATTGTCGGAATGGCCGGCCTCGGGCCTGTCCGTGCGGCGGTTGACGCTGGCCAGACGGTTGCACTTGCCAACAAAGAGGCACTGGTCGCTGCCGGACATCTGATCATGCCGCTGGCAAAACAGACAGGCAGCACGATTCTGCCGATAGATTCAGAACATAATGCGGTTTTTCAATGTCTGCGTCATGAAAAGCGGGATGATATTCAGCATATTATCCTGACGGCCTCTGGCGGGCCTTTTAGAACACTAACCCCTGCTGAGATGAAAACAGTTACTGTTCGTCAGGCCCTCGCCCACCCGAACTGGTCAATGGGCCCAAAGGTCACCATTGACAGCGCGACAATGATGAATAAGGGGTTGGAGCTGATAGAGGCATACTGGCTGTTTGATGCTGGTCTGGAGCGTTTGGATGCACTTATACATCCGCAATCTGTTGTGCATGGCATGGTTGGATTTTGTGATGGTAGCTGGCTGGCCCATCTGGGCATTCCTGATATGCGGGTGCCGATTTCATATGCGCTTGGCTGGCCCGCACGGATGGGGTGGCAGGCCAAGCCCCTCAGTTTGACAGAGCTGCAGCACCTTGATTTTGAGGCGGTTGATGAGGCGCGATTTGCCTGTTTTGCGCTGGCGAAATCAGTCCTGGGCAGCGCGCCAGAGGCCGCAGTTATTCTGAATACAGCAAATGAGATTGCCGTGCAGAAATTCCTGAATGAAGATATCAGTTTCACCGGAATCGCTGGCCTGGTGGAAGACGCTCTGAGTGCGGGCAGTTTCGGAATAACAGCAGACAATTTTGCAGCTGTCAGTGCGCTGGACAAAGAAATCAGACAAAGATGATTGCATCACAGACGGGGCTGGATTAAAGATGGGGTCTTATCCGGCATGAAATTTGCGAGCCGGGTTCATATGTTGTTACAAATGAGCAATGCAGAATAACACTGAAACTTCAATTTTCTGGACGGGACGCTGATGCCGGAGGTGGGCGGATTACAACAGATTCTGTATTTTCTTCTGGTGATAACACCGGTGGTGTTCATCCATGAGCTGGGCCATTGGTGGATGGCCCGGCGCGCTGGGGTCGTGGTCGATGTGTTTTCCGTTGGTTTTGGCCCGGAGATTTACGGCTGGAATGACCGCCACGGGACGCGCTGGCGCATTGCCGCAGTGCCGCTGGGGGGCTATGTGAAGATGCGCGGTGATGAAAATGCCGCCAGCATGACCTCTGCAGCATCAAAACAAATCCAGGGCAGCTTTGCCGGTGCCCGTCTTGCCGCCCGAATGGCAATTGTTGCTGCCGGGCCGGTGGCCAATTTTCTGTTGGGGATTCTGCTGTTTGCCGTTATTTATATGAGCGCTGGCAAAGCTGTTATTCCGCCTGTTGTCGGCGAGGTGGTACCGCAGAGCGCGGCAATGCAGGCCGGGCTGACCGCAGGTGACCGCATTGTAGCGGTCAATGACAGGGATACCGATGATTTTAATGAATTGCGGGCCATTGTCTTTGAAAGCCCCGGGCGTGAGCTGTTATTCACCATTCGCCGCGGGGGGGATGAATTTGTTCTGCCTGTTGTGCCAGAAACCGCCTATTCACAGGAATATCAGCTCAGCTATGGTGTCCTTGGTGTGCGCTCTGCTGCGGGCGAGATCAAGGTGATGGGAATCAGTGAGGCACTTTTCACTGCAACGCGTGATACCGCCGGGCTTTGTGCCGCCATGCTGCGCGGGCTGGCACGGCTGGTCACCGGGGCCGGCAGCAGCGGCGAGATAGGCGGGCCAGTGCGTATCGCTGAGCTGTCCCACAATGCCGCTGAACAGGGGCTGGCGGCATTGGTGGTCTTCACAGCGCTCATTTCCATCAATTTAGGACTTATTAATCTGCTTCCTGTACCTGCGCTTGATGGCGGACATCTGCTGTTTTTCACCATAGAAGCACTCATCGGGCGGCCATTGCCGGATGCTTTACAGGGGCTGCTGCTGCGCGGCGGCATTGCTGTACTTCTCTCGCTTATGATTTTTGTTACAGTCTTTGATGTTGTCCGAAAATTCACCAGCTAGGCGGGCACATTCTGATATAGGGTAAGTATAAGTAAAGTTCTTTGCAAATTGGGTCGTTAATCGATTATACTCAGACCGGCAGAAAGGCCGGGATGACAGACAGTACGGGCAGGGTCTGTTCGTTGGGCAGGAAAGAGGCATAAGATGCGAATCTTCACACGGTTAGGGTGGGTGTTTGTTTGCGTGATGTTGCTGGCAAGCGCCTTTGGTGCGCGCGCACAGACGGCGGACGAGCGCTTTACGGTTGAGCAGATCACTATTCAAGGTAACGAACGGGTGACAGATGCAACCATCATGACCTATCTGCCTGTTAAAACAGGTGATGAGATAACCCTCCAGACATTGGATCAGGCTATCGGAAGCCTCTTTGCCACCAATCTGTTTGATGATGTCAGCATTTCGCGCAACGCCAATGAGCTGATTATTGAGGTCGTGGAAAATCCCATTATCAACCGTGTGAATATTGAGGGAAATGACGTTCTCGATGATGAACGCCTGCTTGCAGAGCTTGATATTCAGCCGCGCCGTGTCTATACAGCCGAGGTTGCAAGAGAGGGCGCACAGAAACTGCTGGAAATTTACCGTCTCTCTGGCCGGTTCGCTGCCAGCGTTGTGCCAAAAATCATAAGGCTGGACAATAACCGGGTTGATCTGGTGTTTGAGGTCGAGGAAGGCCCGCTGATTAAAATCCAGTCGATTCGGTTTATCGGCAACCGTGTTTATTCTGATTATACGCTGCGGCAGGTGATCTCAAGCCGCCAGGTTCGCTGGTGGGCATTCTTGAGCTCTTCTGACAAATATGATGCCGGACGCATTGATTACGATGTGCGTCTGCTGCTGCAGTTCTATCTCAGCCGCGGCTATGCGGATGTGCGAATTGACCGTGCACAGGGCGGTTTGCTGCCCGACCGTTCAGGCTTTGCGGTGACCTTTTCCATTGATGAGGGTGACAGATATGAATTGGGCGATATCAGCTTTGTCTCAGAAATAGAAAATGTTGACACCGCCCCTTTGCGCGATTTGATCCCGCTGGACAGGGGTGACTGGTATGATGTGCGGGCGATTGAGGAAGGGCTGGTTAACATTACCAATGAGCTGGGTAATTTCGGCTATGCCTTTGTCAATGTCACACCAGAGGTAAGGACAAATCCGCAGACAGGCACGCTGGATGTTGTTATCAATATCGGTTCATCATCAAAGAATTTTGTCGAACGGATTGAGGTTGTAAACAATACCAGAACCACGGACAAGGTGATCAGGCGCGAGCTGGAGATTGTTGAGGGCGATGCCTATAACCAGCTAAAAATTGAGCGGTCTTTGCGGAACATCCGCGGCCTTGGCTATTTCAGGAATGTGAAGGTTGACACCGTGCCGGGCAGTGCTACTGATCAAAGCATTGTGCGGATTGATGTCGAGGAACAGCCAACAGGGGATTTTTCCTTTGGGATCGGCTATTCAACCCTCGACAAGGCGTCCATTTCGCTTGGCATCAATGAACGCAATTTTCTCGGTACCGGGCGCGGGATAAAATTTGCCTTTACCGGCTCTGACACGTCAACAAATTACCGCATCGGTATTACAGAGCCCTATCTGTTTGGCCGAAACCTCAGAAGTTCTGCTGAGGTGTTCAATGACAAGGTTACAACAGACACAGTTGAGGTCACAAGCACTGGCCTCAGCACCTCTTTTGCCTTTAATGCGGCCCGGGATTATTATCACCGTATTGGCTATTCCTATGCCAGCAAGGAAACCATCCAGAAAAGCACCAATGCAACCTCTGTGACAGGTGAAGAAGGCAAGACACTTGTTGATTCTGCTGTCTCATACACGCTTGGGCGCAGCACACTGAATAACCGGCTCGATCCATCAGAAGGCATGGTCATGGAGCTGACAGAGGAATATGCCGGTCTGGGCGGTGATGTAAACTATATTAAATCACGTGCGCGCTTTGGCTATTATCATCCCTTTTTGTATAACAAGCTGATCTTTGGTTTGCGGGCCAGCGGCGGCTATGTAGAGGGGCTGGATGAAAAAGTTTCGCAGAGCGGCCGCTTTTTCGTAGGCGGGCGCCAGCTGCGCGGTTTTGACAGCAATGGCATCGGCCCGCGTGATCTGGGCACCAATTCTGCTGTTGGCGGTAACAGCATGTATTCAGGTACGCTCGAATTTATATCAAGCATTGGATTCAGCGATGATCTGGGCATGCGCTGGACAGTGTTCAGTGATGTTGGCTCGGTGTGGGGAACAGACTATCCAGACGGTGTCCTCGAGCCAGAGAACAAGGCCATGCGCCAGACTGTCGGTGTCGGCATTCTATGGGAAACAGCACTTGGCCCGCTTTCATTTTACTGGGCTGATCCGGTGCAAAAGGAAGATTATGACGTGACCCGGCGTTTCCAGTTTAATATCGGGACACGTTTCTGACAGGATAAATAGATGATAATCAGATTTAATGCGGCTGCCGCCTGCTTTGCTTTGTTTGCGATGCTGTCTGCCGCAGGCTATCCAGCACAGCTAAAGGCACAGGACACGTCGAACAGCGAGATCTATGGCATATCGCGCGTCGGGGTGATTGAACTTGGGCGCATATTGCGTGAGGCAGAGGCCACTGTGCGGGTGCGTGCATTGCTTGATGAGAAAAGCAGTGAGTTCCAAAAGGAATTTTCTGAGCGTGAGCTACAGCTGCAGGCCAAGGAAAAGGAAATAAAGGCAAAGCAGGGCCTTGTCTCGGAAAGTGCTTATCAGGATGAGGTGCGCGCCTTTCAAGCAGAGGTTGCTGATATTCAGCGTGAAATACAGACAAGACGCCGGTCGCTGGATCGCGCCTTTCAGCAGGCGCAGGACAAGATACGCGAACTGGCCATATCGATAATAACTGAACGGGCAACAGAGCTGAAACTTGATCTGGTGTTGAAAGATGATCAGATGATTGTATTCAGAAATCAGCTTAATTTCACCGATGATGTGCTGTCACGGTTGAATGAGCGCACAAGGGATGCCACTGTTGAGCTGAGCGAGGAAACCCAGGAGCAGGGCAAATAGGGCGTGTCACAGACTACAGGTCTTCATCATTGCGCGGTGCCGGTAACAGTATGTGAACTTTGCCGCCAGTTGGGTCTGAACGTCTTTTCCGGTAACAGTGATACAAAAATAAAGACAGTGGCCAGCCTGAACGCGGCCCGTCCCGGTGCGCTCGTGCTTGTCAATGACCGGGCTGTTATCCCTGTTCTGTCATCGCACAGGGGGGTGGTTTGCCTGACCTGTACTGAACTGGCGGCCAGCTTGAAATCACAGCTTACAGAGCCTGTTATCATCATTGCAGACAATCCCAGACAGGCTTTTGCCCGCCTGCTGCGCCACCTGTTTCCTGCACCTAAGCAGCCGCCTTTTATCCATCCGACAGCACAGGTTGACGCCACAGCTGTAATTGACCCGAGCGCGGCTGTGTATGCCCATTGTGTGATCGGGCCGGACTGCCGGATTGGGCCAGGCTGTGTTATCGGCGCAGGAAGCGTGCTGGAATGCGATGTCAGGCTGGGCCGTGACTGCCGCATTGGAACGCATAATTTCCTTGCTCATCTGCAGGCCGCTGACCAGCTGGTCACAGCTGCCCATTGCGTTCTGGGCAAGCGTGGATATGGCTTTGAGGGTCAGGGGCCGGGCCTTGAGATAATGCCCCATCTGGGGCGCGTTATTATTGGCAGCTGCTGTGATATTGCAGCTGGTGTGACGGTTGACAGGGGCGTTCTTGATGCGACTGTCATCGGTGATTTTGTAATGATAGATAATCAGGTGCATATCGCCCATAATGTTATTATTGGTGACAATACGCTGATTCTGGGGCAGGTGGGCATTGCCGGGAGCACAGTCATTGGGAAAAACTGTATTTTGGGCGGACAGGTAGGTGTTGCAGACCATCTGCGTATCGCTGATAATATTACAGTGGCCTCAAAATCCGGGGTTACCAAGAATCTGGAACAGGCGGGAACATATGCGGGGTTTCCGGCTGTGCCTGTCAGGGAACACTGGCGCCAGCTGGCAGCTGTCAGACGGCTGAATAAATCACAGTAAGAAGAAATAAAGGTTGTGACCATGAGTGATGATGAAGAGCTGGGATATGCAGAGATTGAAAAGCTGTTGCCTCACCGCGCCCCATTTTTGCTGATTGACAGGCTGCGCGATATCAAACTTGGCCAGTCCGCAACAGGGATTAAGGCTGTCAGCGGCAATGAGCCTTATTTTGTTGGGCATTTTCCCGGCAATCCTGTAATGCCCGGGGTGCTGATTGTTGAAGCTATGGCACAGACAGCAGGAGCGCTGGCAGCATTGAGCCTGAAAGAGACGGCTGAGGATAAACTGGTTTTTCTGGCAGCTGTTAATAATACCCGCTTCAAGACCCCTGTCAGGCCCGGTGATCTGCTGGAATTGAGAGTGGAAAAGATTGCCGGCAAGGGGCTGTTATGGAAATTTTCCGGCACGGGCACTGTTGATGGCGTGGTCGTGAATCAGGCAGAATTCACAGCCATGATTGTGGATAAGGATAGCTGAACTGATGAGCGTTAAACAGCATCCTACTGCCATCATCTCGCCGAAGGCAGAGCTTGGCAGCGATATTACAGTCGGTGCCTATTCAATTATCGGTGATAATGTGCGGCTTGACGATAATATTACAATACATAGTCATGTGGTCATAGACGGCTATACCAAAATTGGCAGCGGTGCTGAGATTTTCCCGTTTGCAGCCATTGGGCTGGACCCGCAGCACACAAAATATGAAGGCGAGCCCTCAGAGCTGATTATTGGCAAAAATAATCTTATGCGGGAATATGTCACCCTTCACCCCGGCACAGGGGTCGGTGCGATGAAAACCATTATTGGTGACAATAACCTGTTTTATGTCGGCGCGCATGTGGCCCATGACTGCCATCTGGGCAATAATATAATATTGGCCAATCATGTTGGCGTTGGCGGGCATGTGACAATCGGTGATTTTGTCTATTTGGGGGGCTATTCTGCCATTCATCAGTTTGTGCGTATCGGGGCCCATGCAATTATTGGCGGCGGTACAGCCGTCACAGCCGATGTTATTCCCTTCGGGCTGGCCTCTGGCCCCAGGGGGTCGCTGCACGGTCTGAATGTTGTCGGGCTCCGCCGCCGCGGGTTTTCAGCTGACCAGCTAAAACAGCTGAAAAGAGCCTATGCAGCTATTTTTAACAAGGACGGGCTGTTCCGGGAAAATGTTGCCCGCACCAGAGCAGAACTGGGCAGCCATGATATGGTTGATGAGCTGGTCAGCTTTATAGAGGATGGGCAGGACAGGGCCCTGTGCCAGCCGCAGCGATAAGGATAATCTGATGGGACGACTGGGCATTATTGCTGCCAGCGGAACATTTCCGATGGCGCTTGCAGAGGCGGCCATTGAAAAAGGTGAAACCCCTTTCATTATCAGACTGAGCGGGCATTGTGACCATGCCTTTCCCGGTTATGACAGTATTCAGCACAAACCTGGCCAGTTGAATGCGATCACAAAGACCCTGTTAGAGGCGGGATGTGACCGGATAATGCTGGCTGGCAAGTTTAACCGTCCGGCTCTGCGTGATCTCAATCTCGACTGGGCAGGGGCTGCCCTGCTGGGGAAGTTGGCACTCAAAGGTGATGACGCGGCCTTGCGCCTGTTATCAGATCATTTTGCACAACATGGGCTGCAGATTATGGCCAACAGCAGCTATTTGCCTGAGCAGCTTATTGACACAGCCTATCATTATGGGCGCGCGCTGACATCTGGCGAACAGGCAGCTGTTGCGCTCGGGCAGCAGGTACTGGCCAGTCTTGGCGGGCTCGATGTCGGCCAGTCTGTAATTGTCCAGCAGCAGCGTATCATCACGGTTGAAGCTGCAGAGGGAACAGATGCCATGATTGCGCGTGCTGCATTGTTGATTGATAAGAGTGCAGACGCAGCAGTGTTTGTTAAGATGGCTAAATCAGAACAGCATACCGGTCTTGACATGCCGGTCATTGGCTGTGAGACAATCGCTGGTCTGGCAAAGGCCGGGATTCAAGTGGCTGCCGCAGAAGCCCGGCATGTGATGCTGGCAGAGCCGCTGCAGAGAATAGAAGCCGCCCTAGAACAGCATGGGGTTGTGTTGACAGCCCAGCTGGACGGGCTGTCTGGTACAGGGGGCTGAGTGGCAGGAAAGACCGCCTTTATTTTAGCAGGAGAACCCTCTGGTGACAGGCTGGGCAGCTGTCTGATGGCTGCAGCAGAGGCGGCCCTCGGGCCGATGAGCTGGATTGGTATGGGCGGCGAATCCATGAAAGCCCGCGGTCTTGTCAGTGATGAGGATATGTCCCAGCTGTCTGTCATTGGAATTGCAGAGAGCCTGGGCAGTCTGCGGCGCCTCAGCGCTTTGGCAGACCGGCTAGCAGATACAGTTATCGCACAGCGGCCCGATTTTGTATTTACCATTGATGCAAAAGGTTTTTCCCTGCGTTTTGCGCGGCGTTTGCGCGTTCGGCTGAAAAACAGCCCCTATCGCCCGCAATTGATTCACATGGTGGCACCGACTGTCTGGGCATGGGGGCGCTGGCGGGCCCGCGGCTTTGCCCGGGTGTTTGACAGTATTTTATGCCTGTTTCCTATGGAACCTTATTATTTTTCAACTTTTGATGTAAGGGCTGAATTTATCGGCCATCCTGACGGTGATGCCTGTGCCCGCCCGATGCCGGCGCTGGCACAGGGAATTGAGCTGTTGCTTCTGCCCGGCAGCCGCCGCGCAGAGCTGCATGGACATCTGCCGGTAATGCTGTCCTGCTGCCGCAGCCTGTGTGCAGACTATCCGGATTTGCGGTTGCGCCTTGCGCTGCCAAAGCATTTGCATGCACAGGCAGGTGAAGCGATAGGGGCAGCTGGAATGAACGCGTTAGTGCGCCCCGAAGCGGTATCCCCGCGTGAGGCCTTCAAGGACGCCCATCTGGCACTTGCAAGTTCCGGTACTGTTACGCTGGAGGCCGCGATTGCCGGTGTGCCGGCAGTTGTTATCTATAAAATCGGGCTGCTGACACGGGTTTTTGTGAAATTATTCTTTAAGCCGGACACGCCTGTGCTTCCTGATATTCTTTTAGGACAGCAGCATTACCCGTTCCTGGTCACACCGGAATTGAGAGCAGGCCGTCTGGCCCGGTTGATGTCAGCAGAGCTGAAAGCCCTGGAGCCACGCAATCAGCAGATGCAGACTGTCTCTGCTCAGCTGAAGCACAGTCTGCGCCCGGACGGCCAGGATTTTGCACACAGGCTGAC
>JAYPEG010000033.1:21155-22793 GCA_038125645.1 Alphaproteobacteria bacterium
GTCCTGACCAGCCTGTTGCAACAGTCGGGCTAGGCACGTCCTGCTGCCCATTTTATCAGTTTATTTCCTAACGCTTGCTTATAGCAACAAAATCACGCTGTGCCGGGCCTGTATAGAGCTGGCGCGGGCGGCCAATGCGCTGGGTATCATCCTCAATCATTTCCTTCCATTGCGAAATCCAGCCCACAGTGCGTGCGACAGCAAACAGAACAGTGAACATAGAGGTCGGGAAATTCATTGCCTTCAGAATGATCCCAGAATAGAAGTCAACATTCGGATACAGCTTTTTATCTATAAAATACTGATCTTTAAGTGCTAGTTCTTCAAGTTCCATCGAAAGTTCAAGAAGCGGGTCATGAACCCCCATTTTATTCAGCACCTCATGACAGGATTTGCGTAGCACGGTTGCGCGCGGGTCATAATTTTTATAGACGCGGTGGCCAAAACCAAACAGCCGGAACGCATCATTCTTGTCTTTTGCCTTATCCACAAAATTTTTGATATTTGCTTTATTGCCGATCTGGTTCAGCATATTCAGCACCGCTTCATTCGCCCCGCCATGTGCCGGGCCCCATAATGAGGCAATACCCGCAGCGATACAGGCAAACGGGTTGGCCCCTGATGATCCGGCCAGCCGCACTGTTGAGGTAGAGGCGTTCTGTTCATGGTCAGCGTGCAGGATAAAGATTTTATCCATCGCATCGGCAACCACCGGATCGATTTCATACTCTTCAGCTGGGACTGCAAAACACATATGCAGGAAGTTTTCTGCATAGCTCAGATTGTTTTTCGGATAATTAAAGGGCTGGCCAGTTGAGTATTTATAGGCCATTGCCGCCAGTGTCGGCATCTTGGCAATCAGGCGGTGAGAGGCAATCATGCGTTGGTTTTCATCATTGATATCTGTTGAATCATGATAAAAAGCTGACAGGGCGCCGGTCACCCCGCATAAAATAGCCATGGGATGGGCATCGCGGCGAAAGCCACGGAAAAAAGTTGAGAGCTGTTCATGCACCATCGTATGGCGGGTAATGGCATTGATGAATTCATCACGTTCCACCTGGTTGGGTAGCTCACCATTTAACAGAAGGTAAGCAACCTCAAGAAATGTTGACTGCTCAGCCAGCTGTTCAATCGGATAGCCGCGATGCAGCAGCACACCGTTCTCGCCATCGATATAGGTCAGCCCTGACAGGCAGGAACCCGTTGCACCATAGCCGGGATCAAAGGTAAAATGGCCCGTCTGGCCATAGAGCTTGCGGATATCTATAACATCCGGGCCAATCGTTCCGCTCAACAGAGGCAGGTCTACGCTCTTGCCGTTCTGATTGTCAGTCAGCGTTACTGTTTTATTATTCTGTGAATCCGGCATGATAAAAATCCCTTATACGTCTGAACCCTCTGGTGAACCCTCTGGAACGGTGTGAGTATATGACAGACTCATAGGCTATGGCAAACAGCTTCTAAGCGTGTCATCACTTCTTTTCTGCCTAAAACCAGCAAGATATCAATTATTGACGGGGCATTTTTTGTTCCGGTCAACGCCACGCGCAATGGCAGGCCAATATCTTTCATTTTTATCTCTTCACCGGTCATCCATGCAGCAAAGGCGTCCTGAAATGCCTCAGCGTCCAGCGG
>JAYPEG010000034.1:0-22379 GCA_038125645.1 Alphaproteobacteria bacterium
ATTTTGGCGCGGTCGGTTCAACTGATGTGCCGGATCATATTACATTATGGGGGCTGCGGCTGCCTATTTGCCAGAGATTTGATCAATATGCGAATGTCCGCCCGACAAAAATTATTCCCGGCATTCAGTCGCCCTTGCGCCATGCCGTGCCAGGCGATCTGGACTGGGTGATTATCCGTGAAAATTCAGAAGGCGAGTATTCTGGTCATGGCGGGCGGGCGCACAGGGGCATGCCAGAAGAGGTCGGCACAGAAGTCGCCATTTTTACCCGCGCCGGGGTAACCAGAATCATGCGCTATGCGTTTTCTGTTGCGGCCGCGCGTCCACGCAAAATGCTGACTGTTGTGACTAAATCAAATGCCCAGCGCCATGGCATGGTGTTATGGGATGAAATCGCTGCAGAGGTTGCTGCTGAGTATCCGGATGTCAGTTGGGACAAGATGCTGGTGGATGCAATGACGGTGCGGATGACACTCAAGCCGGCCAGCCTTGACACGATTGTTGCTACGAATTTGCACGCTGATATCCTGTCTGATCTGGCAGGGGCGCTGGCCGGCAGTATCGGTGTTGCACCGACCGCCAACATTGATCCTGAGGGGCGGTTTCCCTCGATGTTTGAACCTATTCACGGCTCTGCCTTTGACATTACTGGCAAGGGTACAGCTAACCCGGTCGCAACATTCTGGACAGGGGCACAGATGCTTGATCACCTTGGCGAGGCAGATGATGCGGCCCGCCTGATGCGCGCTGTCGAAAGGGTATGTGCAGATGGTGTTCTGACCCCCGATGTTGGCGGCACAGCCACGACAAGTCAGGTTACTGATGCTGTGATCTCAGCCCTGCGCCAGAGCAACAGCTGAAAAATCATATTGGGCCTTGGGGTGCGCTGACATAAGCGTATGATTTTATCTTTTGAGTGTGTAAATCATCACCCCCTTGTCAGATTTGGCATGATATTTGGATTGTCAGTGTGTCTGGCAATCCAGCCTGACTGCAGTTAAAGGGCCCGGTCATGAAACCTGAAGAGCAGAGAGAGATTATGCAAATCTGGCAGGTGCTGGGCCTCTCACTGATGGTTTTGTCACAGGACAAACAGGCATTTTTTAAACTTATCAAAGATGAGCTTGGCTACAGTTGGGATGGTGAGGGCTGGCGCAAACATACCCGCCTGCACTGATATTTCAGTTCTGCTATCCGCCCTTTACCCCCTGTATATTCACATAAAGCGCATAGACAGACTGGCTGGCTGCCATAAATAGCCGGCTGTTCTCACGCCCGCCAAAACAGACATTCGCACAGCGCTCTGGCAGTTCTATCCGTCCTATCGCCTCACCATGCGGATTGAAAACCATTACCCCGTCCAGTGCGGCACTGCCCATACCCCATCCACACCAAAGATTGCCCTCTGTATCACAGCGCATCCCATCAGGCGTGCCCTGCGGGCCAGCATCAATATGTATACGCCGTGACCGGCTGTTTACCGTTTTCCCGTCCCTGTTCATGTCATAGGCCAATATGGTGCGGTGCGGGGCAGAGCGGCTGGCCACAACATACAAAATCGTCTCATCAGGTGAGAAGCACAGCCCGTTAGGCCCGTCTATGTCATCAGCAATCACGCAAAGGGTACCGGTTTCAGGCTCTAGGCGATAGACAGCCGGTTTTGTCTCACTGTCCTGCTTTATGCCCTCATAATTGCCAAGGATGCCGAACACAGGGTCTGTGAACCAGACAGAGCCATCTGATTTTACAATGACATCATTGGGCGAGTTCAGCCTGTTGCCGTTAAAATTATCTGCCAGTACTGTGATTCTGCCATCATATTCTGTACGTGTGACACGTCGGCCATGCTCGCAGGTGACAAGACGCCCCTGGCGGTCACGCGTATTGCCGTTGGCAAAATTGGACGCGCTGCGATAGACAGAGACAGCACCTGTTTCTTCTTCCCATTTCATGATTTTCTGATTGGGAATATCGCTCCACAGCAGACAGCGCCTGTCACCGAACCAAACCGGCCCTTCTGCCCATCTGCAGCCGGTATAGAGCCGCTCAACCGCAGCTGAGAATATGGTCAACCTGTCAAAACTGGCATCAAGGCTGGTGACCAGTGGATCCGGATAGCGTGGATGGGGTCGCCAGCCTGCGCTCAATGGGTTATGTGTTGTCATGGCCCTGTCTCCTCTTACCTGATTTCAGCGCGCTGCCTGTTTTCAGCGGGCGCGCTGATTGAACCGCCGCCCGACAAGCGCAGCAGCAATATTTGTTTTCTGAACATCTATAGAACCGCCGGCAATACCCCAGCCCCAGGCATCGCGCAGCTTCTGTTCAATCGGATAGGCCCTGGAATAGCCATAGCCGCCCATAAGCTGCATTGCCTTTCCGGTGACCTCTCTTGTGATCTCATTGGCAAAGCATTTCGCAATAGAGCTGTCTGCAACAGACGGCATGCCGGTCTGTGCATTGACCACAGCGCGGTAAAGCAGCAGCCGCGCGGCATCCAGCTGCATTTTCATTTCAGCAAGGCTGAGCTGAACGGCCTGAAACTCGACTAGCTCCTTGCCGAACTGCCTGCGCTGCTGGACATAGTCCAGAACATAATCAAAGGCGGACTGTGCGCAGGCCAGGCTCATTGTCGTGTTCCCGCACCGCTCCAGATCAAAGGCCTCCATCAGTTTTTTAAAGCCGCCGGCAGGTACGATGATATTGTCTGTACTTACCTCAGCATTGTCGAAATACATATCGGCACTGGGAATGCCGCGAAAGCCCATATGCGATTCCGGGGCACCAAAACTGAATCCCTTTGTTCCATCTTCTATCAGTATAGCACCAATGCCCTTTGCGCCTGGCGCATCTGACAGACGGCAATAGACAACATAAGCATCAGCATGTCCCGCCCCCGAACACCATCTTTTTGTGCCGTTCACCCGCAGAATAGACCCCTGTGCAACGGCTGTTGTCGCAAGGTCTGTCAAAGCGGTTCCGGCCTGCGGCTCTGACATGGAAACGGCAATGACCATTTCACCGCTGCAAACCCGTGGCAACAGGCGTGAGCGCATTTCCGCCGGGCCGTAATGGGCAATCGCAAGGGCCGGGCCAAAACAGCTCTCAAAGACGGGAAAGGCGGCGGCAACAGAAATCTTTGCCAGCTCTTCAAGAACCAGGACTGCGTTCAGGTGACTCATACCCGCCCCGCCATACTGTTCTGGCAGATTCACACCCAGCAGCCCCAGCTCTGCAAAGCGGCGGCGCAAATCAGGCGGGGTAGGCATCGACTTATCCTCTATCTCGCGCGCAATATCTGGCAATTCCTTTTCGGCAAATTTTCTGGCTGTCTCAACCAGTGCCTGCTGTTCTGCTGACAGGGAAAAATCCATCTTCGTCTCTCCACAATTCATCTGCCTACAGCCTAGGCGCAATTAGTTGTTTTTCCAAGCCTGTGCATTCTGCTACAACAAACAGACACCCTCCTCTTGAAGGAAACAAGGAGACCTGTTGCAATGAGTGATATGCGCCCGCAGAACACAGCCCTCTATGATATCAGGGTTCTTGACCTCAGCCGGATTCTGGCTGGGCCCTCGGCAACACAGATGCTCGCCGATTTGGGCGCGGATGTGGTAAAAATTGAAAATCCACAGGGCGGTGATGATACGCGCGGCTGGGGCCCGCCATTTATTGACAATTGTGACGGTCAGCGTGCTGAGGCGGCCTATTTTGCCTGCTGCAACAGGAACAAACGGTCAGTGGCGCTTGATTTTTCAGCAGAGGGCGATGTTGACACGCTGCGCAAAATGGCAGCAGCAGCGGATATTCTGGTAGAAAATTTCAAATATGGCGGGTTGAAAAAATATGGCCTTGACTATGAGAGTCTAAAGCAGGTCAATCCGGGAATTATCTATTGCTCTATTACCGGGTTTGGACATTCCGGCCCCTATGCCAGCCGCCCCGGCTATGATTTCCTGATTCAGGGTATGGGCGGTTTAATGAGCATCACAGGACAGCCGGACGGGACGCCGGGGGCAGAGCCGATGAAAGTCGGCGTGGCTATTTGCGATTTGTTTACTGGCCTGAATGCGGTCAGCGCAATATTGGCCGCCCTGCATTACCGCAGCCGCACTGGCGTTGGCCAGCATATTGATTGTGCATTGCTTGACAGTCAGGCAGCCATGCTGGCCAATCAGTCATCCAACTGGCTGAATTGTGGTATGACACCGGAACGCATGGGCAATAACCATCCCAGCATTGTTCCCTACCGCGTGTTTGCCGTTGCAGATGGCCATGTGATCATAAATTGTGGCAATGACGGGCAGTTTGCCCGGCTTGTTGCTGCCCTTGACCAACCAGAGCTTGCAGATGATGAGCGTTTCAGAACAAATGAGGCACGCTGCCAGAACCGCACCTTGACAGATGATTTGATAGTAGAGGCGCTTGCAGGGCGTAAAAAACTGGAGGTGATCGCGCTTTTGGAATCTGTCAGTGTGCCCTGCGGGCCGATAAATGATATCCCGTCCCTGTTTTCTGACCCCCAGCTGCAGTCGCGGGACATGGAAGTGGCACTCGCGCGTGATGATGGGGCACAGTTCAGGAGCGTTGCCTATCCCCCGAAACTGTCACAGAGCCCGGCCTGTTATTACCGGCCGCCGCCAAAGCTGGGGGCTGACAGGGATGAGGTGTTTAAAGAGTGGGGAATAGACTGACACCCCGCCCCCCCTTGAACCATCTGTGACAGCATCAGCACTGCCCCTCAGCCCTGCTGCACTTTTGCTGTCGACTTTGCTGCATCAAACTCAGCGCGCCTCTTTGCTATCTCCTGCGGGCTTAGTCTCGCAATATTGGAATAGTCATCCTTCCAGTCAGGCGGGCCGTTCCAGACAAGCGGGTTGGTGAGGGTTGTGCGCGGCGCTGCTGCCGTGCCGATAAGGCTGAGCGCACCGGCAAGTGCGGCCTGTTGCGAGGCGGTGTCATGCGGGCGCCCACAGCTGTTACCAAGGGGAAAATCAGAAAAATAAAACCGCGGCACACCTGCATGTTCAACAATGTCACGCGCACAGCCCATAATGACGCTCAGCACACCTGCAGATTCAGCCGCCCGCGCTGCCAATGCTACAGATTGATGACAGACCGGGCAGTTGGGCACAAGAATAACGGCATCAACCGCATCATTCAGCAGATGCGTGACTAATGCCGGGCAGTCCTGTTCACTATGCGTGCGCTGTGAACGGTTGGTCGGAAAGCCGTAAACATAATCCCCGGCGCTGCCAATCAGCCCGTCTGCTGCGGCCCGCTGCAGTGCTGCCAGCGGCAGGTAGGTGTTTTTGTCCGCAGCTGTTGTATGGGTGCGGTCAATGGCAATATGGGAAATCCGCAAATCCGGTTCAGGCACAGCCGGCAAACGGTAAACCTCGAAAAATTTAGCAGCCGCATTATAGGGGGCCCCAGGCCCCTGATCCCCCTTGTCCGGCTGAAAGGGTGCAGCTGTTGTCACAACCGCCACACGCATCTGGCTGACCGGCTTTTTCGGCAGGCAAAAGGGTACCTCATCAAAACCGGCCCACTGATAGGGATTTTCATATCCAAGTCCCAGATAATAGCTTGTTGTCCGCTCAATATAGGAAATGGGTAGCCGCGGTGATATCAATCCGGGCCTCCTTAACTTTTAGGCGCGGGAAATTCAATGGCCCCGCCCGCCTCAACCCAACCGGAAAACCCGTCTGATATATGTGCGGCCGCAAAACCCATGTCAGCTAATGTGGCTGTGCTCAGCGCAGAACGCCATCCCGAGGCACAATGCAGGATAAAGCGCTTGTCAGATGCAAATATGTCCTTGAAATAAGGACTCTTTGGATCAACCCAGAATTCAAGCATGCCGCGTGGGGCGTGAAAGCTGCCGGGAATATAGCCCAGCTTCTGCCGCTCGCGCACATCGCGGATATCAACAATGACCACATCATCATCACCGGCAAGGGCCAATGCCTGTTCTGCGGTTAACTCCTCAATCCGCGCCTTGGCCGCCGCCACCATATCATGCACAGATAATTTTAATTCTCTCATTGCATTGCCTCTTAAAGATTATAGGTGAAAACAGACACCCCCGACCCAGACTAGCGGTGATACCGGCATCGGGCAATAAGCTGGACAAAAGATGCGGCTGCTTTTTCCTTTGGCCGGGCTGTCAAATGCCTTGACCGAAAGGTTTTTTGCCCCGAAAACGATAGGCGATCACCGGCAGGCTGAAGAATATCAACAAAATCCGCACCGTATGGTGAAAGGCAGAAAAGGCGACATCGAAGCCGAAAATCAGGGCCAGCAGAGTCACTTCATAAAGGCCGCCCGGCACAAAAGCCAGCCAGACGGACAGAAAGGTGCTCTGGCTGAGGACAGCAATGACAAGGGCGGCAACCAGATAGACAGAGATAATGAGGACTGCGGTTGTAACGGCATCACGCAAATAAGAGGACAATTCAGCAAAGGGCACCTGTGAGAGCCGGGCGCCCACCGCCCCGCCGATCGTCAGCTGCGCCAGAATGACAAATTCACCGAGACGGGGCAGGGCAAGCCAGCCACCTGCATGGCAGACAAGTGATAACAGCATCGGCCCCAGAAGATGGGCAATCGGTAGCCGCAGCAGGCGGGCCCCGCCGGCCCCAACGAGGCCCACGGCAATGAAACTCAGCAGCTCATCTAGGGCAAGATCAGTGATCCCGGGCATGGTGTGCAGGGTGATATTTGACTGAATCACGGCGTCATTGCCCTGTATCAGGCGCATCAGCAGGGGCGTCGAGATAAATACAATCGCCACGCGCACCAGATGAAACAGCGCGACAACATAGTCTTTATCAACCAGTTCGCGCGCAATAATAATAGCTTCAGCCTGACCGCCGGGTATAGCACATAAAAAGGCCATCGGCCGGTCATAGCCACGAAATTTATGCAGATAGACAAAGCCGCAGCCGGTCACAATGACAGTGGTTGCGATCATGGCCAGCACGGTTGGCAGCCATCTGTATGCCTGTTCTGTCAGATGGCTATTAAAATTGGCACCGATAAGAACACCCAGCCCGATGACCACTGGTATATGTAGCCAGCGCGGCACACCGAGGCGCGCCCGCCCCGGCCCCATAAGCGCCCCACCAAACCAGACTCCGAACAGCGCGCCCATCAGATAGGGGGCCGGCAGTCCCGCATGCAGGGCCAGCCAGCCTGTTAAAAGGGCGAGTCCAAAGGTAAGGATAAGCTGGATGAGGTCATTTTTCAGCCTGTTAAAAAGGGAATAAAGGGCCACACTCATCTTCATAAATGCTCAAAAACTGTGTTAAACCTTGTGTATTTTACGAGGCCGGCCGGGCCAGTGAAAAAGCAGGTGCTGAAATACATATTCTGGCCCGCTGCTAGAGATATTCAGGCCCGGTGCCTGTGGTTGATAGCCCGCCGCCATCAGTCTTTGAGATGATTCTGACGGCTTCGTCCCTGATAGGTGATAAATAACTGACTGTCAATTTCATCTGCGTCAGCCGCGCCCAATATTATGCCGCGCCGATCTGATCCTGTGCGTGCTGCGACCAGCTCGTTATCCGACAGGGTTGTGCGCTGGGCACAGCGCCGTGTCCAGTCAAAAAGACGCGCATAATAGTCATCAATGATGGATTTATGACGCGCACTGCGCCCCAGATCGCGCAGCTCATCAGGATCATCTCTTAAAGAGAACAGCATCGCGGGAAAGCCGCCCTCACAATGGATGAATTTGTATTCATGATCAGCGATCATGAACAGACGGGCCTGTTTTGGGGACACGCCCAGCGCTGGCGCCAGCATTGTCTTTGCATAATCATATTCACTGACGGCATAACGGCGCCAGTCAGCAGGCGACGCACCATATATGAACGGTAGCAAAGAGCGGCCCTCTAGCATTTCATCAGCAATGGGCCCGCCGGCAAACTCGACAAAAGTTGCCGCAAGATCAATCGATTCTATCAGCTCTGTATTGACAGTGCCGCGTGTGCCGTCGGCCGCCGGTGAGGGATCGTAAATTATCAGCGGCACCCTGACAGAGGGATCATGGAACAGGTCTTTTTCCCCAAGCCAGTGATCGCCCAGATAATCGCCGTGATCAGAGGTAATAACAATCATAGTATCCTGCATCCGCCCGCTGCGCCGCAGATAGTCAAACAGGACGCCCATCTGGTCATCTATCTGCTTTATAAGCCCCATATAAGCCCCGATAACCGCCGCCCGCACATCATCGCGCTGAAAAGCACGGGCAATCTTTGTCTGGCTGAACGCATGATAGACAGGGTGCGGATCAGCCAGCTCTGCGTCATCACGAATTACAGATTTGAAACTGGCAGGGCCGAACATATTATGATAGGGGGCCGGAACGATATAGGGCCAATGCGGCTTGATATAAGACAGATGGCACAAATACGGACGCCTGTCAGCTGCTGCCCTTTGTTTCATAAAATCAATGGCACGGCGTGTCAGCCAGGGCGTTTCTGAATCCTCCTCACGGATGTTGGCGGGTCTGCTGGCATTGTTATACAGCCAGCCTGAGGCTATATCACCCGCGTCATCAATGCCTGCATTGGCATAATCATGCCATGGATTATCCCCGTCATAACCTTTTGCGCGCAGATAGTCATTATAGGGTGAGACACGCTCATCATAGGCACCGTCGGGGCCGGCCCCCCACAACCCGTCATCACGCACCACCGCATCAAAGCCGCATTCACTGACCCGTGCCCCGATAATTGTGTCACTGGCCAGCCCCAGGCGCTGCATACCTTTTTTGTCAACATTCATATGTGTTTTGCCGATCAGATATGCATCCATGCCGCAGGCACGCAAATGATCGCCCATTGTGACCTCACCGACCTTAAGCGGCACGCCATTCCATGATGCGCCATGCGAGCTGACATAGCGCCCGGTATAAAAGCTCATCCGTGAGGCCCCGCAGACAGGTGACTGTACATAGCATCGCTCAAAACGCACAGAACGGCTGGCCAGCCAGTCCAGATTGGGCGTATGCAGATGCGGGTGGCCGCAGCAGCTCAGATAGTCAAAGCGTAGCTGGTCAAACATGATGAACAGAATATTCTTTGCTTTCATCAGACCCTGTTTCTCTTTTTTGATAGCTCTTTTCCCTTTCATTATGACAGGTCGGGCGTTTCTGAAAAAGCAGATTTACAACTCTCTATTTTGTGACGTTAATTGACTGTAACTATGGTTTTTTTGTCAAAAGCCCCGCTTCAGAAAGGCCGGGCACCGGCAGTCCTGTCATAATGACGGGCGGGAACCAGCAATCAAGCAACGCGGCGGTCAGGATTGATGAGGACGTCTATTACCAGCAAAAATGCAGCAGGAGCTGTGATGCAAAGCAGGGCCTGGCTGGCCCGTGCTGCCATTGCCGTGCTGATTTGTGTTCTGCTGGCTGCCGGTTCTGGCGGGCCGGCCCCGTCACCGTTCAACAGATTTGTCAGTATCGCGCAGGCCAGTGATGGGCAGGACACCCGCATGGATGGCCGGATGGCAAATATTGTCAGCGCTGCAGAGGCAGGCAGTGCAGACGCCCAGAACAAGGCCGGGCTGCTGTTTTACAGCGGGATCGGCGCTGAACAGGACTATCAGCAGGCCCGCTTCTGGTTTGAAAAGGCCGCCGCACAGGGCCATGCAAATGCACGCTATATGCTGGGCGTTATTTACCTGAACGGTTTTGGCACAGAAAAGGATATCACAAAGGCTGCCGGATATTTCACTGGCCTCGCAGAAAACGGTGATGCCTCAGCACAGGCATTGCTGGGCGGGCTGTATGTTTCAGGCACCGGCATTATAGCCGACTATTCAGAAGCTGAACGCCTGTTCCGACTGTCTGCAGGTCAGAATAATGCCAATGGCATTTTTGGCCTTGCAACTCTCTATCATCAGGGGATGGGCCTGCCGCAGGATTATGCAGAAGCCCTGCGTCTCTATGAAAGAGCAGCAGCGCTTGGTCACATGGATGCCCATTACAATATTGCCCTGATGCTTGAAACAGGGTCTGGAATTCAGCAAAATCTGGCAGAGGCACGCAAATGGTATGAACAGGCCGCCCTGCTGGGAGATGCACAGGCAGCCTACCGTCTGGCCGTGCGTCTTCGTGATGAGCCGAAATTCAGTGCCTCACAGGAAAATATTCGGGACTGGTTCATGCTGGCTGCAGAAAGCGGCTATGCCTCTGCCCAGCTGGCGCTGGCCGAGTTTCTGTCTGACACAATGAATGACCGTGTGTTCGACGAGGAACAGGCCCTGGAATGGTATATCCGGGCCGCACAGAACGGCAATACCCAGGCCCAGGTTACGGCCGCCCAGTGGAGCGAAAGCGGACGCGGCGGGAACATAGATCAGGCCCGGGCCACACGCTTTTACCAGATGGCCGCAGACCGTGCCGTGCCATTGGCCCTGTATCAGCTGGGCACCCGATACAGGGATGCACGCGGAGTAAAGGCTGACACAGCGATGGCTCTCAAGCTGTTCAGACAGGCATTTAACGGCGGTTCCTATGACGCTGCCATGGCATTGGGCCGTGCCTATTATGAAGGGATGGGCGTCGAGAAGAACAGCCAGAAGGCGGCTGCGTATCTGCAGATGGCTGTCGAAAAGGGTGTGACTGACGATCATTATTTTCTTGGTATCATTCATTAAACGGGGGCACTGGGCATTATTGATATAGATAAAGCTGTGCTGCATTACCAAAGGGCTGAGGAAAGCGGCCGCGCCGATATATTCCTGCGGCTCGGGCGTCTTTTATTCATGCGCGGGGGCAGGGATGACAGACAGGCAGCCGGAAATTACTACAGACAGGCGGCTGAGGCGGGTTTACTGGAGGCACAGCTGCGCTATGCCGCTATATTGGAAGCCGGAGAGCTGGGCCTGCCTGATATCCGCAGGGCCGCTGTTTATCTGACAATGGCCGCGAAAGCCGGCGATCTGTCGGCGCAAAAGAAATTAGCTGCGCTTTATGCAGGCGGCGATGGGCTGGCACGCGATGCTGAAGCCGCTGTTAAATGGCTGAGCGCCGCTGCAGAACAGGGTGACGGGCCCGCCCAGTATGAGCTGGCGCAGGCCTATCTGAGCGGCACGGGCACAGCAGTAGACAGCCAGCTCGCGCTGAAATGGTTCGAAGCGGCTGCCCAGCAGACTGTCGGGGATGCGGCCTGGCGCGCAGCCTTGCTGCTAGAGGCAGAAAACCGCCCCGAACAACCCGCGGTGCGTTACATAAAATATCTGAAAATGGCAGCTGAAAATGAACACCCCCAGGCGGCAGCATTATATGGCGCGTTTCTTTTAAAACGCGGTCAGACAGCTGAGCTGATAACATCGGCGAAATTCTATCTGGAGATAGCGGCCGCCAGCGGGATAGCACAAGCACAGGCTGATCTCGCGGGTCTGCTCAGTGCGCCTGAACATCCCTTTGCCAATCCTGAACGTGCCCTTTATCTGTATGAACAGGCCGCCCGCGGCGGCCATCTGGAGGCCCAGCTGATTATGGCTGATGTCTATTCAGCAGAAGATACAGATGCCTATGATCCGCTCAAGGCCTTTTTCTATATTGATGCTGCCGCCATGCAGGGCAATGCGCGCGCGCTTTATCAGCGCGGTGACTATCTTTTGAATGCAAAGGCAGGGCCGGCTGACCCGCGTGCTGCTGCGCTGAGTTTTAAGGATGCTGCTGAAAAAGGTTATCCTGCCGCCCAGTACATGCTGGGCCGTCTCTATCAGTCAGGGCGCGGGTTTGCACAGTCAAATAGCGCGGCCTATCGATGGTTTGAGGCAGCAGCGGAAAATGGCTATTCAGATGCCTATTTCCCGCTGGCAGAGATGCTGCGAAAGGGTGTGGGAACACAAGCCGACAAGCAGCAGGCCCTTGACTGGTATCATGCCAGTGCTGATGCGAATAATGCCGACGCGCAGTATCAGCTGTATAAATCCTATCTGAGCGGTGACGCGCTGGCGGCTGACAGCAGGACAGCGCACAGCTACCTTCAAAGAGCTGCGGATAACGCGCTGGCTGATGCCCAATATGATTATGCGCTTGTCCTTGAGCAACAGGGGGCAGAACGCGATCTCTCAGCCCGATATCTGATCGCGGCAGCACAGCAGGACTACCCCCCCGCCTTTGCCCCGGCCGGGCAGCGTTTTTATGACGGGGACGGCGTTGAAAAAAATCTTGTGCGGGCCGCTTATTTTTTCATAAAGGCTGCAGATCTGGGCAACGGCCCGGCACAATTACAGGCCGGCCATCTCTATCAGACAGGTGAGGGTGTGCCGGCAGACCGCACCCGCGCCCTCTATTATTACGCGCTGGCGGCTGAAAAGCAGATTACCGAAGCTGAATTTATAATGGCAGAAGCGCTGAATAACGGCACGGGAATACAGACTGATTTTGTGCGTGCGCTTGCTCTTTATGAGCGTGCGGCAACGGACGGCCATATTCAAGCAGCCTTTCATACTGGCGAGATGTATCAGACAGGGGTGGGTACAAAACAGGATGCACAGCGTGCGGTCAAATGGTATCTAAAGGCAGCAGCTGGTGGGCATATGGATGCACAGGTTAATCTTGGGGTTATCTATGTCACAGGTGCAGGGAGCCTGCAGGATTTTGAAGCAGCGCATATGTGGTTTAATATCGCGGCCTCTGGCGGCAGTCTGAAGGGCAGGGATTACCGTGACAGGCTGGCATCGAGAATGCATAAGAACATTATTGCAAGCGCGCAGAAAAAGGCCCGTTTGTGTGTGCAGGCTGCTTTGCTGAACTGTGAGGGCCCGGCCAGATAAACAGCATGAGACAGCAGGCTAAAGGGCCGTCAGGACAGATGAGAGGTGATTTCCGGCACACGAGAGACAGGCACACGGTACAGATATTTTTGTGTGTGTTGCTGCTGTCAGTCAGCCTGGCGGGCCTTCAAGCCTGTTCGCTGCGGGTGGCACCATCCGCGCCGCTGGCTGCAATAGGCCCGGCCGGCCCCGATTATATCCGCCAGCGCCGCACCCCGCTTTCAGAGCTGCCGGCGTTAAATTTTTTTACCCCTGTTGAGATTCGCGCCGCCTCACGCCAGCGCACCGGCATACTGATTGCCACCAGTCGCCAGGCCGGACGCGATGTCTTTCAGCCGCCCAGCGATGACTCGCGCTTTCGCCGTCTCTCAGCTCTGTTCAGCCAGATTCTCTCTGTTTCGCATCTCGCTGGACAGCCACTGTATCCTGTATTGATTACAGGCCCTGAATTTCAGGCACTGACCTTTGGCGGTGACGAGGTGATTTTCTATACAGGTCTGAGCAGTCAACTGGATGATGATGAGCTGGCTTTTGTGATTGCCCATGAAATCGGCCATATTGCCGCTGCCCATATCGCACAGCAAAGTAGCCGGGGCGTGATCAATGTCTATGATGAAAATGAATATCGGCGCAGCAGTGATCTGGCCGCAATCAGGAATGAGACCGAAGCTGACAGTCTGGGCCTGATTTATGCGCTTCGTGCCGGTTATGACTTGAAAAAAGCCATCCGTTTCTGGGCCCGTCTCGCTGATACGCCTGAAGATAATCTGTATGATTTGTTTGTAGCAACACACCCGCCCGGCCCGGCGCGTTTTTCCTATCTCAGACAGGCTGCGGACAAATTAATGAATGGGCCGTCTGATTACAGGGATGACAGCTATCTGTCCTGCAACCCCCTCTACTGCCCCCGCCAATAATTAGCTGCCAGTAAATAGCTGCCAATAAATAGCTGTGCCAGTTCGGGGGGCTTCCGATTAACTGTACTGGGAAGAAAAGTGACAAAACTGCGGGAAAATTGGCAATTTTGGCTGTAACTTTCTTATCCGGGGAGATTTTTTGTCGTTTTAACTCTTTTGAAGGTCGCCCTTTTTCAGGAGAGAGCAGGTGAGCTGTCTGCGGCTGTGTACGCTGATCTTTGCATTTTTGTCCGTGCTTCTGCTGCCACAGCAGGGGTCTGCGCTGCAATGCAAACAGCCCCCGCGTCAGATTCAGCTCCATTTTGCCTTTGACTGGCCGCTCTCAGAGCGTGGGGCCCTGTTTGACTATTTGTCTGTGCATTGCGGTGAGCCTGAAAACCTGGCCTGGGCAGGCCATCAGATCAAAGCTTTTTTTAACGCAAGGGGTGTTGGTGTCACGGAAGTCAAACTGGCCCCGCCACGGGACAGGGAACTGGTTGAGTTTTATATCCGCACCGCAAATGACAGTGCCGCACAGCGGGCAGTGATGTATGAGCTGAACATTGCCGGCCACAGCCGCGCACAGATACCTGTTCTGAAGCTGACAACATCAGGCACCGGCACTGCAGAAGACGGACAGGAGCTGAAGGCATCATTCGCTGTAGACCAGCAATTCGCGGCACTTACCGGCGGGCGGGTGGCCATACAATGGCTGCGTAACGGGCAGGCTATTCCTGATGCGCTGCGCTCGCGCTACCGGCTGGGTGAACAGGATATTGGCACGGCGATAAGCGCGATTGTGTCCATTCATGCAGATGGCCGGATACTGGCCTTTCGTGAACAAAAATTCGACCGGCAGATAGTCCTGTCAGAGCAGCTGCCGCAGGCGCGCAATCTGCGCCTGTCAGGCACAGCAAAACTTGGCCATGTGATAACTGCTGATTACGAGTTTTCAGACCGTAACCCGGAAGATTCAGAATCTGGCACAACAATCATCTGGCTACGCGGCAACACAGCCGTTAACGGGGCTGGCGGGCGCAGCTATATGCTCACCAGGGCGGATGTCGGGCAGATTATTTCGGCCATGGTGATACCGGCCACAGATGACGGTGTCACCGGTGTATCGCAAACCGCCTCACTGCCCGTGCCGGTCAACGACGGCAAGGTGGTGCTGGATGAAGCGCTTATGAACAAGGCCCTGCCGGCCAGTATGCCTGCACCGCCGCCGGAAAATGACATTGAGAGGATTTTTACCGCACCAGCCGGCAATAGCCGGGTGGATGAGAGCCTGAAGCCACGCCTTTCTGTCAATGACAATCTATATCTTACCAAGGGGTTGCGGCTGAATGAAGGATCACCGCGGCAGGTGACCGGCCTCTTTCTGGCAGACAGCCAGCTCTTGTCAGATGCACAGATTAAGGCGATTGAGACCCGCTTTATCGGGCGCGATATCACACTGGTTCTGCTGCAGGAAATCCTCGAAGCCTTCAATGACGCCTTCAAGGAGGCAGGCTTTGAGCTGTCCCGTGCCCTGCTGCCGGAACAGAATATCGATGACGGGCGTATTGAGATCAAGATTGTCGAGGTCACTATCGGCAAAATCACAGTTGAGAATAATGACGCTGTCTCAGATCGCTTTATTCTGAACCAGCTGGGTTATCAGCCAGGCGATTTCATATCCCTTGCGACATTCGAGCAGCGCCTGAAAAATTACAACGCAACAAACAAGAGCAAGCTGACCACCGAGCTGGCCCCGGGAGAGGCCTATGGCACAACAGATATTTTTATCCGTGCAGAAGAACCAGACCCGATAGAGCTACCAACACTCAGCCTTGACAATTACAACAAGGATTTAAGCCGGGTAATCCCGCAGAGCTTTTCAACCACGATAAATAATATGTTTTCCCGTGATGATGAAATTTCTGTCTCTCTGTCAGATGGGGCTGGCACCTCTGCCTATTCATTTGGCCTATCGCTGCCGGTGGGTAGCAATGGTGTGAATGTTTCTGTGAATGCAGCCGGTGCAGAGACCAAATCAACAAATGAGAATGCAGAGCTTGTTGGCTACAGAGGCAGCTCATCCTCTTTTGGCACCAGCCTGTCAGCCCCACTTTATTCCAGCCTGAAATGGTCAATATTCGGATCAGCGGCCTATGGCAGCGGCACGAATGACATGGTGGCCCCGGTCACCGGAGATTTGCTGGCCAAAAGCAGCACCCGTAAGCTGCTGCTCAGCCTTCCCGTCAGTTTTTCTGACGGCATCACCTCTTTTTCAGTGACCCCCTCATGGCATCTTATACATACAAAGACCGAAATCCCGCCAAACAATAAATGGGTTCAGAAATTCGACCTGTCCAGCTCACTGTCACATTTTATCAGTCCAAAAGTGACAGCCAATCTTGCCGGGCGCCTACTCTACACAAATGCCAGAACCTTTTTGAATATGCCCGGTGAAATCATATCTATCGGCGGCCCGGGTTCTGTGCGTGCTTATCGGCCATCCGAATCATCTGGCTATCGTGGCTATTTTGTGACTGGCGAGCTACGGGCAGATGCAGCAAATTGGGATGATGTCAGCCTGCCGGAATGGCTGCCCGGCATCCAGCCCTATCTGTTTATTGACCACGCCAATGCCAGGGAAGTCTATGGACAGTCCCGGCGCGGGGATATGTGGTCTGGCTATGGCGCAGGCCTCAGTTTGCCGCAGATTTTTAACTATTTTTCTTTTGACACCTATTGGGCACAGCCGCTTGACGGGGCTGTGCATCAACAAGAAAAGGACGCCTATAGAGATGACCTGCTGCAGTTCTCACTGCGGGCAAACCTAAAGTTTAATTAGAAAAATTTAATTAAGAAGACTCGGATCACATTGACCCTTCCGCTAATCTGGAGAACAAGAACGGAGATAAAAATGAACAACCAGACCGACGATAATATCAAAGCAGAAATAGAAGAGCTGGCCGGTGAAGTGGCCGGCAGCAGCACAGCCAGGCGCAGGACGCTGAAGTTCAGTGCCTTGCCAGGCATGATGATTTTCCTGTGGGGCTGGTTTTTCATTTCTCTGGCAGTGCTGGTGCTGGTTGGCTGGAGTTATCTGCAGGAACAGGTCTATGCCTCTGGCGTGCAGACCGGCAGTGAGAGCGCGGCCGCCCAGATATATACCGACATGATCAACAAGGCGGCAAACGATCAGTGCAATACGATTTTTGTACAATACGACAATCGCCGTGTTGACCTGATCAATGTGCGGTGCCTTCAGATACTGGCACAGCAGCAAAACAGTGCTGCGCCCGCACAGCAAACAGAGGAAAACAAAGCAGCAGAGGAAAGCAAAGCAGGAAAAAAGGACAAGTAGTTGAGTAAACCATCGCGGACATTGCTGGGCCTCATGCGGCGGCATGCGGCATTCAGGGGACTGGGCGTTCTGCTTGGTCTCATACAGCTGTGTGCCCCGCTTGTCAGCGCGTCAGCACAGGCCCAGCAGATTATTCCCGATGGCCGCACCCAGACCAGCCTGAGCACAAATGGCAATGTGACAGATGTGCATACAGCTACGCGCTATGGCAATACAGGCGTCAATTCCTTTTCTGTGTTCAATGTCTGGCAGAATAACCAGGTCAATCTGCATCTGCCCGGCCAGGCAGATAATCTGGTCAATATGGTCACTGACCAGCAGACAACCATTGATGGGGTGCTGAACGCTTATAAAAACGGGGCCGTTGGCGGCAATGTTTATTTTCTCAATCCCCATGGCGTTATTGTCGGCAGCACTGGTACAGTCAATGTTGGCAGACTGTCGCTGGTCACGCCGACATTCCGCTTTATGGACAGCCTTTACGGGCCAGGCACAATCCTTTCAGCACCGGCCCTGTCCGCCATACTTGACAATGACGTGCCTGTTTCTGCAGCCGGGCTCATTGATGTGAGGGGCCGGATTAATGCAGTCAGCGGCAGTATGATCAGCGCCGGGTCTCTGGCAGTATCTGGGCAGATTGCCAGCGCTGAGCAGGCCCGTGTGTCAATTGACAGGCTGGTCAATCTGTCTTCTGCCAGCGCCCCAATTTCTGTGGTCAGTCTTGATGAGGGTGTGCAGCCACGCACTGAGCTCTCAGCCCTTTCAGATATGATTATTTCTGGCGAGGTGTCAGTGAACGGCTCTACAGGCCGGGATGGTGGCCAGCTTCATTTAAATGCAGGCAGTGATATCACACTGGCAGCAGGGGCACGGCTGTCCGTTGATGGTGCAGGGGCACACAGTTCTGGCGGGCTTGTCCTTGTTATGGCTGAGGGGGTGTCAACACTGGCTGCAGGAGCACGCATCAGCGCTGATGGGGGCGAAAGCGGGAATGGCGGCTTTGTCGAGTTTTCTGCCCGAGATACGGTAGTGCTGGCAGGCGGCCAGCTCTCTGCCTCGGCAGTTGACGGGCGGCAAGGGGACATATTGATTGATCCTGAAAATATTGTCATCTCATCTGACCTGCTGCGTGATGCAAGTGCCGGCGGCGGCGCCTCTGTGCCAGGCAGCGGAGCTAGCTGGAATGCGGGCAGCCTGACCTTGCAGGCAGATGATAATATCACCCTATCGGCAAATGTAACCGTTTCCAGCCGGCAGGTGGCCAATGCCGGCAGTGCGGCTGCCCATCGAAATGACAGCTCAATCGGGACGTCCGGCGATATCACGCTTCAGGCACAATCTGTTACCCTGCAGCAGGGGGCGATGGTGACAGCAGAAGGCAATAACGGCTTTGCGGGCGGTACGGTTTTAATCGATGCCGACTCTCCGGAACGGGCAATTATCAGCCTTGACGGAGCAACCTTGCGCGGCGGCAATGTCACGCTGGATGCCGATGCTCTGAAATCGGATATATCGGTCTATGCCAACCCGACAGGGATAGCCTCAGCAACCATTCAGCTGGAAAATAACGCAGTCATCACCGCGTCTGACAATCTGTCACTTACCGCAACAGCCTTGCAGGAAGACCCCGGCTATGCAGGGGGAATTTTGCTGCAATTTGATGCCAGAAGGGCGCTCTCCACTATTCGCATTGATGATACGCTGATCAATGCCGGCCAGGATATTGCCATCGAAAGTGCGTCCGAGATGCAGACAGATTTGTCCAAGCAGGGATGGGCAAATCTGGCCAGCCTGTTGCCGATTGATGTGGCCGTGGCGGTGACAGAATCGCGTGCCGGTGTCGAGATTGCCGGAAATTCGGCTATCCAGTCCAGTTCCGGCAATGTTCAGATTGTGGCCGAGGCAGATACACGCTCGACCGTTTATGCCAATGCAACCTCGCTGGGGCTGGGTCTGGTGGCAGGGGTATCGGTTACCGATAATCAGGCTATTGTGAACATCACCGATGATGCCACAATAACCGGTAGGGATGTAAGTTTGCGCTCGCGCACCCTATCGCAAATTACGGCCGTAGGGGATGCCTCTGCTGCCCCGGTGGCAGGTGCGTCTGGCTCGCTTGCCGCGGCGGTCGGGATATTGAATGATAATACCACCACCCGGGTTTCAGGTAATGCCGGTATCACGGCCAGCGGGGATATTGATATCCTGGCTGATTCAGAGGTGGGGGCAGTATTTGCCGCCCGGGCAACCGCAGATGATGATTTCTCTCAAACAGTAAATGATAAGTTCGATGCAGGTATAGATAACACCTCGCAGCTGGATCAGGAATTTCTTGGCTTCAATTTAGCGGATTTCCTGAAATCAGGCGTGGCAGAAGTGATCACCCAGATCACCGAAGCCTTGAGCTCTGATGATGAGGAAGAGGAAAATAAATTCCAGCTGGGTGGCGCCCTTGTTTATGCAGATGTAAAAAATAGTACAATTGCCGAGGTGGTCGCAGAAGCTCCGGCCACCAGCACAAATGCGCCTTCCCTCTCGGCGGGTAACGCTATTGATGTTGCCGCACAAGGCATTACACAAGCTCAGAGTTTCGCCTCTGGCCGCACCGATAATCCGACCTATGGCGGGCAAGCCGGTATCGGGGTGCAATATGTCGAAAATCGGCTGAAAGCCCAAATAAGCGGCGCGGATCAGGCAGATGTGTCTATTGCGGCAACAGATTTAACTGTTCGGGCCGAAAGCACCTCCTATTCAGGTGATTTTGATAATCAGACACGCTTTGGTGTTTTTGCGTCATCGGGTGTAGGCGGTGGCGGTGATGGCGGGGTTGGCATTGCCGGGGCGATTGCCCTGTCCATTAATGAGGTAAATGACACAACTGCCCTTATTGGCGATAATACCAGCCTGAATGTGACAGGTGATGCTGCTGTTTCTGCAATAAATGATACAGAAGTCAAAGCCACAGCAGATGGCTCGTCAGAAGCCCATCAGGCAGCTGATGAGCTGTTCGCCCTGATGATGGATGATGATGGTAGCGAGCCGGCTGCTGATCCGGATGTTGGCGGCGGTACGCTGGGGATCGGTGCATCGGTTGCGGTTGCTACCCATAAAAACACCACTACTGCCAAATTTGCCTCTACCGCACAATTTTTCGGGGCAGATAATCCGGACAGCCTGTCTGTGTCAGCCCAGCAAAGTTCCAGTACGGAAACAGAATCCAAAGCTGCGGGGGCTGGCTCTATCTCTATTGTGCCGCTGGCATCTGTTACGCTGGCACGCAATCATGCACAAGCCACGATTGCCGCAGGGGCAAATGCGATTACCACACAAGGCAATATCACTGTATCCTCGCAGCAGGTTGTGATCAGCAGCGCGGTTGGCGATGGCGAGGCAACCACCACCGATAGCGGTAATTTTGCGATTGGTATTTCTGCCGGGGTGACGATAGCAGATGATACAAATGAAGCCTCTGTCTATCGCAATCTGAACAGTAATGGCGGGGATATTCGCATCACGGCAACTTCGCGCAGGCTGGTGCAATCCGGGGCAAAGGCGCTTTCCGGGGTAAGCGAGGGCGACGGTGATGCCGGTGGTGATGCGGGCGGTGATGCCGGTGCTGATGCTGGCACGCCGGATAATGCCAGCGATAATGCGTCTAACAGCACAGGCGAAGCCTCGGAGGGGATTTCAACATTATTGGCAGGTTTTTCCGCCGATAGTGATGATAATGCCAGCAGTTATGATTTTTCTGAACAAATGTCGCAGGATACAGATGCGCTGACAGACGGGGCAGACCTGGGCTCGATTGGCGGTGATGGGGAAGATGAAAGCAGCTCTAAAATTACGATCGCGGCGGCGATGGGGGTTACCTATGCTGAAAGTGTTTCAAAAGCGCTGGTTGGCGATCAGGTTCAGCTGAATGCCGGCACAGGCACATTATCGGTTGAAACCTTTTCCAATACGGATATGAGCGCAGATGCCGATGCCTCTGTTTCTGGCGGCGATTATAATATTGGCGGGGCGGTCGGGCTAAATATTGTCCAGAATGAAAATACCGCCTCTATTGGAAGCGGAGCCAGTATTACTTCAGGCGATGTTAGCGTCCAAGCCGGTATGCAATCTGAAGTGCTGGCAGATAATTCAACAGATGATGTAAATGTGATTGCAGCAGAGTCCGTAGCCGGGGCAGGAACAGGCGAGTTTTCCCTTGCCGGTTCAGTCGGGCTCAATCTGGTGATGCGCAATAACACCCGTGCGGTGATAAGCGATGGCGCACAGATAAATGCCAGCGGTGATGTAGCGGTTCGTGCAGAAGCAAAAAGCCAGTATCAAACAGATGCCAAAGCAACTGTCGGGATGGAAAAAACCATCTGGGAAGGGATTGACGAGACATTTTCGACCCTTACCGACCTGAAAGTCTGGACAGAGGCCGCGCAAAAAGGTTTTGAGGGTATGCTGGAAAATCTGCAAGCCAGCCTGACCTCGGGCGGCGGAGATTCAGGCGGGGATGGAGATGCCCAGAATGCCGATGCAGGTGCAGATGGCGGGGATGGTGGCGGCACGGGTGTAGGGGCAGGTATCTCTGTTAATATTATTGTGGCCGAGGATACCAGAGCCGCGATTGAGGATAATGCCAGCCTGACCGGTACAAATGCCGGGGCGGTGTTTGTTACGGCATCGGCCGAGAGCGATATAGAAACCAATGCCTTTGCCGGGGCAAAGCCGGATGAAGCAGGCGGCGAGGCAAAAACCTCGCTTGATGCGGCGGTTGCGGTCGGGGTTTTGCTTAAAGATGTCGATGCCTATATCGGTACAGGTTCCGGGCTGACAGCAACAGATAATGTGACCATTTCTGCCAATAGCCAGACCAACACCCTGTCTACAGCCAAAGGCGAGGTCTCCGCCGATAGCACCGCTGTGGGCGCATCGGTTGCGGTTGGGGTGGCACTGGACAGCGCAGATGCCGAGTTAAGGCGTGATATCACCACCACAGGCGGGCTGGCCGTTTTGGCCAATTCAGCCAGTACAGACATCGCGCTGGCAGATGCGGTAGCGGCCGGAACAGTGGTGGATAAATATGCAGAGCGGCTGGGTAAGCTGCCAGAGGATTTCACCGAGCAAACCTCTCAATTGGGGGATGTTCAAAATGGGCCAACCTCTCTAGAAGCGTTAAAAGGCGGCTTTACCAATGGCGATGGGGCGAGCTTTGATCTTGGTGGCAGCGATACCGACACCGGCTCAACCAGTGGCGGCGAGGCTCAGCAATCGGGCTCGCTGAATATCGCGGCATCGGTTGCGGTAAATTGGGCAGATCATGCCGCCCGTGC
>JAYPEG010000035.1:0-1353 GCA_038125645.1 Alphaproteobacteria bacterium
GGGCACGGCCAGCACCATGACGGCCATTGCCGAGGCCCTGGGCGTGTGCTTTTCAGGCAGCTCGTCCATTCCCGCCGCTGATTCAAACCATAAACGTATGTCGGCTGCCTGTGGGCGGCGGGCAGTAGAGCTGGTGCTTGAGGATATCACGCTGGACAAAATCATCACCAGAGAGTCGGTTGAAAATGCGGTCAAGGCGGCGATGGCTTCGGGCTGTTCAACAAATGCGATCATTCACCTGATTGCCATGGCCCGGCGGGCGGGCGTTCCCCTTGACCTAGAGGATTTTGACCGTCTGAGCCGTGATGTTCCGGTTCTGGCAAATATCCGGCCCACGGGTGACCGCTATCTGATGGAGGATTTTTACTATGCCGGCGGCCTGCCGGCAATGCTCAAGCAGATAGAGGACAAACTTGATCTGGATGTGATGACTATTGACGGCAGGACGCTGGGTGAGTGCCTCAAGGGGGTTGAGGTTTATGATGAGGATGTTATCCGTCCCCTGTCCAATCCGGTTTACCATCAGGGCTCGCTGGCGGTGCTGAAAGGCAATCTTGCCCCAGACGGGGCAGTGATGAAACCGGCAGCTGCAGAACAGCGCCTGCATAAACACAAAGGGCCGGCTATTGTCTTTGACAGCTATCCTGAAATGAAGGCAGCCATTGAGGATGAGACGCTTGATGTAACAGCTGATCATGTCATGGTGTTCCGTTATGCCGGGCCGGTTGGCGGGCCCGGGATGCCTGAATGGGGCATGTTGCCAATTCCCAAAAAACTGGTCAAACAGGGGGTACGAGATATGGTGCGGATTTCTGATGCCCGGATGAGCGGCACTAGCTATGGGGCCTGTATCCTGCATGTTGCCCCGGAAGCGCATGTCGGCGGGCCACTGGCACTGGTGAAAACCGGTGATATGATAGAGGTGGATATTCCGGGCCGCACGCTGAACCTGCTTGTCGGAGAGGACGAGCTGGAACGTCGCCGCGCCCAGTGGCGTGCGCCGGCGCCCACTGCTGGCCGTGGCTATGAATGGATGTCAGCCCGGCATATCCAGCAGGCCGACAAGGGGTGTGACTTTGATTTTCTGGAAACCGCATTTGGCAAAACAGCAAAAGAGCCGGATATTTTCTAGCACGGGCCAAAGGGTTACAGGACTTTGGGAAAGGCAGCTTTGAGATGAAAAAAATTGTTCTGACAGGGGCGGCTGGACGCCTGGGCGGCTATCTGCGTGAACCGCTGACAAAAAAATGTGACCAGCTTGTTTCAACAGATATCAGCCCGGATATTGGCCAGCTCTTTGCAGGTGAGGCATTTGTTCAGGCTGATCTCGGTGACTTTGCAGCTATGTCTGAG
>JAYPEG010000035.1:1363-21513 GCA_038125645.1 Alphaproteobacteria bacterium
TCATCAAGGGCGCTGAAATGGTTGTCCATTTTGGCGGTCACCCTGATGAAAAGCCTTTTGATGAGATTCTGCATGCCAATATTATTGGCTGTTATAATGTTTGGCAGGCCGCGCTCGATGCCGGTGTGCGCCGCATTGTCTATGCCAGCTCTATTCACGCTGTAGGGCTGTATCCAAAAAATCAGGCCCTGACGCCGGCAACCGAACACCGCCCCGACAGTTTTTACGGGCTGGCAAAATGTTTTGCCGAGGACATGGCCAAGCTGTATTGGGACAAGAAAGGGCTGGAAACTGTATGCCTGCGGATTCTCTCATGTGCAAATGTGACCAATGCCCGGGCATTGGGCAGCTGGCTGTCCTATGGTGATCTTGTGCATTTGGTTGAACGTGCCGTTGATACACCAGTGGCCGGTTTTTCGGTTATCTATGGGGTGTCAGATAATGATCGCTCGCCGGTAGACAACAATGCTGCCAGCTTTCTTGGTTACCGGCCAAAAGACAATGCTGAGCAGTTCGCAAATGACATTCTGGCCTCTGCCCCGCCCTTTGATGCAAGAGACCCTGACCAGATGATGCATGGCGGCCCGTTTGCCACGACCGATCTGGGTGAGAGCGGCGTGGCAAAGCTGGGTCTTGCCAAAGAGGACAAATGAAGCGGTTCAGCCCTTTATTGCACTGACATTCTGTGCGATTGCCTGTCCGATAAGGCGGATGTCTGATGCAATCGTGGCAAAAGTGAAACCGCGCGCATAAGCAGATTTCACATAATCAGGTGTCCCGCAATGGATGCCGGCGCGCTTGCCATGTTTCAGCGCCGTTTCCAGTATCTTGCCAATCGCCGCATCCACGTCCTTTTCTGTACGGTCAAGGCCGGGATTATGCCCCATGGACACTGCCAGATCAGACGGGCCTACATAAACACCTGTCAGCCCGTCTGTCGCACAGATCGCCTCAACATTCTCCAGCGCTTCCACAGTCTCAATCATCGCCAGTGACACCAGCGTTTCGTCTGCCTGGTGATGATAGTCACCACCATGCACCAGAATCGCCCTTGTTGGGCCGGAACTGCGGTAACCGTTCGGGGCATAGCGCATAGCCCCAACAAAGGCCTTTGCGTCCTGCGGGGTGTTGATCATCGGACAGATAATACCAAGACAGCCAGCGTCTAGAAGTTTCATTATAATACCCGGCTCATTCCAGGGTACACGCGCCATGGGCGTAATGCCTGACGCATTCATTGCCTGCAGCATGGTCAATGCGGTCTGGTAATCAACCAGACCATGCTGTAAATCAATGGTCAGGCTGTCATAATTATATCCGGCCATAATTTCAGCTGTGACCGAACTTGGTATTGAACACCAGCCATTCAGGCCATTACCACCTGCCGCCCACAGGTTCTGCAGTTTTGTTAATTTCATTTCTTTGTCCTATTATGAAAATACTGACGGTCTGTCAGTTAAGATAATCTATTCCCAACATATGAAGAGTAAGCGCAGAATCGGCTTTCTGCAAGCTGTCAATGATATCAAAATGATGACAATCAGGGGCCACCCAAGCACCGGTATGCGCCCCAAGTCCGGCCCATATATTTGCCAGTAACGCATTCTGGCGGATAAATTCCGGCCGTTCCCGGGCACCAGCCACACAGGACAGCCTGATCCCAGATACCGGCTGGCAGAGAGCCGGGCTTTCCTGTTCTGCCATGGCCCTGTCCAGCTGGAGCACATCATTCATTTTCAGCTGTAAAAGCGGGCGCAGATCATGAACACCGCTGATTGACAATATATGGCTGATACGGCCCAGCAGGCTGTCTTTCAGCTGTGTGTCTGCACAGACAAGGCGGCTGACAAGATGCCCGCCAGCAGAATGACCGGCAAGTACAACAGGATGTGTGCCGTCCGCGCATGCCTGATTGACTGCCTCTGTTATATCCCTGGTTATCATGGCAACTGACACATTCGGGGCCAGCCGGTAGCTTGGCATAACAACGCGCCAGCCATGCGCCAGCGCCCCTGCTGACAGATGCGACCAACAGGATTTGTCAAAACGCATCCAATAACCGCCATGGACAAAGACGCATGTACCCTTCACCGGCGCCTCTGGCATAAAGACATCATAGCATTGACGGGGATCAGCCCCATAGGGCACATCAAATTCTGCCTGCCGGGCCGTTTTGCGGAAACCGGCTGCCTGTTCATGCCAGTTGGCAATATAATCATCTGCCCCCTTGATATGGCCGCGATTGTCATAAGCATCATCAAAATCGGTCACTGGGTAATGGGCATGGGCAAATCCACCGGCATTTATGATCCCACCGGCATTTATGATCCCACCGGCATTTGTGGTCATTGTCATTTCACTGTTCCTTTTTTGTTTATCCGGCACGTGACTGGGTAACGGCGCGCAGCACAACAGCAACACCGTGATCAGAAAGACCGTCATAAGCGGCAGAAAATGTATCAATAAAACGCTGCTGGGTAGCAAGCGCTGCTGGAATGATAGCTGACAGTCCCAACACAGCCTTTACCGGATCAACACTGTGGGCAGCCGCGCGCAGCGGCTTCGCCAGCGGATCACTGATCTCAATTACATCGCCTGTTTCTGTGCGGCTGGCAAGAAAGTGCAGCCATGCCGCTAATACCAGGCAAAGCCCGAATACCGGCCGGTCAGCAGCCAGGTTATCCATGAGCGGTGCGATAATTCTCTGTGGCAGTTTCTGGCTGCCGTCACTGGCTATCTGCAGGGTTCTATGGGCAAGAGACGGGTTTTCAAATCTGTTCAGAAGCGCTGAACAATAGCTGTGCGGATCATAATGTTCTGGGCCAGCAAATGACGGGATCAGTTCCTGTGTCCAAAAGCAGTCCAGAAATTCACGCATATGCGGTGCTCTTACTGCCTCTGCCACAGTGCCGATCCCAGACAGGCTGCCAAGATAAGCAAGGGCTGAGTGGGCGGCGTTCAAACAGCGCAGCTTCATCATCACACAGGGGATGATATCTGCAGCCAGCTCTGCACCGGCTGCTGTCAGGTCAATCGGACATATATGCATGAGGGTATCTTGTATTACCCATTGATGATAGGGCTCATGCAAAACAAGACAGGGGTCATCAATGCCGGCCTTTCTGGCAGTATCGATATCCTCTTGCGTGACTGCCGGAACAATCCTGTCCACAACCGAGCTGGGAAAGATACAGCTCTCATCAATCCAACTGGCTAGCGCGCTGTCCTGAGCTGCAGCAAGCGTGCAGACAGCTGACTGCAGCAGCTTGCCATTTTCAGACAGATTATCACAGTTCAAAATGGTCAGGCCAGGCAAGCCGTTCTGCCAGCGCAGGCGTAGCCCCGCAACCAGAAAGCCAATCGCTGAGACCGGCCGGTCAGGACAGCTGATATCATGAATAATGTCGGGGTGCTGCGGCGCCAGCATTCCTGTGTGCGGATGTGCGCAATAGCCCTTTTCAGTGATGGTCAGGGTAACCAGGGACAGATCAGAATTCAGAAACAAGGCCAGCACGCGTTCCGGTTCATCCGGCGCAAATATGATTTCATGCAGACAGGTGATCTCTTGTGCCCGGATCCCCTTTTCTGACTGCTCAACACAATGATAGCGCCAGCCCGCCGCAGCCAGCCTGTCCCTGATACTGGGGGTTTTCAGGCTGACCGCAGACACAGACAAGGCGGCGGCGTGCGTATCATTGAGCCGCTGGAAAACAGGCAGGCAAAAGGCGCGGAAAAATGCCCCCGGGCCGAAATGCAGTATTTTATGCCCGCAGGCAGTCATAGCCCGGGTTTAGCGGCTGTCTGAAACCAGCGTCTGATCACCGCACGCTCTGCCTCTTCCATGTAACTGACATTGCCCGGTGGCATGGCGTGACTGGCGGCTGACTGGATAAAAATTATGCGCGCCTGTGCCGCTATCTGATCCTCAGTTTCAAGGTGAATATTTCTCGGCGCAACGGCTATGCCCTCCCACAGCGGTTCTGCCGCGTGGCACATACTGCATCGCCCGGCCATAATTTCTGTGACCTCAACAAAAAGCGGATGAGTCTGAAAGGCGTTGGGGGCGGTATGCACAGGGGCTGTCAGCAGAGCTGCTGTTTCATCACCGTCCCTGTCTGAAAACAGGGGCAGGACGGACAAGGCCATAATCGCAAGAAAAATTGCCGCGGTCACCGCCCATGTCCAGCGCGGATTGCCGCTGCCGGCATGACGGCTGTTGAAATAATGGCGGATACTGACCCCCATCAAGAACACAAGACTGGCAATAATCCAGCTATACTCTGTGGCAAAGGCTAGGGGATAATGCCCGGAAAGCATTAAAAAGATCACCGGCAGGGTCAGATAATTATTATGTGTGGAACGCTGTTTGGCAATCTGCCCATAGCGGGCATCCGGCTTGCGGCCCGCCTTCAGATCCTCCACGACAATTTTCTGGTTTGGGATAATCACCATAAAAACATTGGCAGACATAATCGTTGCTGTTACCGCACCCAGATGAATAAAGGCAGCGCGGCCGGTAAAAATCTGGTGATAACCCCATGACAGGCAAATCAGCAGGCCATAGAGCACCAGCATTAGCAGCGTTGCATTCTGCCCCCATGATGAACGGCATAAAAGGCTGTAAACCACCCAGACCAGTACAAGCGAGCCAACCGATATCAACACAGCTGAAGTGACAGACAAATCCAGCTTTTCTGTATCAATGAGATACAGCTCTGCCCCGCCATAATAAACAATGCAGAGCAGGGCAAATCCAGACAGCCAGGTGGCATAGGACTCCCATTTGAACCAGGTCAGATGTTCTGGCAGCCGCGCCGGCGCGACAAGATATTTCTGAATATGGTAAAAGCCGCCGCCATGAACCTGCCATTCCTCGCCAGCGGCCCCTTCGGGCAAGTCTGTGCTGCGGCGCAGCCCCAGATCAAGTGCAATAAAATAAAATGAGGAGCCGATCCATGCAATCGCAGTTATCACATGCAGCCAGCGTACAGCAAATTCAGCCCATTCGGTGATAATCGCCAGAAAAATGCTGTCCATTTATCCTGTATCTCCTGCCTAGCTGCCGCGATAGGTTGAATATCCATAAGGGGACAGCAGCAACGGCACATGATAATGCTGGTCAGCATTGTCTATGCCAAAACGCACCGGCACCTCATCCAAAAACAGGATATCAGCACCTTGCCCCAATGCACGCAAATAATCACCGGCCCCAAAGACCAGCTCATAGCTACCCGTTCTGAAATCGCCCTGCGGCAGGATGGGTGTATCCGTGCGGCCATCATCATTTGTCACCATCGCGCTCAGCAGAACCGGGGTATCAGTATCCAGGCTGTAAAGGCTGACGCGCAGGCCGCTGGCGGGACACCCCCTGGCCGTGTCCAGGACATGGGTTGTTAAAAATCCGGTTGCCATCGCACCTAATCCTCTGGATGATTGTTTCTGATAACAGTTTCAGATGAGAGCGGGGTATTTTTCAAGCCCTTTTTCGCAGCTGACCGACGGTTGCCAGCTAAAGGGCTGAAATCAATCTTGTCTTATTAATTGAGGCACAGCACAGGGCATTGAAAACAATGATCAATGCAGCAGGAGATTAAAAACAATGAACAGATATCCACGTGACATGGCTGGTTATCGGGGACGCCCGCCGCAGGTGGAATGGCCTAGCAGGGCGCATATTGCTGTTCAGTTTGTCATTAATTATGAAGAGGGCGGTGAAAATTGCCTGCTGCATGGTGACGGCCAGTCCGAGGCGTTTCTGTCAGAGATTGTAGGGGCCCAGAACTGGCCCGGCCAGCGGCACTGGAACATGGAATCGATTTATGAATATGGCGCGCGCACAGGGTTCTGGCGTTTACACAGCCTGTTCACCGGGGCTGATATTCCGGTAACTGTCTATGGCGTTGCCACCGCCCTCGCCCGTAGCCCTGACCAGGTGGCGGCCATGTGTGATGCGGGCTGGGAGATTGCCTCTCACGGCTATAAGTGGATTGAGTATAAGGATTTTTCCAAAGAAGAGGAAAGAGAACATCTTAACCAGGCAGTTGCCTTGCATGAACAGATAACCGGCACACGCCCGCGCGGCTGGTATACGGGCCGCTGTTCGGTTAACACGTTGGCACTGGTATGCGAGGCCGGGGGGTTTGATTATATATCGGACAGCTATGCTGATGACCTGCCCTACTGGCATGTGCATGAGGGGCGCGAACAGCTGGTCATCCCCTATACTCTGGATGCGAATGATATGCGTTTTGCCGCCCCGCAAGGGTTTAATTCAGGTGACCAGTTCTACAGCTATCTGAAAGACAGCTTTGACGCACTTTATGAGGAGGGCAAGCAAGGAGCCCCAAAAATGCTGTCTGTTGGTCTGCATTGCCGGCTTGCAGGCCGGCCCGGACGGATACAGTCATTAAAGCGGTTCATCGAATATGCACAGAGCCATGACCGCGTATGGTTTGCCAGACGCCTTGACATTGCCCGGCATTGGCAGACCCATCATCCGTTTGACAGCGCCCGCAACAAGCACCGGCCCAGCCTGTTGGATAAACAGAGCTTTATGGTGCGTTTCAGCGCTGTTTTTGAGGATTCGCCATGGGTCGCTGAACAGGCCTTTGAGCTGGAACTCGGCCCGGCCCATGACAGCGCTGTTGGTTTGCATAACGCCATGTGCAGGGTCTTCCGCGCCGCAGATGACGAAGCCCGCCTCGCCGTTCTGCAGGCCCATCCCGATCTGGCGGGAAAGCTGGCACTGGGAGGCAGGCTGACACAGCACAGCACTGACGAGCAGGCATCTGCTGGGCTGTCCAGCCTGAGCGCAGCTGAAATGACCCGTTTTACAGAGCTGAACACTGCCTATCGCAGAAAATTTGGCTTTCCTTTCATAATTGCCGTTAAAGGGCTGAAAAAAAATGATATTCTCAAAGCGTTTGAGCGCAGGATAGACCATGACAAAGCGGTTGAGTTTACTGAAGCCTGCCAGCAGGTCGAAAAGATTGCCTTTTTGCGTCTGCGTGATATGTTATAGGAGGAACAGATGAATAATGCACGGATAAGGCGGGAGCTCATTTAACGTGACCGGCCAAAATTATCATGTGCCTGCCGGCGGCTTGCCGGCACAAACCGGGCGACTGGCTGACCGTGCTGTATTCACCTCAGCCTATGCTTTTATCCCAAAGACGGTGCAGACAGATATAGTCACCAGCTTTTTGCCTTTCTGGGCTGAGACAAGGCTGTGGGTTCTGGCGCGCCCCCTCAGTGGCTTTGCAGAGACTTTTTCCCATTATCTGATGGAGGTTGGCCCCGGCGGCGGGACTGAACGCCCCGATGATGACAGTATGGCGCAGTCAGTTATCTTTGTCGTTGCCGGCAGCGCGAAACTGTGTGCTGATAGCAGGGACTATGATCTGGCTACTGGTAGCTATGTATATCTGCCTGCCGGGTGCCGGTGGACTGTCAGCAACAGTGCCGGGACAAATTTCTGTTTTCACTGGATACGCAAACGCTATCAGGCTGTTGACGGTCTGGCCCGCCCGAATGTCATTGTCACAACAGACAGTGCGGTCAGCCCGGTTCCCATGCCTGACACAGATGGTCTGTGGGCGACCAGCCGCTTTGTTGACCCGACTGACCTGCGCCATGATATGCATGTGAATATTGTCACTTTTCAGCCCGGCGGCATTATCCCCTTTGCTGAAACGCATGTTATGGAACACGGGCTTTATGTGCTGCAGGGCAAGGGAGTGTATTATCTGAACGGCAGTTGGATAGAGGTTGAGGCTGGTGATTATATGTGGCTGCGTGCCTTTTGCCCGCAGGCCTGTTATGCAGCCGGGAACAGCCCGTTCCGTTATCTGCTCTATAAGGATGTGAACAGGCATATGCCGCTTGTAGCCTTCACCAATGGCCCGTCATGACAGAATTTCAGATCAAGGCAGAGGCGCTAACAGCACAGGCCTTTAGCGGTTTCGGTGATGTCATCTGCCTGAAAGACAGGCCAGACAGGATGATCAATCAGGGCCTGTGCGGGCGCCATCATGATTTGGCTGCCATGGTGTTTGATGATGGCGGGCGCGCGGGGATCAGCCTGTTTGACGCCCAGCCGCGCAGCCTGCCTTACAGCCTGGCGATGATGGAGCGTCATCCGCTGGGCAGTCAGGCCTTCTTGCCCCTGCATGAGCACGCCTTTTTGGTGATTGTCGCAGAGGATGAGGCCGGCCGGCCGGGACGGCCACGCGCCTTTATAACCACCCCCTCAACCGGGGTGAATTATCACAGGAACACATGGCATGGGGTTCTCACGCCATTACAGGCTCCGGGTCTGTTTGCTGTTGTTGACAGAATTGGCAGCGGCAACAACCTAGAGGAGTTCTGGTTTGATAACAGCTATACGGTTACCGCATAGATGTATGTCAAACCGGATCATTATTGCATTAGTACAGAAGGGGGAGAATCTTATGGCTAATGACAAAAACCTTGGGACTGCAAAACAGTTGCAGGATCCTGATTACGACCTGCCGCTTGGCCCGCGTGCCGCGCTGGGTCTACAGCATGTTCTGGCGATGTTTGCCAGTAACGTGACACCGTCAATTATTGTTGCAGGTGCTGCCGGCTTTGCCTTTGGCGGCGCAGACATGGTGTTTCTGATTCAAATGGCAATATTTTTTGCCGGTGTCGCCACCTTGTTCCAGACGATTGGTTTCGGCCCAGTGGGGGCCCGTCTGCCAGTTATGCAGGGAACCAGCTTTGCCTTTGTGCCAATTATGATAGGTATTGTAAAATCAAGCGGCATCGCTGCCTTGTTCGGGGCTGTTCTTGTTGCCGGTGTTTTCCATACAGCGCTGGGTTCTGTTGTTGGGCGGATCCGCCACTGGTTCCCGCCGCTGGTCACTGGCATGGTGATCACAGCGATTGGCCTCGCCCTGTTACCTGTCGGCATTAAATATGCAGCTGGCGGTGCAGCCGATTTTCAGATCAACAATCCCGCATGGGGTGATTTCAGCCGCTGGGGCCTTGCCCTTGTTGTGATTATTGTTGCGCTTGGCTTCAAGTTTTTCAGCCGTGGCATCACAGCATCAGCAGCTGTCCTGCTGGGGCTTGTGGCCGGTTATCTGGCTGGCTGGGCCACTGGGGCTGTGAGCTTCGACCCGGTGGCAAAAGCATCATGGTTTGCTGTACCGCAACCATTTAAATATGGGCTAGAGTTCAATGCGGTGGCGATTATCGGCATGTGCCTGATTTCCATTGTCAGCGCGATTGAGACAGTCGGTGATATTTCCGGCATCGCAAAAGGTGGGGCAAACCGTGAGGCCACAGACAAAGAGCTGGCTGGCGGCACCTATGCCGATGGCCTGGGTTCTGCTGTTGCCGGTGTATTTGGCGGCCTGCCAAACACCTCATTCAGCCAGAATGTCGGTCTGATCTCAATGACTGGCGTGATGAGCCGTTCTGTTGTCACCCTGTCTGCCCTGTTCCTGATCGTCTGCGGTCTGGTGCCAAAAATCGGTGCTGTTGTTGCGGCTATGCCGATTTCTGTCCTTGGCGGCGGCGTTATTTTGATGTTTGGCATGGTAGTATCAGCCGGCATCAATATGCTGTCAGATGTCAATTGGAACCGCAGAAATATGATGATCCTTGCGGTCTCACTCTCTGTCGGGCTGGGTCTTCAGGCGGTGCCGAAATCCATGCAACATTTGCCTGACAGCCTGGAAATGCTGATGGTCTCCGGACTGCTGCCCATTGCTGTGCTGGCTGTAGCTCTGAACCTCATTCTGCCAGAGGAGCTCGACTGACTATAAGGCCAGTTTCGATACTTTAACAAAACAGGCATGTCTTCAGATGTGCCTGTTTTTCTTTGTCTTATTTCAATGAATTATATTGCAGTAAGGTCATTTTATTTCTAGCATCCAAGGTGATGACAGATTTTGACGCCTATCGCCTGACCGCTCTTGCCCCCAATCATTTTGGTTATGGCGGCATTGACCGCGACCATCTCGCGCGTGAGCAGCATGGCTGTCCGTTTGATTTTCTTTCTGACCGGCTGTCACAGGCACAGATTGTGCCCCTGTGGAATCTGCGAAATTTCTTTTTACCTGTTTCCGGCCCTGAGCAGCCTCCATCTGCAGGCTTTGTCCCTGCCGATGTTATCGGACATGAAATCATCCGGGAACGCGCGCTCATCTATCTCGGCCAACGCCGCAGCGGCGGCCAGGCTGCCCATCTATTCGCACTTGATTTTTCTGATCTTGATGACGAGGCGGGGGCTGTGAATGCGGTTGGCCGTGAGGGGTATTTCAACGAGCTGCGCGAGGTGGACCCAATGATAGACGGGCCGGATGGCTCTGTTCTGGCTTATGCGCGGGCGATGATATACTGGCACAAACGCCATCTTTACTGCGGGCGCTGCGGCCAGCCGACAAGTGCATCAAAACTGGGCCATCAGCGCAGCTGTGTGAATACTGATTGCGGGGAAATGCATTTCCCGCGCACTGACCCGGCAGTAATCATGCTGGTAACCGACCGCAGGACAGACCGGGTGTTACTGGGCCGCCAGGCCATCTGGCCAGAGGGGATGTATTCCACGCTTGCCGGGTTTGTTGAGCCGGGCGAGACAATTGAATATGCCACGGCAAGAGAAGTGTTCGAGGAAGTCGGTATTCAGATCACAAATGTCAGATACCAGCATTCCCAGCCCTGGCCGTTTCCGTCATCGCTGATGCTGGGACTCTATGCTGATGCGCTGACAACAGAACTGAATATTAACACGAGCGAGATTCAACATGCCGGGTGGTTTACCCGTGATGAATTACTGAATTTTTCTGATCAGAATAAATTTCTACCGCGCAAATTGTCCATCTCACGCAGACTGATTGATGACTGGCTGGCAACATCTTAAAAATGCTGTACTGTCATTTACCTGACCATCTGTCCTTCATCCGGCGATAGATATACAAACACAAAATGCCGATAATTAGATATAAAAGCGGGGTTAAATCCATAGCTCTGCCCTCCTTTATTGTGACAGTGAACTATTGTGACAGTGAACCGGTAGCTGCAGCCTGGCAGTGGCTGAGCCGGGCAAACCGGTAATCAGCAAAACGGCTGTAAGCACAGTCCAGCAGCAAACAAATCCCAGGCAGACTGACAATCATTGCCAGAAGCCGCCATTTCAGGCCCAGCTGGCGCCAGATGAGAATGAAGGCCGCGACGCCAATATGTAGCTGGCCGTCCTGAGAGACGGCATGCAGGCGCCTTAATGCGGTGGCCTGTGAGATATGAAAGGGCTGCAGCGGGGCCGGATCACGGGCAATATCACACCAAAGGAACGCCCCCATCGGGGCATGGCGCTGATAATGACTGATCTCGCCAGCGCATACAGAGCATATTCCGTCATAAAACACTGTTATCATATTCGCCCCTGAACTGGAGTCCCGGCTGGATATACTGCCGTGCCTGTTCTTTTAGCTGTGCTGGCGGGCCGGTTTGTCAAGAGCGGCTATCGGCCAGCCTGCGCCAATGGCAATAAATTTCTTGCCGCCAATAGGGGCGTCCTGCTATGCACAGAACCAGCTCAGAAGCGTAAGCTGTAAACAGGGCGGCAATGACAAGCTATATCTATAAAATCTGCGAACGCAGGCTCTGGCAAAAGGCAGAGACAAATCAGTGTTTTACCGGGGCTGCGATAGATGTCGCAGACGGCTATATTCATTTTTCAACTGCCGGGCAGGTGAAAGAAACAGCAGCCAAACATTTTGCCGGACAACGGGATCTTGTGCTGATTGAAATTGACAGTCAGATGGTGGATATTGTCTGGGAGCCCTCACGCGGGGGCGATCTGTTTCCCCATCTCTATGATGTGCTTGGGCTGGCAGCAGTGACATCTGTCTGGCCACTGCCGCTTGGGGATGACGGGCTGCATATCTTTCCTGAACTGCGATAACAATCTGCAAAAAAGGATAATCACTGCCATGCAAAACCCTGATCCTGAACAGATGAAACAGATGATACAGGCAATTTTTGCCCGCACAGATGCCTTTCGCAGCCATCACAAACTTGAACCGCCAGGCGATCTTGCCGGATTTACAGAATTGCTGCGGCTGGTGTTTTCAGATGATGCTGCCGGGACAGAGATTTTTTCCAGCTTTGATAATCAGCTTCTTGAGATTTTATGGGATATGTATCAAAAACGTGTGCTGGCAGAAATTAAATGACAGCACAGACATTATTTTTTCTTATTGCCGGTGGACTGGCAGGCGGTTTCATTAATGGGCTGGCCGGGTTTGGCACAGCCCTGTTCTCTTTGAGCTTTTTTTTGCATATCATGTCCCCCATTCAGGCGGTTGCAACTGTCATTTTCATGAGCGCGGTTGTCGGCCTACAGGGGCTGTGGGTTGTGCGCGCTGAAATTACTGCTACATCCGGGCGGCTGATGCGCTTTATCATACCTGCCCTTCCTGGCATACCGATTGGTATCTGGAGCCTGTCTTATCTTGATGCCATGCAAATGAAGATGCTGGTGGGGCTGTTCATGCTGGGTTACGGAGCGTTTTTTGGCTTTCGTTCTGCGCTTCCTGTGTACCGGCAATCTGCAAGGATAATTGATACGGTTATCGGCTTCCTTGGCGGGGTACTGGGCGGGGCAACGGGCCTGTCTGGGGCATTGCCAACAATCTGGCTGTCTATGCGCCCCTACAGCAAGGCTGAGACACGTGCCCTTCTCCAGCCCTTTAATGTCAGCGTGCTTGGCCTGTCTGCGGCTGTTCTGGCCGCAGGGGGTGTTTATGACAGCCAGCTGATTCAGGCAATTTTGATTGCACTACCGGCCGGTTTTATTGCGTCATGGGCAGGCATTGCCTTGTTCAGGAGACTGAGTACTGAGCAATTCAAGCGGCTGTTAATTTTGATGATGCTGGCATCGGGTATCAGCGTGCTGGTCAACAGCCTGTAACAGCCATCATATCCGACAATGCGTCAGATCAACTCATCCCTGCGGTCATCAGTTTCGCCATAGCGTTTGAGTGTCGCTGGTTTTGTGCCCTCATAGAGCCGGTCAATATTGCGGGCAATTTTGGCATTTTCACGCTCAAATAGGCTGTTTCCCTTCAAATCGCTCTCAACAATAAAGGGGCCCATATTTTCTACTGAAATCAGCCACATGGCCTGTGCAAGCCCCAGCTCCTCATACCATAGAACATCGAGCACCTGTTTCACCCCGCGCCCCAGCAGCGCACCGGTGCCATAGCCGACAGTTGTCAGATAGATGGCGCCGTTCGGAACAAAATAATTTTTGTAATCCTGTGCGCTCATCCCGCCCTTGCCGATAATCAGCCTGGCACCTGATGCAGCCATCCAGTCCCCTATCCATTTGGAAAACCGGAATGAGGCCGTGGCCGTAACGGCACCCAGATTAAAGCTGCCATCGGCATTGACACTGGCGGCCGGAGAGCAGTGGAAATTTGCCGCGCTTCTGGCCGGAAGCTCTAGCGGAATATTCGCCTTATCCTCCAAGGCACGTTTATACACGCCCTCTCTTGCTGTATAGACAGCACCGTCCAGATACACCACATCGCCAAGGCGCAGTTCTGCAAGCGCTTCGCGTGTTGGATTTGTACTCAGCCTTAATTTACGCGGGCCTGTCTGTCCGGGCATTTCTGCTTCTCCTCATTTGGCTGCCAATCAATGGTTTCACGGCGCTGATAGGCAGTGAACCAGTCAGGATCAGTTCGATATTCCACCTGTCCGTCAGGATGGATTCTGGCCACCGCCCGGCGTGATGACAAACAAAAGGCATGCACAGACATCTGCATCCCTCCTGTATGACAATAGCCAGCTTCTATATGGCAGTCTATCACCATTGATTTGCCAACAAACCCCATAGCCCCCATCCCGATCTGATTGCCCAGTTCCCTGAATTCGTCCTCCAGAGCGGCAATTTTCGGGTCTGGATTCCTGTCACCGACAACACGCAGACAGGCCGCGCGTTTGCCAAGCACCATACAGGCATCTTTGGTTCCACCCAGCCCGATACCAATAATCGCCGGCTGGCAGGCAAGTCCGCGTTTGCCAAAAGCAATCAGACTGTCCAGATAAAACCGCCTGATCCCCTCAATCCCGTCAGAAGGGAACAGCATCCGGTAATCAGTGCCAAACAGGCCGCCCTTATGGACAGTGACAAGGTCAATCCACTCCCCCTCAGGCTCAAAGCCATATTCGATCTCTGGTGCGCCAATGCCGATATTGTTATTATGATCAGTACGCCAGAGCGGATGCACACGGTTTGGGCGCAGCGGTATATTCTGTGTGGCGTTGGCCGTGGCGCGGCGCAGTGCCGCCTCCAGGGCAACCGGGCCGCCCTGTATACGCGCCTCATTGCCCATTTTGACATACCAGCGCGGGGTACCTGTATCACCGCACATAGCGCGGCGATCCTGTTTGGCGGCCTCATAATTCTCCAGCATGGCCTGAAGCACGAATGAGGACAGATCCCCGTCCTCTGCAGCTGCTGCAAGACGCAGCCCGTCAAGATAATCCTGCGGGATTTCTATGGCGGCCTTTTCCATCAGCATTTCTGCTGTCTTTTGTATAAGCGCGGTTGATATCATCTCAGCTGCCTCTCGAAACTGTGGATTATGCAACCATCACGACACAAGGGAAAGCGGCGCATCAGCCGGCAGCACGCTTTCCCCCGGCCTGACAATGGTAAAGGCAACGTCCCGGCGCGTCACGCTCAGCCTGTCACATGTCTGGCGGGCAAGTGTGAAATAAGAACTGTTCAAATCACCCTGTTCAGGAAAATCTTCACGGAAATGTGCGCCGCGTGAATTTTCACGCGCCAGCGCTGCCTGTGCAATCACATCTGAAACAGCAATCAGATTATCCAGATTCAACCAGTCATGCCAGGTCAGGTTAAAGGCGCGGCCAGTATCTGCAACGCCTGTCTGATACAGGGCCTGTCTTATCTGTTCTATGTCCGCAAGAGCGGTTTGAAGGTCATTTGCGTTACGCATCACACCAACCTTGTCCCACATGACATTGCGAAGAGTTGCGCGCAATTCATTCAGATCCCCGCCATTGAGAGAAAAGGGCAGCATGGCGCGTGCAATCTCATGCTCAAGACAGGCCATATCCGGGTCTTTATATGACCCGCTCTTAAGCGTGTCGGCCGCCATAACATCACCAGCCACGCCGCCAAAAACGGTCGAATTTGCCACACCGTTGCCGCCCAGACGGTTAGAGCCATGCGCGCCGCCAGCATCCTCGCCAGCGGCATAAAGGCCGGGCATGCCCGTGCGGGTGTCAATATCAACAATGACGCCGCCCATAAAATAATGCGCTGTTGGCACAACCTCAACCTTTCCGGCAGCCAGATCAAAGCCTGAATCAGCACAGCGCCTGACCATGCCGGGAAATTTTTCGCGCACCAACTCAGGGCCCAGATGGCTCATGGAAATATAAACGCCGCCATTCGGGCTGGCATTCGATTTACGCATTTCTGCATAAATGGCACGGCTGACAACATCGCGTGTTGCCCGCTCTCCTTTCTCATCATAATCGAACATGAAACGGTGGTCGCCGCCATTTAGAAGATGCCCGCCTGCCCCGCGCAGCCCCTCTTCGAGCACCGTGCCGGTCATGCGTGTATGATCGCCCGCGAGCAGTCCGGTGGGATGAAACTGCACCATTTCCATATCACGCAGCGGCAACCCCAGCCGCAGGGCCATTGCCAGCCCGTCCATTGTTTTGTCGCCTGACGGGGTGTGATAGCGGTACATGGTCGGCCCGCCGCCTGTTGCCATCAATACAGCCTTTGCCCGCACGAATCTGAAACGCCCGGAACGCATGTCAATGAACAAGACCCCTGACAGCCCCTCACCGTTCTGTGCCGGAATAAAGGCAATTGCGCGGTGTTCCTGTAATTTTTCAACCGGCCGCCCCAGCACCTGTTCCATCAACCGGCTGATAATCTCAATTCCTGTCAGATCACCTTTATGAACTGTTCTGTCTGCTGTCTGGCCGGCAAAGGCCTTTTGATGAATAGTGCCGTCCGGGTTACGGTCAAAAAAGCAGCCGATTTCATTCTCAAGCTCTGTGATACGCTCTACCGCCAGCGTGCATAGCCGCCAGGCCATGTCCTGATCAGGCAGCCATTTGCCGCCAATAATTGTGTCCATGAAATGGCGCTCAACTGTATCGCCGCCACCCAGTGCCACATTATAGCCGCCCTGAACCATGCGGGTACAGCCGCATTTGCCAATCAGTCCCTTGACCGCAATAGTGACTTTCAGATCAGGGGCGGCTTTCTGGGCATGCAGGGCGGCAAACAGCCCGGCCCCGCCAGAACCAATAATCAAAATATCTGTGTCATGCCTGTCCAATGCAGACGGTGAGATAGTTTCAGCCATTATATGTTGCACTCAATAAAAATAGGGTTGCGACGATAAATGCACCTGCAGCGGCGGCGGCGGCCAGATCTTTCTGGCGCGGCGAATAGGGCAGAAATTCAAGTGCCATAAGCCGCAGCCCGCCGAACATATGCACACCCAGCAGAAAAACCAGCCCGTATTCAGCTACCTTTACATACCATAATTCTGTCCATAACAGAAAGCCGTCCAATGCCTGTTTATTATGCAAGGCCAGAGACAATACCCAGAAATGCAGCGGCAGAAACAGGGCCAGGCCAAGCCCGGAAAGCCTGTGCAGCAGAAAAGCAGCCCATAAGCTGTGGCGACAGTGCGACGCAAGCATCACGCCCCTCCTGTCACGCTGAAAACAGCCTGAAAACCAAGCCCGGCAAGACTGAAAAACACCGCCCAGCTAACAGCATCAAGTCCCCATCCGCGCAGACCAAACCATTCAAAGCTGATAACCCGCACGCCTATAGCGCCATGTACGGCAACACAGACAACAAAAAGGCTATAGAAAGCTGCCCATAAGAGGCTGTTTTGTGTGCGGCCCAGAATTTCATCTGCTGACAGCCCGTTATTCACAGCAAAAATCATCACGGCGATATGCCCGATAACAAGCGGGGCCATGATGAGGGCGCTCAGCCTCTGCAGGATATACAGCCGGGCTGAGATCATCCCTGCTCTCCAGCTGTAAAAAATTCCCTTAAGGCCAGCTTTGCACTCTCACGTTTCAGGCCAGCAATAGATTTTGTCGGATTCAGCTCATTCGGGCAATGACGCGCACATGACTGCTGGGCATGACAGTTATGACAGCCATCTGTCTGGCTGACAGCCCGCAGGATCGCCTCGCGCCCACCATCACGGCTGTCATTGACCAATGCCCAGGCCCGGTTCAATGCCGCCGGCCCCAGATAATCAGGATTGGCCGTCACCACATCACAGGCGGCATAACAGACAGCACAATTAATACATTCTATCGCTTCATTCGCAGCACGGCGGGATTCAGCAGTTTCATCAACAGCCTCTATGGGATCATGGCGGCTGCGTGTCGGGTGATGCACAGCTTCAGCCCGCACCCATTTATCAAAAAACACATCCATATCAACAACAAGATCCTTGATCACAGGCAGATTCCGCAACGGGGCAATTTTCAGTGTGACACTATTGCCAAGCGCCCGTTTCACATGCGTGCGGCATGTCCAGCGCGGCACCCCATTGACCGTCATCGCACAAGAGCCGCACATCCCAACCCGGCAGGCAAAACGATAGCTGAGGCTGGGATCAAGCTGCTGCTGAATATAGCTGACCACATCCAGCACTGTCTGATTGTCAGCTTTCGGCACGCTGAAAGCCTGATACGCCCCGCCATCTGTGTTGCTGCGCCAGATTTCCACTGAAAGTGTGTTTTTTTCCCGGTTCATAACGCGCCAGTCCTGTCTGTGATAATCAGTGTCACATCCGCGACACTGATCTGAATTATCGCATGAAAACAGAATAATTGAAAATCCGCGATAGGCATTTTTTCCGCCCTGCAAATTTTTAACCCATGGCGTCACCGCTGGCTGTGGCCATAACAGCCAGAGACCAAAGGGCAAGGGCTGTTTTGATTGCCCCGGGGCCTGTTATTACTGCCTGTTATTACTGTTGGACTATTTATTCTGTTTATGAGACTTGTCTATCTGATTTATAAGACTTGATTACCTTGCCATTGCCGCTGATGGTTACAGGGCCAGAGGAAACCAAATGAATAAAATAAACAGATAAAAAGGATATTTTATGACTGATACTATCCTTTCTCATCTGCTGTTGCCGGGGGTTACGCCTGTGCTGATGATCGCGATTGTGCTGATTTTCTTTGTTGCCGGGCTTATAAAGGGGTTTCTGGGCATTGGTCTGCCGTCTGCCGCAATGGCTATGCTGACCCTCATTCTGGCACCCCGCACGGCCATATCACTGATGATTCTGCCGATATTTTTCACCAATTTGATGCAATTTGCCCATGCGCCCCGCCCGATGGAAACGGCCCGGCGCTATGTCTGGTTTGCTGTCTGTATTGTGCTGAGCATTTTTATCACCTCACTTTTCATCAACAGCTATCCATCAGCCCTGCTGACTGTGGCTATCGGTGTCGCAATGGTGATTTTTTCTGTTAATCTTTTGTTCGGCCTGTCAGTACCGGTTGGCGGGCATCTGGGCTGGCAGATAGGCGCAGGCCTGATCGCCGGCGTTCTGGGCGGCCTCAGCTCTATCTGGTCGCCGCCGGTGGCGATGTATCTGCTGGCAAGAAATGTGTCAAAAGAGGAATTTATCAGCGCTACGGGATTTCTGTTCCTTGCCGGTTGTATTCCGCTGTCAGCTGGTCTGATGATTTCCGGGCTGGTCAGCACTGAAACATTGCTGCAGTCTCTTCTTGGCCTTGTTGCCGTGCTGGCAGGGTTCCGCACAGGAGAGGGGCTCAGACAATATGTCTCGCATGAGCTGTTTAGAAAGCTGGTGCTCACAGCCTTTTTGATCATGGGCACAAGACTGGTGATAACCGGGCTGGTTTAAGGTACCAGCCGCCCCTTTTCATGCATTGCTTTTGCTATCTCTGACAGCCCGCGCTGACAGGCCTGCTCGCTGTCGACACTCTCTGCACTGATATCAAAAAAATTAAAGGCCTGTTGATAAAAACCGGCCATATGGCTATCTGATACCAGCCTTACCGGCGCGTTCGCGCGCATCAATGCCGGTTTCATGCTGGCTGTCTCGCTGCCGATCACAAGGCCAGAAAGCAGTGATCCAGCGCTGCCTGCTGTAAACCTGCCGGTCAGCATACCTGCCCGGACAGCAAATAGCTGATGCAGCAGCCCCTGCGGGGCATGAGACAGCTGCAGCCCGGCTGTGAATCCGGGGCTGTATGGGGATATATCCTCATTTTCATCAATCAGCGGGCTGAGGACAGACTGGCGGCGGAACAAATCGAACATCTCGCCTGTCATATAGGTAGACAGGCTGGCAATCTGTCTGTTTTCAGCATAAACCCATTTTGAATGGGTGCCCGGCAGACAAAAAAATGCATCACCAGTGTCGCCGTCTGCCAGAACCCCGGCAAGGGGTGTTTCCTCACCGCGCATCACATCATTGTTCTGGTCAAGTGAGCATGATCGCACCCCCGGAACAATCCAGACAGTATCTGTCAGACACGGCGCCCGCACAGCCCCGGCTGCTAGCTCTGCAACACCCGCGCGCTGGCCAAGATAACCGGCATCACACCAGCCCTGTGCACTGCCGATCATACCGCACATGACAACCGGCACAGACCCGGGGCTTATGCCCAATTCACGCATGGTGCGCGCAAGAACATCCACATAGGCAGAGGCTTCAATCTGGCGGATACCATAGGGGCCGGAAACAGAGGCCAGCGGTGCGCCCGATTTATCCATCAGCCAGCCGCGAAATGAGCTGGTTCCCCAGTCAATCCCCAGAAAAAATGGCCGCTCGGTACTGGCGCGCGGGGTCATATATCTGCTACACGAAAATGAGGCATTCTTAGCTCTCAGCCAGGCTGCTGGCGGATGTTTTCAGGCAGCCATGTGGCCAGTTCGGGCCAGACAACCAATATGACGACCATTAATATCATCAGTCCCACCATCGGAATTGCGGTACGGGCAATATATGAAATTTCATGGCCCGTCATTCCCTGAAGGACAAACAGATTAAAACCGATAGGCGGGGTCACCTGTGCCTTCTCTAGAACAACTCCAATAAAGA
>JAYPEG010000036.1:0-703 GCA_038125645.1 Alphaproteobacteria bacterium
TCTTTGAAAATCCACAAAAAAAACGTTAACCCACTTAGGGCATGGGTCAACGTGAAAGTCAAAATCAACTTCAGCCTTTTACAGCAGCTTTCAGAGGTGCACCAGCCTTGAATTTAGGCTGTTTTGACGCAGCAATCTGAATCGTCTCACCAGTGCGCGGGTTACGCCCAGTGCTTGCAGCGCGTTGTGCAACAGAAAATGACCCAAAACCAACGATACGTACTTCATCACCAGACTTCAGCGCACCTTCAATAGACGCGAACACAGCATCAACAGCGCGGCCGGCATCGGCCTTTGACAGGCCTGACTGATCTGCAACAGCAGAAACCAAATCGTTCTTATTCATTGGGTAAACCCCCTCAATTTTTTATGGAATAATGAATGTCATGCCCTCTGGCAGACCTTAACACCTTAATCACAGCCATCCATCAGGGTCAACCTAAAAACAAGAGAAAACCGCGAAAAACTAGTCAGATTTTATATACATAACCTTAATGCGCGCGGATATCGTCTGTCACAGCTGGTTCAGTCTTTATGGCCGGGCCAGCAGTAGCGGCGGCAGTTGCGCCAACCGGGCCCAGGGTGCTGACCAGCGCAACATTCAAAGCCTCATCAACAAGTGATATGGGAATAATGTCCAGATCACGTTTCACATTTTCTGGCACATCTGCCAAATCTTTCTCATTTTCCTTTGGAATCAACA
>JAYPEG010000036.1:713-18899 GCA_038125645.1 Alphaproteobacteria bacterium
TTTTGATGCCGCCGCGCAAGGCTGCCAGCAGTTTTTCCTTCAGGCCGCCGATCGCCAGAACGCGGCCGCGCAGGGTGATCTCGCCTGTCATTGCGACATCCTTCCGAACCGGAATGCCTGTATGGGCAGACACAATCGAGGTGACCATGGCCACACCGGCAGAAGGCCCGTCCTTTGGCGTTGCCCCCTCGGGCACATGGACATGAACATCCTTTTTCTCTGCGTCCTCTAGATCAATACCATATGTATTGGCTCTGGATTTGATAAAAAACTCTGAAGCCTGAATTGATTCTTTCATCACATCGCCCAGCTTGCCGGTTGCGGTGATCTTGCCCTTGCCCGGCACTTTTACAGCCTCGACCTGCAACAGCTCGCCGCCCACTTCTGTCCAGGCAAGGCCGGTAACCACACCTATCTGATCCTCGCTGTCAATCTCGCCAAAGCGGAATTTCTTCACGCCCAGATAATCATCGAGCTGGTCGGCGGTAACCGTCAGCCTGTCTGCTTCGTTACTGACAATGCGGGTGACAGCCTTGCGGGCAATCTTGGCGATTTCACGCTCAAGATTTCTGACACCAGCCTCTTTGGTATAGTAGCGGATAATAGCCGTCAGGGCTGCGTCCTCAATGACAAGCTCTGCATCTTTGAGGCCGTGTTCATCAAGTTGGCGCGGAATCAGGTGCCGGACGGCAATATTATGCTTTTCGTCCTCTGTATAGCCGGACAGGCGGATTATTTCCATTCTGTCCAACAGGGGCTGGGGCATATTCAGGCTGTTTGCCGTTGTGATAAACATAACATTTGAGAGATCAAAATCGACTTCCAGATAGTGATCCTGGAATGTTGAGTTTTGTGCGGGGTCAAGCACCTCAAGCAATGCAGAGCTTGGATCACCACGCCAGTCAGCCCCAATTTTATCTATCTCATCAAGAAGAAACAGCGGATTGTTCTTACCGGCCTTTTTCATCCCCTGTATGATTTTACCGGGCATAGAACCAATATATGTGCGCCGATGCCCCCTGATTTCAGCCTCATCACGCACGCCGCCAAGGGCCATACGCACATATTCGCGCCCTGAGGCACGGGCAATGGATTTGCCAAGTGATGTTTTACCCACGCCCGGCGGGCCAACCAGACACAGGATCGGGCCCTTGACTGATTTTGTGCGTTTCTGAACAGCCAGAAACTCGATAATCCTGTCCTTAACCTTTTCCAGACCATAATGATCAGCATCAAGGATGGCACGGGCCTTGTTGATGTCCTTATTGACACGGTTGGCCTTTTTCCACGGCATCGCGGTCATCCAGTCAAGATAATTGCGAACCACGGTGGCCTCAGCGCTCATCGGGCCCATATTACGCAGCTTTTTCAGCTCTGCCTCTGATTTCTCGCGCGCTTCTTTTGGCATTTTCGCTGTTTCAATCTGCTCGGCAATATCGTCAAGCTCATTGCGGCCATCCTCGCCCTCGCCAAGCTCTTTTTGAATCGCTTTCATCTGCTCGTTCAGATAATATTCACGCTGCGTCTTTTCCATCTGCCGCTTCACACGGTTGCGTATGCGCTTTTCCACCTGCAGAACACCTATCTCGCCTTCCATCATGCCATAGATGGTCTCCAAGCGCTGTGTTATATCCACAGCCTCAAGCAGTTTTTGTTTATCAATAATCTTGACGGCCAGATGCGAGGCAATCGTATCAGCGATCTTTCCTGTATCCTCGATCTGGTTAATCGATACCATAACCTCTGAGGCAATTTTCTTGTTCAGCTTGATATAATGCTCAAACTGCTGAACGGTTGCCCGTCCAAGAGCAATAATTTCTGCATCTGAAATCTCCGGATCCGGCATCTCGACCGCATCGCCGACGATAAAATCACCGCTGTCGTCAAGCTGGCTGATGCGGGCCCGGGCCACCCCTTCGACCAAAACCTTGACTGTACCGTCTGGCAGTTTAAGCAACTGCAGGATATTGCCTACCGTTCCGACAGAAAACATATCCCCAGCCTGCGGGTCTTCGGTAGCAGCATCTGTCTGTGTCAGCAAAAGAATCTGCTTGTTTTCAGCCATGACAGCTTCCAGCGCGCGCACAGATTTCTCACGCCCGACAAACAGGGGCACGATCATATGAGGGAATACAACAATATCACGCAAAGGCAGTACGGGCAGATGAAGGTTGGGGGATAAGTCGTTCATGCTTATGCTTCCTGGATTGTTGGCCTGGCCCGCAGGGGGACAGGGAATTGACTGACAGGGACACAGACCCGCCCTGTTATGATGTGGATACCGCAGGGGCAAAAATCAAGGGCAATATGATACATGATACCCTTTGTGCAAGAACCGTGCCTGAGCTGTCTTCAGATTTTCATAAAACCAAAAGGCTGAGAGGCCGGATGAAACACCCGGATATAAATCAGGCCAGGATTGTCAGAGCCCGCAAGACCCACAATCCCATTATGTTGCGCTCGGCCCCATTATGTTGCGCTCGGCTTGGCTTTATTGCCCATCGCAGCGTGCACAACCAGGGGCGATGCCGTGCCAGTGACGACATCCTCATTTATAATGACTTCCTCGATATCCGTGGCTGTAGGGATATCAAACATCGGATCCATCAAAATATTTTCCAGAATTGAACGCAGGCCCCGTGCCCCTGTTTTACGCTCAATCGCCTTGCGTGCAATCGCCCTCAGTGCATCCTCGCGGAAATCAAGGGAAACGCCATCCATGTCAAACAGCGCCTTATATTGCTTGGTCAGCGCATTTTTCGGCTCAGTCAGAATACGCACCAGCGCCTCTTCATCCAGATCCTCAAGTGTTGCGATCACTGGCAGACGGCCAATAAATTCAGGAATAAGACCAAATTTTATTAAATCTTCTGGCTCAAGATCGACCAGTAACTCGCTGATATTTCTATCATCTGGATCACGAACCTCTGCGCCAAACCCGATTCCGGCCCCACTGTTGCGGCTGGAAATAATTTTATCCAGACCAGCAAAGGCCCCGCCGCAGATAAACAGTATATTTGTTGTGTCTACCTGCAGAAACTCCTGTTGCGGGTGCTTGCGCCCCCCCTGTGGCGGGACAGAGGCGATTGTGCCTTCCATGATTTTCAGCAGCGCCTGCTGCACCCCCTCACCGGATACATCGCGGGTGATTGACGGGTTGTCTGATTTGCGCGAAATCTTGTCAACCTCATCAATGTAAACAATGCCGCGCTGGGCTTTTTCAACATTATAGTCAGAGGCCTGTAGCAGCTTCAGAATAATATTCTCGACATCCTCACCGACATATCCAGCCTCAGTCAGCGTTGTGGCATCGGCCATAGTAAACGGCACATCAAGCATTCTGGCCAGCGACTGGGCAAGCAGCGTCTTGCCGCAGCCTGTTGGCCCCACTAGCAGGATATTTGACTTCTGGATTTCAAGATCGCCTGTCGCCCCCTCATTGGCCAGACGCTTATAGTGATTATGAACAGCAACAGACAGGATGCGCTTGGCCTTTGCCTGACCGATAACATAATCGTCCAGAACCTTGTTAATGTCATGCGGCGTTGGGATGCCGTCATGATTTTTGGACACCGCCCCTTTATGTTCCTCGCGGATGATATCCATGCAAAGCTCAACGCACTCATCACAGATAAACACGGTTGGCCCGGCGATCAGCTTGCGAACCTCATGCTGGCTTTTGCCGCAAAATGAGCAGAACAGCGTTGATTTTGACTCATCTTCAGTTTTTGCCATCTTCTCTCAAGCTCCTGCTTCCCTTAAAACCAGACCTGCTATGCTGGCCCACATCACGCCTTTTCATACTAGGCTTGTGTCAGACTTTATCTCAACAAAAAAGTGGCTGAGCGGCCCTATTTTGTCCCCTGCTTGCTGTCCGGACGCTTTGACACCACCTCATCAATCAGCCCCATCTCCCTGGCCTCCTCAGGTGACATGAAGGTATCACGCTCCATGATTTTTTCGATTTGTTTGACAGTCTTGCCGGAATGGTTTTCATAAATCCGGTTCAGACGCGCCCGCAGTGACAGAATTTCTTTTGCGTGAATCTCTATATCGCTGGCCTGTCCCTGAAAACCGCCAGAAGGCTGGTGTGTCATAATCCGCGAATGGGGCAGTGAATATCTCTTGCCAGCGGCCCCGGCGGTAAGCAGCAATGACCCCATAGAGGCTGCCTGGCCAATACATACGGTAGCCACATCAGGGCGGATATACTGCATTGTGTCATAAATAGCCAAGCCAGAGGTTACAATTCCGCCCGGTGAATTAATGTACATATAAATGTCCTTGTTCGGATTTTCAGATTCAAGGAACAGCAACTGGGCACAGACAAGTGAGGCCATAACATCCTCAACCGGGCCGTTCAGAAAAATAATCCGTTCTTTTAACAGGCGCGAAAAAATATCAAATGAACGCTCTCCCCTGCCCGTCTGTTCTATCACCATCGGAACCAGATTCATGTCTGCAGGGCCTGCTGATATTGGTGTGTGGCTCATTCTCTTTTTCTCCGCACGCCCCATTTTTCAGGGCATAAATTTTTACTTTGCTCGTTTGTCACAGCTATGTGCGGGCCTTGTGGCTGGCATCCGGCACTATGGACATCGCCTTAATGTAGGAACTGAATCAAAAACTGCCAACCCCGAAAGATTGGCAGCCCTGTTGTTTACGCCTGAAACCAGCCTGGCTTCAGGATTTTTTTGCTGTCTTTTTTGCAGCTTTCTTTGCCGGGGCCTTTTTTGCTGCCGGTTTTTTTGCTGCCGGTTCTTTTGCTGGCCCTGACTTTGCTGATGCTGACTTTGCTGATGCTGACTTTGTTTCTGTCTTTTTCTTTGCTGCTTTTTTAGCTGATGCTTTTTTAGCAGCTGCCGGGCTGCTGTCCTGCTCCACTGAGGCATACAGCTCTTCGGCAGTGACAGGCTTATCGGTTACAGTGGCCATCTCAAGGATGTAATCCATAACCCGCTCTTCATACATGGGCCCTGCCAGTTCACGCAGGGCATCAGGATTTTTGGTGTAATACTCTATCACCTGCTGTTCCTGACCAGGAAAACGATAAGCCTGCTGCATCATTGCCTGACGGGTATCTTCCTCGGTCACCTGAATATTGTTCTGATTGCCGATTTCGGTCAGCAGCAGACCAAGGCGCACGCGGCGCATGGCCAGCCTGTTTGCCTCTTCTTTCTGGCCCTTATCCAGCCCGTCATCAGCAGAGCCGTGATCATGGTCATGGCTGTGATCATGATCATGGTCATGGTCATGATCATGGTCATGTCCGCTTTCCCCTTTCATGGAGCGGGCGATACCGTCATATTCGGCCTGAAAGATACTGGGCGGCACATCGAAATCGACCTTGTCTGCCAGCTGGTCAAAGACATTTGTCTTGACCGCCTGACGCAGGGCCATCGCGTGCTGTGATGACAGCTGGCCGGCCACGGCCTCGCGCAGCTTATCCAGATTATCAAAACCCAGTTTGGTCGCCAGCGCCTCGTCAACTGCGGCATCACCCTTTTCATGGATTTCCTTGACTGGACATTCAAACACAGCTTCCTTGCCGGCCAGATGTGCTGCCTGATAATCAGCAGGGAATGTGACCTTTACATTGACAGTCTCGCCAGCTGACGCACCTATCAGCCCCTCTTCAAAACCTGGAATGAAGCTGCCGGAGCCAAGCTCAAGCATATGATCGCTTGCCGCCCCGCCTTCAAAGGCCGTGCCGTCAATGCGGCCGGTAAAATCTATCAGAACAACATCGCCTGCCTTGGCCTTGCGCTTTGTCTCAACCTTTTTGGTCGGGCGGTTTTCATCAGCCAGGCGGTTGAGTGTTTCCTCAATCCCGCTTTCATCCGGCGGCAGAACGGGCCGTTCCACTGACAGGGATGACAAATCAGGAACAGTAATTTCCGGCATCACCTCTGCTGACAATGTGGCCACCATATCCTTGCCATCCTCATAAGAGGCGATGTCAAGGCGTGGCTGGCTGGCCAGACGCAGCTTATTATCCTCTATGGCGCGCTTTGCCCCTTCATCCAGCTGGGTGCGGATGACCTCGCCCTTAACCTGATCCCCATAACGGGCCCTTACCACTGCCAGCGGCACCTTGCCTGGACGGAAGCCCGGCATGTTTGCTGTGCGTGCCACCTCTTCCAGTCTTGTGCTGATTTTGTCATCCAGCTCTTTTGCGCTCAGCGTCAGCTCGTATTCGCGCACCAGACCTTCGCTCAGTGTTTCTTTGATATCCATGATTTCACAGTCCTGATAGCAGGGCACCCATGCCTTGCTGTTGTTTTGTTCATTTCCGCCCTGTTTTTTTTAAAAGCACCGGGACAGAATTTTATCGGCCTCTGCAGTGGTGCGGGCGGAGGGACTTGAACCCCCACATCTTTGGGATACCAGAACCTAAATCTGGCGCGTCTACCAATTTCGCCACGCCCGCAGCAGAGCAAAGCATCGGCATCGACTACTCGAAAACCCGCGAGCGCGTCAACCCATAATCATATGAAAACTGTATTACCGGCCTTAATTTTATGCCCGGTCAGTGCAGAGGTAAAAGATGGGGCGAGTGACCGGATTCGAACCGGCGACATCCAGTACCACAAACTGGCGCTCTAACCAACTGAGCTACACCCGCCAAAAAACGCTCGTCAAATGCGTCATTGATCGCTTTAATAGGCAAATCTTCAGGACGGGTCAATGCCTGTTCGACAGTTTTTATCACAAGGGAAATGACTATGCTCAACGCCTCAGCAAACAATCTTGGAACTGAATCAGCCTTTGGGGTGCTGGCCCGTGCCGGTGCACTGGCCGCCGCTGGCCGTGATGTGATTAATCTTGGTATCGGCCAGCCTGATTTCAGAACCCCGGAACATATTGTTGAAGCCGCAATAAAGGCCCTGCGTGACGGTGCGCACGGTTACACCCCCTCAATGGGGCTGACCAGCCTGCGCGAGGCGGTGGCAGCTGACATACAACAGCGTTATGGCGTGTGCCCGGACATTGCGCGTATTCAGATTGTTCCGGGCGGCAAGCCGGTAATGTTCACGGCCATGATGCTGCTTGGCGGGCCGGGCGCCGAAATCCTGACCCCTGACCCCGGCTTTCCCATCTATCAGTCTGCGATTAACTATAGCGGGGCCCGGTCTGTCTCCTATGGGCTGGTAGAGGCGAACGGCTTTGCCTTTGATGCTGATGATGTGCTGTCAAAAATCACCGACAAGACAAGCCTTGTGATTGTGAACTCTCCGGCCAATCCGACCGGGGGAATTACGCCGCGTGCGGAAATGGACAAGTTTGTCAAAGGCATGGCTGCGTTTCCCCATGTCACAATCCTGTCTGATGAAATTTATGACCGGCTTGTTTTTGACAGCGCGCCCCTGTCGCTTCTGACCTATCCTGAAATTCAGGATCGGCTGATTGTCCTCAATGGCTGGTCAAAGACCTATGCTATGACCGGCTGGCGGATAGGCTATGGAATATGGCCTGAACATCTGATTGACTATGCGGACAGGCTGGCAGTGAATATTCATTCCTGTGTCAATGCCGCAACCCAGCATGCCGCCATTGCCGCATTACAGGGTGACCAGAGCTGTGTGGATGATATGCTGCAGGCGTTCAGGCGGCGCGGGGCCCTGATAACCGGCCTCTTGAACGCAGTTGACGGTATCAGCTGCCAGCCGCCGGGCGGGGCTTTCTACGTCTTTGCCAATATCAGCAAAACACCCTTCAACTCGCACGCCTTTCAGGACAAAGCTCTGGAGGCATTCGGCGTGGCATGCATTGCCGGCACCTCATTCGGCGGCTTTGGTGAGGGCTATGTGCGTCTGTCATGCGCCAATTCTGATGAGGCCATAACAGAGGCTGTTAGCCGTCTGTCAAAAATGGTGACAGAATCTGCCTAAAATATGTGCAAATTTCAGCCTCGTGGCAGTTTTACAAGACTGCGCTTGCTTTAACAAGGTGAAATTGACTAGTGGTGCGGTGAGTGAAACCCGGCCTTTAGCATCCGTGCATTAAATGGCGGTTGGATGAAGCCAGGCCGGCAACCCAACAATCTGTCAAGACGGACGGTTATTATGAAAAAGATTGAGGCGATCATCAAACCCTTCAAGCTCGATGAGGTGAAAGAAGCGCTGCATGATGTCGGCATTCAGGGCATCACTGTTCTTGAGGCCAAAGGTTTTGGCCGCCAGAAAGGCCATACTGAGCTTTATCGCGGGGCTGAATATGTGGTGGACTTTCTGCCAAAAGTAAAAATTGAGGTGGTGGTCGAGGATACAATGGCTGACCGCGTTGTTGAGGCTGTGAAAAATGCTGCCCAGACAGGACGCATTGGTGATGGAAAAATCTTTATTTCCACTGTCGATGAGGCCATCCGTATCCGCACCGGCGAGACCGGTGCTGATGCCATCTGATAAAATTGCCTGCCCGGCGGCCAAAATGGGACGGGCAGCAGCTCATTTCAGCCAACAGGTGCTGAGGAAACATTATCATACGGACACAGTGAAAGGAAAAACGAATGTCTGATGCAAAGAAAATCATGGATATGATCAAAGAGAATGATATCTCCTTTGTTGACCTGCGGTTTACGGATCCGCGGGGCAAAATGCAGCATTTAACACAGCATATTGAAACCATTGATGAAGACGCGCTGACAGAAGGTTTCATGTTTGACGGCTCTTCTATTGCTGGCTGGAAAGCGATCAATGAGTCAGACATGACTTTGATGCCTGACCTCAGCCGCACCTATATCGACCCGTTTTTCTCTCAGCCAACGCTGGCGCTGTTCTGTGATGTTCTTGATCCGGTCACAAATGAACCCTATGATCGTGACCCGCGCGGCACAGCCAAGTCAGCGCTGAGCTACATGCAGACTGCTGGCATTGCTGACACAGCCTTTTTTGGCCCGGAAGCGGAATTTTTCCTGTTTGAGGATGTAAAATTCGACGTGTCAATGAACGGGGCTATGTTCAAGGTTGATTCGGTTGAAGGCCCCTATAACAGCGCGCGTGATTATGAAGAGGGCAATATGGGACACCGCCCGGGCGTGAAAGGCGGCTATTTCCCTGTGCCACCGATGGATTCAGGCCAGGATATCCGCTCTGAGATGCTGGCTGTTATGGCTGAGATGGGTGTGCCGGTTGAAAAGCACCACCATGAAGTGGCCCCTTCCCAGCATGAGCTGGGCATGAAGTTCGGCACACTGATCGAGACAGCAGACAATATGCAGCTCTATAAATATACAGTTCATCAGGTTGCCCATGCCTATGGGCTGTCAGCCACTTTCCTGCCCAAGCCGATTGCCGGGGACAATGGGTCTGGCATGCATGTGCACCAGTCGCTCTGGTCAAGCGGCAAGCCTCTGTTTGCCGGCAATGGCTATGCTGACCTGTCTGAATCCGCCCTTTTCTACATTGGCGGCATTATAAAGCATGCCAAGGCCCTGAACGCGTTTACCAACCCGTCAACCAACAGCTACAAGCGACTGGTACCAGGATTTGAGGCACCGGTTCTGCTGGCCTATTCTGCACGCAACCGCTCTGCATCATGCCGAATTCCTTTCGTGTCAAATCCAAAGGGCAAGCGTGTTGAGGTTCGCTTCCCCGATGCGACTGCAAACCCGTATCTGGCTTTTTCTGCCATGCTGATGGCCGGGCTTGACGGCATTCGCAACAAAATTCACCCGGGCGATGCCATGGACAAGGATCTGTATGATCTGCCGGCCGAGGAACTGTCTAAAATCCCAACCGTCTGCGGCTCGCTGCGCGAGGCATTGGACAGCCTTAATGCTGACCGCGCCTTCCTGACAGAGGGCAACGTGTTCACTGATGACCAAATTGATGCCTATATCGATTTGAAGATGGAAGAAGTGGTGGCTTTCGAGCAGGCCCCGCACCCCATTGAGTTCAAGATGTATTATTCAGCATAATAGCCTGTGCTGGACACATTACTGTCAAAGCCCCTCAGGCCGGTGCCTGAGGGGTTATTTTTTATCCAGAAAATAGACTTTATGCCTGCGGGTAAAGTCACGCAGTATCCCAATCATCCGCCCCAAAAAAGTCATTTCCGGGGCCAGCGGGCGCGTCGGGGTTTGCGGGAACAGTGGAAAAGGCAGGTAAAACTGCCACAGGGGCTGATCATGACGGGCCTGTGTGCTGTTATCTGCGGTCATTGTCGCGCTGTCTGGATTATCGGCAGAAACGCTGCGTGCGCCTGTATTGTATGATCCGTGCATATCTGCTGCAATCAGGGTTTCGGGAAGAACCATAAAACCAAGCATCAGGGCAAAGACCAACAATCCTGCTGAAGCCTTTAACACAACTGACTTTACCCGGCCTCCGGTAACACCATAAGAAGATATGAAATGGGAAGAGGACATAAGATGGGTATTTCCTGTCTGTCATGCCTCCTCTTCATATCCTCCCGGCACAATCAGGCCTTGCTGAACAGACAGTGTATCAGAAAATGCTAAATAAACAGTTAACAGGAAAATCCCCATTATTTCGTATCTGCCCTTTTCCTGAAACACCAGATATTGTAGAACAAATAAACTTTGACCATTTTTAATGTTAGGGAATGCGGGGCAGACCATCATGTCTGATTTATTTAGCACCAATGCGCTGAAAACTGATTATGACGCCAGCCAGATAGAGGTGCTTGAGGGGCTGGAGCCTGTACGCCACCGTCCGGGCATGTATATTGGCGGCACAGATGAGCGGGCCCTGCATCATCTGGCAGCTGAAATCCTGGATAATTCGATGGATGAGGCTGTTGCTGGCCATGCCAGCTGGATTGAAATCCGGCTGGAATCTGAAAACAGCCTGTCAATCCGGGATAATGGGCGTGGTATCCCGGTGGATCCGCACCCGAAATTTCCAGACAAGTCAGCCTTAGAAGTGATTTTGACAACATTGCATGCAGGCGGCAAATTCTCTGGCAAGGCGTATGAGACATCAGGCGGGCTGCATGGCGTCGGGGCCTCTGTAGTGAATGCATTGTCATCACGCCTTGATGTAGAGGTTGCAAGGGACAAAACGCTTTATCGCCAGCATTTCTCCCGCGGGCGCGCCACCGGGCCGCTGGCAGTTGCCGGGCCAACATCCAACCGGCGCGGCACGATGATTTCCTTTACACCTGATGAGGATATATTCGGTACCGGCTGCCGCTTTAAACCCGGCCTGCTCTTTCAGATGGCCCAGTCCAAGGCCTATCTGTTTGCCGGCGTGGAAATACGCTGGTTCTGTGCGCCGTCCCTGATCACTGACACAGCCATACCTGCAGAGGCTGTTCTGTGTTTTCCAGGCGGACTTGCAGATTACCTGACCCATAGTACAGCACAAAAGCAACTGATGCTGGCACAGCCCTTTTCCGGCCTCACAGAGCTAGAAGGACAGAAATTTGAATGGGCCCTGACCTGGCTGAGCGATGGTGAGGACGGTTTTTTTCATTCTTACTGCAATACAGTGCCGACCCCGCTGGGAGGCACGCATGAAAATGGCTTCAGGGCGGCAATAACGCGCGGCATCCGGGCCTATGGTGAGCTGACAGGAAATAAAAAGGCAGCAGAGCTGAGCGCGGATGATATCCTGAGCGGCACAGCCGGTATGCTGTCCGTGTTCATCCGTGACCCGCAGTTTCAAGGCCAGACGAAAGAAAGGCTGGTAACCAGTGAGGCAGCCCGCCAGACAGAAACAGCCATAAAAGACAGGTTTGAATTATGGCTGAGCTCAGAGCCGGAACGGGCGAATGATCTGCTTGAACGCGCAATCGAACGGCTGGAAGAACGCAAACGCCGCCGCAAGGAAAAGGAAGTGGCGCGCAAAACAGCAACACGCAGACTGCGCCTGCCGGGAAAACTGGCAGACTGTTCCGAGACAGACACTGATGAAACAGAGCTGTTTCTTGTTGAGGGTGACAGTGCCGGCGGTTCAGCAAAATCAGCGCGCAACCGCAGAACACAGGCCGTTTTGCCGCTGCGTGGAAAGATACTGAATGTTGCCAGCGCGACAGCTGACAAGCTGAGCCAGAACCAGGAGCTGGCAGACCTGGCCATGGCCCTGGGCGTTAAAAGGGGCAAGGAGTTTTCAGTTGATGCCCTGCGCTATGGAAAAATCATCATTATGACTGATGCTGATGTCGATGGTGCCCATATTGCGGCTCTGTTGATGACCTATTTTTACCGCGAAATGCCCCAGCTTATCGAACAGGGACGCCTGTTTCTCGCCCAGCCGCCGCTCTATCGCATGACACAGTCAGGAAAAACTGCCTATGCGCTGGATGACGAGCATAAAAATAAACTGCTTGAAACTGTGTTTAACCCGCGCGGCAAAGTTGAAATCAGCCGTTTTAAGGGGTTGGGGGAAATGCCCCCTGCCCAGCTGAAAGAAACAACAATGAACAGACAGACACGCCGTCTGCTTCAGGTCAGCCTGCCGTTTCGTGATACGAACGGGGCAGATGCGCGGCGCGATACTGACCGGCTGGTCACAACATTGATGGGCAAAAAGCCCGAGCTCCGCTTCGGTTATATCCGCGAACACGCCAATCAGGTTCTGGCAGAGCTGGATGTATAATCAAAGGCGGGGAAATCAAAAGCGGGGAAACGGAATGGCTTGTGCGCCTGCCTATGCCCGCGCTATCAGCCGCATCAGGGCCTGTGTGCAGTCATGCGGGGCCTCCATCGTGGACAGATGACCGGTACTCTCCAGAAGGACGAGTTCTGAATCTGGTAAGAGAGCAGCCATTTCATGTGATTTTTCAGGCGGCGTCAGTGTATCCTGTGTACCGCAAAGCACAAGCGAGGGGCGCTTGTATGTGGCCAGAAATGCCCGCTGGTCACGCCGCCCCATAATTGCTGACTGCTGAAGAACAAAATTTTTCTGACCAACCGTCCCGGCCATGGCGATCACACGCGCACGCAATTCGTCATCCTGCAAGGCCGCTGGCGATAAAAACTGCGGCAAAAGCCGCGGTGTCACACCTTTGAATTTTCCCAATGCTGAGATACGGATAAGCTCACGGCGCATCGCCTGTCTCTCCTGGCTGTCCTGGTCAGCTGCTGTGGATAGCAGGCCAAGTGCAGACACACGTTCCGGGGCCAGTCGGGCCGCCTCCATCGCGATATACCCCCCCATTGACAGGCCAGCAACAATCAGTTCCCCCTGATGTACACGCAGCAGATGTTCAGCCATAGCAGTGATACTGTCCATGCCTGTGGTCTGTGCCACGGCTGTTTTGATTTGTGTGGCAAGGGCCTGTGTCTGGGCCTCAAACAAAACAGGGGTGCAGAGCAGACCGGGCACAAGAACAAGCGTTGGCATGAAAAAGACTATCCTTCTGTTCAAACAGGAAAAATGATGCCGCTGACTATACGCCGCAGACAGACAGCCGTCCAGCTTATGATGTTTGACCTTTTCAATATTTTAGGCTATTGAGAAGGCGATTTAACTGATGGGTGCTGACAGTCAGCATCCAAGCGATGGCACGCTGGCAGCAGAAATGCCAGCAGCAATTTTTTTTAGAGGTGTACCATCTCATCCCCATTTCTTGACCTTGGATTGAGCGAGCAGCTCGCAGACGCAGTCAGCAAGCTCGGCTACGAAACCCCAACCCCCATTCAAACTGCAGCCATTACCTCGGTTCTCATGGGCCGTGATATATTGGGGTCTGCACAGACTGGCACCGGGAAAACTGCCTCCTTTACCCTGCCATTGATCGATATTCTGGATTCTGGCCGGGCAAAGGCACGGATGCCGCGTTCCCTCATTCTGGCACCAACACGCGAACTGGCTGCACAGGTAGCTGAATCATTTGTTAAATTTTCAGTCAACCACCGCCTGAGCATGGCCCTTCTCATAGGCGGGGTCAGTTTTTCCGAACAAGAAATGGCCCTTGATAAGGGGGTAGATGTTCTGATTGCAACGCCGGGCCGCCTGCTGGATCATTTCGAACGCGGCAAGGTATTGCTGCAGGATGTTAAAATTCTGGTGATCGATGAGGCTGACCGTATGCTTGACATGGGTTTCATACCGGATGTTGAGCGCATTGTCAGCTATCTGCCCGTTATGCGCCAGACCCTGTTCTTTTCTGCCACCCTGTCTGAAGAAATTCATACGATAGGCAAGAAATTCGTGATAAACCCGAAAATTATAGAAGTGTCGCGTCCAGCCAGCACGGCTGATACGGTCGCGCAGAAGCTGATCTGGACACAGGCCAGGCAAAAGCGCAGTGTATTGCGCGAACTCCTGCGTAATGAGCAGATACAAAATGCGGTTATATTCTGCAATCGTAAACGCGATATCTCTACCCTGCTGGCATCTTTAAAGCGTCATGGCTTTAACGCCGGCGCCCTGCATGGGGACATGACCCAGTCTGCACGCCTGAAAGCGCTGTCTGATTTCAAGGAAGGCGTGCTGGGCCTGCTGATTGCATCTGATGTGGCGGCTCGCGGCCTTGATATTCCGACTGTCAGTCATGTTTTTAATTTTGATGTGCCGTCAAATGCTGAAGATTATGTGCACAGGATTGGCAGAACAGGGCGTGCCGGGCGCAGCGGCAGTGCCTTTACCATTGCCGCCAGCGAGGATGACAAAAAATATCTCAGTGCGATTGAAAGCCTGACTGGCAAGACGATCAGCCTTGATGCGCGTTTCACACAAACAGATGATGTTTCTGAACAACAGGCAGAGAGTGAGATAAAACAGACGCGCAGGGACAAAATAAATGATAATGACAGCGCAGCTCATCGCACGCAGTCACCAAAGGGAAAAAAGAGCAGGCCCGCTGAAAAAGGCCAGAAGCCCCGCACGCCCTCAGGTCAGAAACAGGCCGAGAAACGCCCCCCTGAATGGACAGGAAACAGCTTTAAGGACAGTGACCATATCCCCGCCTTTCTGCGCTGATACACGGCTGCTTGCACATTGAACGCGCCCGCAGCAGAGAGGCAAAGAAACAGCAGGGGATTTTTCCTGCTCGGTGAAGGCCCCTATACAGCAGTGAGCAATGCTTTGCTGATCACTTCTGACAGATCGCGCGAGAGTTTGTGCGCGGCAATGAATTTCAGCGCCTCATGTATCTGTGCGCGCCGCCGGTCATCATAATGGGCGAATCTTGTGAGCGACAGGCCCATGCGCGCGGCTATCTGTGGATTGCGTCTGTCAATAACCAGCAGCTGTTCTGCTATAAAATTGTAACCGCTGCCATCTGCTTTATGAAACTGCGCCGGGTTAGCAGCAGCAAATGCGCCGAGAACAGCACGAATTTTATTGGGGTTGCCAGCATCATAGACCGGATCTGCCATCAGACTGGGAAGCCTTTGTGTCGTGCCCTGTGTTGCAGAGGTCGCAGACAGCATCAACCATTTTTCCATCACAAGCGCATTTGTCTGCCAGCGCTTATAAAAGCTGCCCATGGCCTGTTCACGCCAGACATCAGCACGATGATTGAGGGCCGTGAGCGCCCCCATGCTCAGGCTCATATTCCCGTGTTCGGCCTGCCTGGCTGCAATTTGCATAGCACCGTCATTCCCAGCGGCCACAGCCATATATAACAGACGGTTCTGCAGCGCCCGCCCGCTGGCTGTTTGCAGATGCGCGCTAGCAGAAATCACCTCATCTATCTGTGGCATCAGCGCTGCCGCCAGCCCTGCCTGTACATCCTGCCGTGCAGCGAAAATACGCGGTGGATCGGCAGGCTGGCAGTTCTGCTCACTGTCTGATTGGCCCGGCACCGCAAGGCACAGGGCTTTGAAATCATCGCGCAGATGACGGTCAGCCAGCAGCCGCGACAGAGCCGCTTGCAGCGCAGCAAAACTGTGAGTGTCCGGCTGGCCGGAAAGTGTCGCTGCTATCAGGCGGCGATACAGCCGCTGACAGGCTTCATAGCGGTTAAAGCTGTCACTGTCATGGGCAGCCAGTATACCCAGCTGTTCAGCGTCAAGATCATCTGCCATCCGCACAGGGGCTGAAAATCCGCGCAGAATTGAGGGCACCATGCGGCCGCCACCGGCAGTCTTCAGTCTGATTTCCGCGCTCTGGTTTTCTGTATCCAGCAGATAGACATGCTCCTTTGCAAAGGGGCCGCCATTGACAGAAATTTCAGGATGGCTGCCATCCGCGCCAACCAACCCCAGCCGCACAGGCAGAGGCATTGGCTGTGTTGTTGTTCCAGCGGGTGTCGGTGCAAGCGTCTGCGTAAATCTGAGCTGCAGCGTGTCACCGCTGTCACAAAGGGAATGGGTGACATCCAGCTGAGGTGTTCCGGCCTGGCTGTACCACAGCGCAAAGCCAGTCAAATCAGCATCATTGGCATCAGCCATAGCCGCAAGAAAATCGTCACAGGTCACCGCCTGTCCATCATGGCGGGCAAAATACAGATCCATGCCGCGCCGGAACCCTGTTGCCCCCAGCTGGGCATGGATCATACGGATAACCTCAGCACCCTTTTCATAGACAGTGGGTGTATAAAAATTATTGATTTGTGTATAGCTGTCCGGGCGGATGGGATGGGCTGTCGGGCTGGCATCCTCGGCAAACTGAGTCGCACGAAGAGTTGCCACATCATCTGCGCGTTTTACAGCCGCATCATGCATATCGGCACTGAAACACTGGTCACGGAATACGGTCAGCCCTTCTTTTAAGGTCAGTTGAAACCAGTCACGGCAGGTTACCCGGTTACCTGTCCAGTTATGAAAATATTCATGCGCGATAATGGCTTCCACGCGGTTCAGATCCTCATCTGTCGCGGTGTGACTGTCAGCAAGAACAAACTTGCTGTTAAAAATATTCAACCCCTTATTTTCCATTGCCCCCATATTGAAATGGCTGACAGCAACAATCTGAAACAGATCAAGATCATATTCCAGCCCATATACCTGTTCATCCCATCTCATCGACCGTTTCAGGCTTTCCATCGCATGAGCTGTCAGATGGCCATTACCCTTTTCAACATAAATATGCAAATCCACATGACGGCCAGAGGCAGTGACAAAACTGTCCGCAACACATTCAAGATCGCCGGCAACCAGGGCAAACAAATAGCTGGGCTTTTTATGCGGATCATACCAGAGCGCGTAATGCCGGTTACCGGGCAAATCGCCCGTCTCCAGCAGATTGCCGTTGCTTAACAGACAGCACAGGGCCCTGTCAGCTTCTATGCGAACCTGAAAGACACTCATCACATCAGGGCGGTCAGGATAAAAACACAGGCGCCGGAAGCCTTCAGGCTCGCATTGTGTGCACAGCATGCCGCCAGAGGCATAGAGACCCTCCAGGGCTGTATTGGCATAGGGATCAATCTTTGATGTCACGCTGATTTTATGTCTGGCTGACAGTCCGGACAGGACGATCCTGCCATTTTCCCTGTCTATCCGATCAGCAGTGGCCGCCTGTCCGTCAATTTCAATTCCGCACAGTTCTTGATGCTCACCATAGAGCGCTATCCAGTCGCTTTGCGCCGCCTGCGGATGAGGCGATACATCCAGCGTCACACAGACACGCGCATAGTCATCATAAATCTGCACCAGCAGGTCTGTGTGATTGACCTGCCAGTCAAAGATTTTATAATCCTCACGCCGGACAGGTGCCGGCCCGCCTTCAGCTGCCATCACGCGAGGTTGTATAGGCAATATCACAATGTTTGGCGCAGTAGGGTTTGCCCGGAACGATTGCCTTGCCGCAGAATTTGAACTGCACTGTCTTTGGATCACCTGATGGCCAGACACATTTGGAACGTGACCATTGAATTTCACGCAGCGCCAGCCTGAGCGGCAATTCCTCTGTCTTTTCAGTCTTTGCCGGTTTTTTTGATGATGCTGTAATCGGTGACTGGCGCTTTTTCAGATCCATCCTGTGCGCCTTGCCAGCGACTGCATTGCGCGTCACCCCAAGCTGTTCGCCTATCTGTGAAATGGACAGACCCTCATCCCACAGCTTTTTCAGTAGCACAAGGCGTTCCTCAGTCCAGCTTGTCTCTTCAGCCATAATTAAATCCTGCCATTACTTCTGGTGTCCTTACTTAATGCGCGGGCGGGCAATTTTCAATGTCTAATTGTCTCTCAGCCGCCTTTCGGCTGATCAAAAGCACCAATAAACTTTCCTATCAGCTCTATCTGATAATCAAGCATATGCCGGCCATAGTGAACGGGCCTGCCTGTGGCCTCGGCGGCGGCCAGCAGCCTTGTGCGTGCCGGTATCATGA
>JAYPEG010000037.1:0-2032 GCA_038125645.1 Alphaproteobacteria bacterium
GAACAGCGCTGCCCAGCTCATTAAAGGGAACATCAAGGGAAAAACCAAAATGCTGAGACAGACTTTCCAATGTCTGAAAATAGTATTTTGATGTTGATTTGGCCCATGGTGCCAGGGCACCGCCGCGCAACGACAGCGCGGAATCAGGAACAATAAGCTGTTCTTCAAAATGTGCTGACACACCCAGCCCATCACAGTCAGGACAGGCCCCGAAAGGATTATTGAATGAAAACAGGCGCGGTTCAATCTCATCTATTGTGAAGCCGGATACAGGACAGGCAAAGCGGGCTGAAAACAAAAGCCGTTGGCCGGTTTTTGCATCATCAGCAAAAACCAGCCCGTCCGACAGTGACAGCGCGGTTTCAAGAGAATCAGCAAGCCGTGTGGCCAGGCTTTCCTGTTCCGGACGGATGATGACCCGGTCGACGACAATCTCGATATCATGTTTTTTCTTTTTGTCGAGGACAGGAGGGCTGTCCAATTCATAGAACTCACCGTCAATGCGCGCACGGCTGAATCCCTTCTGCAGAAAGGCCGCCAGCTCTTTTTTATATTCTCCTTTGCGTCCGCGCACGACAGGGGCCAGAAGATAGAGCCGTGTGCCCTCATCTAGGGCTGTCAGGGCATCAACCATCTGGCTGACGCTCTGAGAGGCAATCGGCAGTCCTGTGGCCGGTGAATAGGGAATGCCGATACGCGCCCATAGCAGCCGCATATAGTCATAAATCTCGGTAACTGTGCCCACTGTTGAGCGGGGATTGCGCGATGTTGTTTTCTGTTCAATCGAAATGGCCGGGGACAGGCCTTCGATAAGATCAACATCCGGCTTTTGCATCATTTCCAGAAACTGACGGGCATAGGCCGAGAGCGATTCGACATAGCGCCGCTGGCCTTCTGCGTAAATCGTGTCAAAGGCAAGACTTGATTTTCCTGAACCTGACAGGCCTGTGATCACGACAAGACTGTCACGCGGCAGTGTCACATTGACATTCTGAAGATTATGTTCACGTGCACCGCGCACACTTATCAGCCTTGTTGATGCTGTGCCAGCTTTGTTATCGCTCATTATCCTGCTCTGTTTGTCTGACTGTTACCATAATGACGCTGAAGAAACGGACACGTCCGTGCTGTGCGGTAATATAAACTGTTTTTGCGCCCAATCATCTGGAAACTGAAAAAATAATGAACTTTAGTCTTTAGAACTCCTTTAATTATGTTACTGTGCCCTATCAGATGAAATTCACGTTCGGGCGAGGAGACAAACAATATGGCTGGCAGTGTGAACAAGGTGATATTGCTTGGCAATCTTGGACGCGATCCCGAAATCCGCAGCACGCAGGACGGAATGAAAATTGTCAATCTGTCGATAGCAACCTCTGAGCGTTGGAAGGACAGGAACAGCGGCGAGCAACGTGAGCGTACAGAATGGCACCGTGTTGTGATTTTTAATGAAAATCTGGGGCGTATTGCTGAACAGTATTTACGCAAAGGCAGCACTGTCTATCTGGAAGGCCAGCTGCAGACCCGTAAATACACCGACCAGCAGGGGGTTGAAAAATATACAACCGAAGTTGTCCTGCAGCGCTACCGCGGTGAATTGACACTGGTCGGCGGACGCGGCGATGGCGCTGGCAGTCCGGCTGCCCACAATAACACAATGGGCGGGGGCCAGGGCTATGACCAGCCATCCCCGCCGCCACTGGCCGGCAGCGATGACCTAGATGATGACATTCCGTTTTAATCTTTCATGCCGGCCCTCTCTGTATAAGTAAAATCACCTTTATGACAACTATATCTGGTGTTCTTATGCCCGGAAATGTTATAAATATAGTGTATTCTCAGCTTTGTTTTAAAAAGGATATCTAGGTGTCTGATTCCCAGCTGCCGCCCTCATCAACAGAGACTGTAATCTCTATTTCAGACGAGATGCGGCGCTCTTATCTTGATTATGCGATGAGCGTTATTGTCTCGCGCGCGTTACCCGATGTCAGGGACGGGCTGAAACCTGTGCACAGGCGTATTCTCTATGCCA
>JAYPEG010000037.1:2042-7842 GCA_038125645.1 Alphaproteobacteria bacterium
CTGCGCGGATTGTCGGTGATGTCATGGGTAATTACCATCCCCACGGGGACAGCTCTATTTATGAGGCTATGGTGCGCATGGCCCAGACATTCTCCATGCGGGTGCCGCTGGTGGACGGGCAGGGAAATTTTGGCTCGGTTGACGGTGATCCAGCAGCAGCAATGCGTTATACAGAATCGCGCCTTGCCCGCGCTGCAGAATCACTGCTGCGCGACATTGACAAGCAAACCATTGATTTTGTTCCAAACTATGATGAAACCCAGGATGAACCCTCCGTTCTTCCGGCGGAATTCCCCAATCTTCTGGTTAATGGGGCCGGCGGCATTGCTGTGGGTATGGCAACTAATATTCCCCCACATAACCCGGGTGAGGTTATAAGGGCCTGTATGGCGGTGATACGCACGCCTGACATCAGTGATGAGGATTTGCTCGAAATCGTTCCCGGCCCCGATTTTCCGACTGGTGCCCTGATTATGGGACGGGGCGGAATCCGTGACGCCTATCGCAGCGGGCGCGGGTCGGTAATGATGCGTGCACGTGCGGAAATTCAGACAACATCGCGTGACCGTGAAATGATTGTGATCACTGAAATTCCCTATCAGGTGAACAAGGCCCAGCTGCTGGAGCGTATTGGCGAGCTGGTGCGGGAAAAGACTATTGAGGGCATTTCTGATATCCGTGATGAATCTGACCGTAACGGCATGCGGGTCGTGATTGAGATCAAGCGTGACGGCTCAGGCGATGTTGTTCTGAACCAGCTGTTTCGTCATACGCGTTTGCAATCCAGTTTTGCTGTGAATATGCTGGCCATGCATAATGGCCGGCCCCAACAGATGGGGCTGCGCCAGGTTCTTGATGCCTTTTGTGCGTTCCGGCGTGAAGTTGTTACACGCAGGACTCGTCATCTGCTTGAAAAGTCACGCGATCGCGCGCATGTCCTGGCAGGTTTGCTGGTTGCTCTTGCATCTATTGATGAGGTGATAGAGCTGATAAAAAAGGCACCCAATGCTGAACAGGCCCGCCATGAGCTAATGGAAAAGGCCTGGCCTGCCAGCGAGGTTGAGGCTTTTATCTCATTGATAGATGATCCTGGTCATAAGGTTATCGACGGGCATTATCATCTTTCTGAAACCCAGGCCAGGGCCATTCTTGAGCTGCGCCTGCAGCGGCTTACTGGCATGGAGCGCGATAAGCTGGCTGAGGAAACCCGCCAGCTGGCAGAGCAGATTGCTGATTATCTGGAAATACTGTCAAGCAGCGAGCGGCTGACATCGGTTGTGCTGGCGGAATTACAGGCAGCCCATGACCGTCTTGATAACCCGCGCCGCACTGAAATTTCTGATGCGCTGGCCGACCATGATGATGAGGATTTGATTCAGCAGGAAGATATGGTGGTAACAGTCAGCCACCGCGGTTATATCAAACGGGTGGCGCTGTCAGATTATCGGGCCCAGAGGCGAGGCGGCAAGGGCCGCACAGGCATGAAAACACGCGATGAGGATTTTGTCACACGGCTGTTTGTTGCCAACACCCATACACCGATTCTGTTTTTCACCTCTACCGGCATGGTCTATCAGCTGAAATGCTATAAACTGCCAGTGGCCTCGCCGCAGTCAATCGGCAAGGCGATGGTCAATATGCTGCCCATTGCCCCGGAAGAGACCATCCAGACGGTCATGCCAATGCCACAGGATGCAGAAAGCTGGGATCGTTTAAATATTTTATTTGCAACAGCAAAGGGCAATATCAGGCGCAATCTTCTGTCTGATTTCACTAATATCATGCGAAATGGCAAAATTGCCATGAAACTTGACGCGGGCGACCGGCTGATAGGTGTGATGCCCTGTCAGGCCAGCGATCATGTGCTGCTGGCCAGCCGTGCTGGCAAAGCGATCAGATTCGCCGTCGATGAGGTGCGCGTGTTCAAAGGGCGCGGCTCTGTAGGGGTGCGCGGCATGCGCCTTTTAAATGCAGATTATCTGGTTTCCATGTGCGTTATCCGTGATCCAGAGCGTGAATATGTCCTCTCTATTACTGAAAATGGCTATGGCAAGCGCACAGCGGTGGATGAATACAGGCGCACAGGCCGGGGCGGACAGGGTGTTGCGAATATTGAAACATCAGAACGCAATGGTCAGGTCGTCTCTTCTTTCACTGTGTTTGCCGAAGATCAGTTGATGCTCGTCACTGATGCCGGCAAGGTCATCCGTATCAGGGTCGATGGCGGTGAGGGCGATTCAATCCGCATCACTGGCCGCAAGACTCAAGGGGTCAGGCTGTTTGAGATAGATAACAGTGAAAAAGTGGTGTCAGTGGGTGTCATCAGGGACGCTGATGATGATGAGGATGAGGGTGCTGATGATACTGACGGGGGCGGTGATAGCGATAGAGGCGGTGAGGGTGAGAGCACACCAAAAACATCTGAACCTGCTGAGCACCAAAATGATACAGACAGCCCTGTGCTTTCAGGCGGTGAACAGGGCGCAGCACAGCCGGATGATGAGTGATGAAACGCACAGGCCTATACCCCGGAACCTTTGATCCCCTGACTTTTGGACATATGGATATTATCGGGCGGGCCAGCCAAATTTGCGATGAGCTTATAATTGGGGTGGCCCAGAACAGTGGCAAATCCCCATTATTCTCGCTTCAGGAGCGCCTTGAGATCGTGCAGGAGCAGATTGCAGACCTGCAGGGCAGGGGCGGTCAGGCAGCCTCTGTTCGGGTTGAGAGGTTTACAGGGCTTCTAACTGATTTTGCCCGCCAGCAGAATGTGAATTTCATTATCCGGGGGCTGCGCGCTGTATCAGATTTTGAATATGAGTTTCAAATGGCAAGCGCAAACAGACGCCTGAAATCAGATCTGGAAACAGTATTTTTGACCGCCTCTGAGCACCAGCATTTTGTTGCCTCATCCCTGGTCAAGGAAATTGCACGCTTTGGCGGCGATGTTGCGTCCTTTGTGCCCGCGTCTGTAGAACAGCGGATTAAAAATTATTTTGACAGCAAATAGGCATTTTCCTGCAGGCCGGAAACAGGTTGATTTTCCTTTAATTAGGACTTTACACAAAATAACAGGGCCTCTATAAACACTCGCATATCTGGGTGCAGGGCAGAAATGGCCGGCACACAGCTTTATATTGAGGGCGGTTAGCTCAGTTGGTAGAGCAAGTGACTTTTAATCACTGGGTCACAGGTTCGAATCCTGTACCGCTCACCATTTAAAGGAGGGCATTGTGATAAGCAGGTAACATTCTCCTGCGCCCGTCACAGTGCCCTTTTTTGATGCCTGTTAAAATCCTACAAAAAGATATGTGATTTCAGACTGCACGCATCTATTGCTTTCATCGGCGATTCTGTTTTCAGCCATTTCAGGCCGCCATTAAATCACCATAAATCCGCATAGTCATGCTGGCGCAATAGTAGAAGTTAAACTATGTCAGTAATTCAATATGTTAAGAGTGAATATTTATAAAAAATTTAAGGAAAAGCAGGCAAAACCCAACAGTCATTTATCGGCTGAGTCTTTATGCCAGGCCTGGCAGCCACGCAGAAATGGCCGCAGCCATAGGGCTGAGGTCTTTTATTTCCGGTACTGAGGGGGGGGGTCAGCCAGGCAGTCAAAGCCGCCTCTGTATCGGTGGATTTTATATCCGGCAGGGCCTGAAACGGGCATGAGATTCATTTAAAAAAAACACTGTGATATCCAACTTTTTAGATGGTCACAGTGTCTTTTTTTTTATCATTCCTTAGAAGAGGGTAATCTGGCACCTGTTTTGCAAGATAGTCAGCAGACCCGGTGCCTTCTGCCTCCTAAGTAGTAAACGGCACCGGGTTCTCTTTTTTTACCCCCCTTCATATCTGCAGGGCATAATAGTCAAGGGCCCCTGTCCCGGCTTTCACCGAAACAGAGGCCCCATCTTTGTAATAATGTAATCTTTTGGGAGGAGAGGAGGGAGAACGGATGACTACATCATTACAAACCGGCCAGACCTATGCAGGGCCACTATTGTGTCCTCTGACAGTCTGAAACAGGCATAATTTTCATTGTCTCTCATTGTCTGTGAAATTATTCTGACCAACCGGGCGAGGCGGGTCAGTTTAAAATGCCGCTCTGACAGCCTTGTGCTGACATTGGGGGCCGGATAGAAACTGACCGCGACCCATTTATCCCTTTGTCCTGCTGATAACATCATTTGACCTGCCTACTGTTTGTCCGAGTAACTGCTTTATTCAATAATCCTTATTTAGACATAAATATTTTAATTTTTTATGTATTACCAATCACATATGCGTGAGCAGCTATTTCAACAGGCCCATTTAACTGCAACAGCCCTTAAAATCGGGGGCAATAGCGGGTAGCTGCATAATAAAACTCATCTATTCTGACTGCCGGCAGGCTGGCACATACCCCCTTTTGGCGGCTGTAATGTTTCTGTAATCAGGCGGACAGTCACACGGGCCTGGGTAAGAAAAACAGGCACAGAAGACAGGCATAAAGGCCAGCGGGAACAAAAAGGCACCTATCACTGTCTGGCGGCTCAGCGGTTCAGCTTATCCAGCTCCTGTTGCAGCAGAGATGCAGTTTCGCTGTCTGCAGGCATCATCGCCAGTAATTGTGACCACAAGGAGCGGGCTCTGTCATCATCACCGCCCGCACGGGCAAAATGCCCCCCAAAGAACAATACTTCCGGGTGATTTTCTGCCAGCACACGGGCTCTGTGTAAGAAAATTTCTGCCATTTCCAGATAGGACTGGCTGAAACCGGCAGAAAGTATGCGTTCCAGTCCGCCCAGCTGCAGGGACAGATCATCAGGCCGGGCTGCGGCGGCACTGGCGTGGGCTGACAGCGCCTCATGCGGGCGTTCAAGCACGTCATAGGATCGGGCCAGACGCAGCCAGCCGGCAGCATCCCCTGGATTGGATTCCAGCCTTTCTCTCAGCTGTTCCACCATCTGCTCAATCATCTGCCGGCGTTCATCCGGGGTCATCTGCTGGGCGGCCTGTATGCTCTCAGCATCTGGCAGCATGGGTATCTGCGGCATATCAAGATCCGCTTTTTCTGCCGCTTCTGCCATGTTTTCCTGTAATAAAGCCATCCACGGGGCATCGGGGCGGGACAGTCCGGCCAGCTGTTGCCAGTAATAGAGCGCGCGCTCATAAGCCCCATCCTGCATGGCGGCCATTCCGCTCAGGAATAGGGCCCGGGGATCATCCGGCTGGCTGTTCAGAACCTCGGCTGCCAGCGCACGCGCTTCTGGGATAACCTGGCCATCGGAAGATCGGCTGAGGGCTTCTGCCAGCATTGATTTGATTGCCGGTTCGCCGGCGCTGAGCGTCAGTGCCGTTCTGAGGGCAGCAATTTCACTGTCAATACGGCCAAGCGCTGCGGCGGCCAGCGCATAGCGTAGCCAGTTGCCAATATCCTGGGGCTGGCTTTCTGCTGCTGTCTGTGCGCGTGTGAAATCAGCCAGCTGCTGCTGCATCTCCTTATCTGACTGTGTATTCAGCTGGGCCAGTTCTTGTGCGCGTCCATGCAGGGGTTGTGCCGGCAAATAGGGACTGCCCAGCACAAACCAGTAAACAAGGCCGGCACAGATAAGCAAACCGGCAAAAAGAGCTGCAGTGAAGGGCAGGGAAAATGTTCCCGACTCTGTGCGGCCTGTGTTGGTTGAGGGGATTGCCGCCCTGACAATTTCGCGTTTATTCTGCCGTGCAGCAGCATGGCTGGGCCGCCGCGATGCAAACAGCAATCCTGCCCCGGCCAGCAGCGCCAATATGGGGGCCAGCCACAAAAGGC
>JAYPEG010000037.1:7852-17723 GCA_038125645.1 Alphaproteobacteria bacterium
ATACATCAATTGTTTCAGATTAAACAATTCACAGTGTCGGGTAATACTGGTGGTACAATTACTACTACCGTTCCTACTGCTACCACCGCTGCTACTACTGGTTCCATTTCTACGTCATTGTCATCATCAGCATCAGAATCATCGATAGACTGATTTTGACAGACAAGACAGCGAAGCTGTTTTGATAATTCTCTTGCCCTTGTTTCTAGTGCCGGGTCTGCTAACTGTTCCTCAGCTGTTATCGCTGCGGCTGGAAGAGCAGCCCCCCCCAGCAGAATGCCTGTCAGCAGACAAATACATAAATGGCACAGCAGGCGCATCAGCCCTTATCCCCTGTGCCCGGCCTTGCCCCTGTACCCAGAATCTTTTTAATTTCCGGCAAAAACCGGCCTTTCATAATGTCTGCATCTATGGGCCCGGCATGACGCAGAACCACCCGTCCATCAGCGCCGATTAAATAGGTTTCAGGCACTCCATAAACGCCCCAGAGTAGCCCGGCCTGACCGTCCCTGTCCATGCCAACCCCGGCGTAGGGATTGCCAAAATTTTTAAGAAATTTCTGTGTATCCTCCGGCCGGTCTTTATAGGCAATGCCGATAATTTCAATTTCCCTGGCCAGCACAGCCAAGGCTGGGGCCTCTGCCCGGCAGGGCGCACACCAGCTGGCAAAAAAATTCACAAGATAGGGACGGCCCGCTATCGTGGCCAGCTGAACAGCAACAGACGCAGGATCAAGCGAGGGCAGTACTGTTTCTGGAACGGCACGGCCAACAAGGGCTGAAGGGAGCTCAGATATTCTGCGCTCGCCTGAGAGTGTGAGAATGAGTGAGACAGCAGACACCACAGCCAGCAGGGCAAACACGAACAAAGGAATAAATTGTGTGATGCGCGGGGCCATCATCAGGTTCCCTTTGTATGGCGGCCAACAAGTGCCAGCGCGCCGCCAGCGGCCATCAAAACAGCACCGGCCCAAATCCAGCTGACCAGAGGCTTGTGATATAGGCGCAGGGTATAGCCTGTATCAGGACTGCCATCACCGAGCACAGCATAATGGTCACCGGTAACGCGCGGGCGGATAGCCGCTTCTGTTGTGTTCTGCCGTTCAGCCGGATAGAAACGTTTCTCCGGCGTCAGCCCGGCCAGCAAATTCCCGTCCCTGTCAAACAGACGCAGCAGGGCCGTCTCGGTAACATAATTGGGGCCTTGCCTGTGTTCAACACCGTCAAAGACAAGCCTCTCATCACCAAGCTGTATACTGTCACCCGCCTTTGCGCGGATAATCGTCTCAACAGCAAATAATGAGCTTGCCAATGCCCCTGTTAAAAATACCACCATGCCACTGTGCGCCAGCCACATGCCCCATTGTGAGGCCGGCAGTGACAGGCGCGCAGCCATTCCCGGCTCAAAGGGCCGCAGACGGACATAAATATCCCCGCAGATCGATAAAAATAGCCAGACACAAAGACCAATTCCAGCAATTCCGGCAGGTGCGGTATCGGCAAATAGAATAAGAGCTGTTATCACAGCCCCCACAGCAAAAGCTGCTGTGCCAAGAACCGGGCGGGCAGAGGCCGTCATACCGCGCCGCCAGACAAGCATTGGCCCGGCGGCCATAAAAACAACAGCAATGGCCATAACAGGGTTGAACGCCATGTCAAAATAGGGGGCGCCGACAGTTATTTTCGCGCCGCTGACAAGTTCCAGACCCAATGGGTAAAAAGTACCGACCAGCACAATCAGCGTTGAAACTGTCAGGATATAATTATTCACAATCAACCCTGATTCCCGGCTGATAAGATGATGATCAGCCGGGCGTGCCAGCTGGCCTGATTTCAGCCCGTATAGTAATAAGGGCAGCCCAACCGCACAAATCAGAATAATAAGTACAAAAATACCGCGTGCAGGATCAGAGGCAAAGGAATGCACAGAAGTCAGCAAACCAGAACGCACAATAAATGTGCCAAGAAGCGAGAGGGCAAATGCAGTGATGGCCATTAACACTGTCCAGCTGACCATCTGGCCGCGCCGCTCAACAACAATGACGGAATGCAAAAGAGCAGTGGCAGCCAGCCACGGCATCAGCGATACATTCTCTACCGGATCCCAGAACCACCAGCCCCCCCAGCCCAGCTCGTAATATGCCCACCAGCTGCCCAGAGCGATTCCCAGGGTCAGTGCACACCACGCACAATTCACCCAGAATTTTGTGACCTCTGCCCATTGTCTGTCAATTTTTCCGCTGATAAGCCCGGCAACAGCCAGGGCAAAGGCAACCGACAGCCCAACATAGCCCAGATAGAGCATCGGCGGATGCAGGGCAAGACCGATATCCTGAAGCACTGGATTGAGCCCGCGTCCGTCTGCAGGGGCTGGCGAGAGGCGCTCAAACGGGTTTGATGTAAACAGGCTGAAGGCAAGAAAAGCAGATGAGACGGCGCCGATTACCATCAATGTGCTGTTCTTCAGCTCGCCGGCACGCTCACGCAGAACAAATAACAGCCCAAACAGTGCCAAAATCACAATCCATAACAGCAGAGAGCCTTCATGATTGCCCCAGCTGCCGGTAATTTTATAGATCATCGGTTTCAGCGAGTGCGAATGTGCAGCCACAAGCTGAACGGAAAAATCAGATACAGCAAAGGCATAAATCAGGATGAAAAAGCTGGTAAAGATGCTGACTGAGGCCAGAATTTGAAGCCAGATCAGGCTTTGCAGAATTTCAGTCTTCGCAGACAGGCGGGCCGCTACCGGAACCAGCATTTGGGCGCAGCTGGCCAGAAAGGCAAGGATAAGGAAAAAATGTCCGGTTTCCGGGCTAATCATAGCTAACAATATAACCTCGAACAGCAGAATCTGACACAGGCCTAGGACAAACAGGGGTAAGACAAAGGGTCGCACCTCTTTTCCTACCCGTTCACCCATCTGTAATTTGCAAATTACAGACGTTTCTTATATGGATAAGAAATTCACTATATATCTATATAGACGAATAACAATATAATGACCGGCTTGTTCTGTCACCTGGCATTGATCTGAAATATGAAAGTGTAAACGGATATTCAGCACAGGCACAGACCCGTATGCCGCATGCATGGAAATCCGGCACGCAGGTTCAGGTACTGCGCGATCAGGTAATGAACATGAAAAAGGGCGGTACGTTTGTTATGGTGCCGCCGCCAAATCCTTATCGCTGCCCGCCTGGCCCCTATGAGCGGGTATCAATGATTGCCCATCTGCTCAAGCAAACTAATCCAACAGCCAAGATCATTATTCTTGATCCAAAGCCTAAATTTTCAAAGCAGGGACTGTTTATGGCTGGCTGGCAGGAGCATTATGCAGGCATGATCGAATGGATTGATCCTGAAACACATGGTGGGATTAAGTCTGTCAACGCAGAAACAATGGAAATTGAGACTGATCTGGACACATTCAAGGCTGATGCCGCCTGTGTGGTTCCGGCGCAGAAAGCCGGGTCTATTGCAATGGCTGCCGGTGTGAATGACGGTGACTGGTGTCCGATTGTTCCTGCATCAATGAAATCAAAGGCAGACCCGAATATTTTTGTTCTTGGGGATGCGTCTGTTGCCTCTGCGATGCCAAAGTCAGGATTTTCTGCCAATTCACAGGCAAAAGTCGCTGCCAATGCGATCCGCGGTGAGCTGACCGACAGCAAAGTCTTTGACGCCCGCTTTGCCAACACTTGCTGGAGCCTTATCGCCAACAATGATGGTGTGAAAGTTGGTGCCAATTACAAGGCTGGGCCTGAGAAAATTCATGTTGTTGACAAGTTCATCTCTCAGACCGGTGAGGCTGCTGACCTGCGCAAGACAACTTATGAGGAATCAATCGGCTGGTACAATGGTATCACCAGCGATATGTTCTCATAAGCCCGGCAGGGCCAGATAATCATAGAGGCCAGCTTTTATTAAGAGAGCTGGCCTTTTTTATGCTGGCTTCAGTTCCAGCGTATCTGCCCCCAGCGCGTGGGCATCTTCGCGTTCATGCGAGACAATCATCACAGCACGGTTATGCTTTGCTGCAATCTCGCGGATCAGCTGGCTTGCCTGTTGCCTGTTGTCACTGTCAAGGGCTGAGAAGGGTTCATCAAGCAGAATAAGTGGATCATTCTTAATCAGGGCACGGGCAAGAGCCATGCGCTGCTGCTGACCGCCAGACAGAGAGGGCGGCATCCGGTCAATCAGCTCTGCACAGCCGAGGGCTGTGACAGTCTGCATCACCAGCGCAGCTTCAGCGGCACTGACCCTGCCTGACGGGCTGATCCCCAGATAGAGATTTAACCGGCAGCTGAGATGATCAAATAAATTTCCCTCCTGAAACAGGAATGAGACTGGACGCTGCCATACGGGCTGAGATAGTAAATCCCTGTCCTCCCAGTTGAGCGACCCGGATATCGGGGCCACAAAACCAGAAATAATATTCAGCAATGTTGTCTTGCCGATACCGGACGGGCCAGTAACCAGCAGCACAGACCCAGCCGCAAGATCAAAATCAAGTCTGTGCCGCGGCATTTGCTGGCCGCCAAAGGTTAATTTCCGCGCTCTTAGCATGGGCGCAGACCCCGCTCTGCCCATAATCCGACTGATTTATACAAAAGCCAGTAAAGCGCAACCGCCAATAATAATAACAACAGGCTAAGCACCTCAGCCTCTGGCCCGCCATAACGGCTGGCATATTGATAGAGCAGCCAGGGCAGGGTCTGGAACCGGTCAGAACCGAACAGAGCAATAACACCGAAATCACCCAGTGACAATGCACAGCACAAGCCAAGTGACAAACCAATTTCATGCCGCATGGCGGGCAGAATAATCCTGCTGAAATAACTGTATCCGCGCAGGTTAAGGCTGAGCGCTAGACGGTGTGAGCGGCTGACCACCGCGCTGTATCGTGCCATCAATATGCGTGCGGCAAAGGGCAGGGACATCAGCGTGTTTGAAAACAGGACAAGCCAGAATGCAGAGGCGAATAAATCTGCGATTCCGCGCAGCAGTAAAAAGCTGGCCGTGCCCAGAACGATGGCCGGAAGTACAAGATACACTGAAACAGACAGGGCGATGATTTCAGCCCCCCGTTCACGAATAAGAGGATGATCAAGATAGTGCAGATGACAGCGCCCTGCTGCCAGCAGTAACGCAGCCGCGGTGCTGGCAGTCGCAGCCGTCAGCCCCAGAAGACAGGAGGAAAACAAGGCTGACCAGAAAACAGGCCGGTGAAAAAGACCTGCACCGCCGCCAATATCTATGCCCAGAATCAGACTGAGCACAGGCCCAACAACAATCAGACAGAATAATGCAACAACAAAAATGTCCAGTGATTTTACTGATATCCTGTCTCTGTCAGAGCGCGGCACTGTTTGCATGGCGTCAAGGCGGGATGTCCAGCTCTGCAGCTCAAGGCGTGACAGGCTGAGGATCACAACAGATGAAATAAGCAGCTGAAGCAAGGCCAGTGCCCCGGCCCTGGGCAGGTTAAACTCAAAACGCAGGGCCGTATAAATGGCCACCTCAAGCGTTGACACCGCCGGGCCGCCGCCCAGCATCAGCACTAATGAAAATGAACTGAAACAGAGCAGGAATATCAGGCCAAACAAAGAGGGCAGGGCCTGTTTCACAGCTGGCCATTCTATAAAACGCAGATAGCTGCCCGCCCCAAAACGTAGCTGTGCCGCCAGTTTCATCTGGCTTTCTGGTATCGCCTGCAGCACAGACAGACAAACGCGCATAACCAGCGGTGCATTAAAAAACATATGGGCAAGGATGACCATGAAAAGCCCATAGGGGGCAAACAGCAGGTCTGTTCCAAACAGGCTGTTTACAGATTGTCTGACAGCCCCTTGTCGGCCCCATAGGGACAGCAGGCTGACCGCAGCCACGGTTGTTGGCATGATCATTGCCAGAAATGAAAGGGTGAGCAGGGCAGAGCGTCCAAAGAACATGCCGCGCCTGAACACACAAAGCGCACAGCCCGCCCCAACAATAATTGACAGCACAGCCGATAAACTGGCTTGGATCACTGCCCCGCCAACCAGCCTCAATAGCTGGGGCTGCAGCATTTCATCTGGCAGCAGCGACAAATCCTGTCCCTGGAACAGCGCCCCCAGCAATACGGCCATTATGCCCAAAAGCAGCCCCGCAAAAAAAAGACCGGCAAAACCCGCCCAGCGCAGATAACCGGCACTGGCAGCGGGCAGACGGTGCTGCCAGGAATAATATCCGGCAGCGCGCCCCGGGCCTAGTTCTGGCTGGCCTGCAACCATTCATCTGTCCATTGCTTCTGATTTTCCATAACCTGCCTGCCAGTAAACAACAGGGATGTTTGTGGCTGTGCCAGCTGGCTGAATTCAGCTGGCAGGGCTGTCTTTTTTGTTGGATACATCCAGTTTGCAGTTGGGATGACATTCTGAAAGCCGTCACTCTGAATAAAGTTCATAAATTGGCGGGCCAATTCAGGCTGCGGGGCTGATTTCATCATAGCTGCGACCTCAATTTGCATGTAATGCCCCTCTGAAAAGCCGGCGGCCGCAAAATTATCCCTGCCTTCAGCTATCAGATGATAGGCAGGTGAGGTGGTGTAAGACAGAACCATGTCTGCCTCACCTTCTAAAAACAGTGAATAAGCATCCCACCAGCCCTTTGTGACCGTCAGGATTTTAGGCTGCAGGGCTGCCCATTTCTCGGCGGCATCCCCGCCATAGACAGCCTTCATCCATAACAGCAGCCCAAGACCCGGTGTTGATGTGCGCGGATCCTGAATAACAATTTTCAGATCATCAGTAGCGGAAATCAGACCTTCAAGAGAGCGGGGCGGGGTCTTCAGCCTGTTTCTGTCATAGACAAAGGCAAAATAGCCCCAGTCAAAAGGCATGAATGTATCATCATCAAAGGGCAGGGGCAGATTGTCCGGCCCCATGTCAGCCCCATGCGGGACAAACAGGCCCGTCCGGCGGGCAATTTCCGTCAGATTTGTGTCCAGTCCAAGAACAATATCTGCCTTGCTGGCCGCGCCCTCCAGACGCACACGCCCCAGAATGCCAATCGAAGAATCCAACCCAACAAATTGCAGATCACAGCTGCAGACAGTCTCAAAATTCTTTTCGATAGCAGGGCCAGGGCCCCACTCAGAAATAAAACTGTCATAGGTATAGACTGTCAGCACGTCCCGGGCCTTTGCCGCCGCAGCCAATGAAAGTGGCAGCAGAAGCACAGACAAAGTCAAAACTGAAGAATATTTAGCGATATGTTTCAACATGATAGATCCTTGTTTTGCAACATGGACTGAACATGAAAAACCGGGGAAGGCAGAGGGATAAACTCTTTCCTACGCCAGTGTTATCTGGTTCAGGTGCCATGGGTTTAATCTCAGCCCGCCATGATAGGCCATCAATGACGAGCACCCCAAGAGTGACTCTCTTATATCCTCAAAGAGTGCATGATCACAACCGCCAATCATCCCCTGCACCAATGTTTTTCAGTTGCGCCCAGTAAAGGCTGCGCCCGGTAAAAAGGGACAAGCATTCTGTCGGTGCTGTTATACATCTTCCCGCGCTTCCAGTTTCATCCAGCAGCTCTTCATTTATGGAATGAGCAATCTATTAACTGTTCTGTGCAATTGGACAGCGATGCAGGGGCGGACAGAGCCGTCCTCAACAGAGGGCGATCTGCTATCGGCAAGCGGTCCGCAACGGCAACGATTCCTCACCAGAGGAGAGGGTGATCTGCACCAGATGCGATTCCTCACCAAAGAGCGACCTGCACCGGCAGACCATTTGCTTTGGCTATTGTTTCATTCGCACAGCAGAGGAGTTCTCTATTTCAGCTAAACAGATTACACCTGTTTTCAATCCTACCTTTCAAATCTCTTTTCGCAAGCTGGCCTTTTCCCGTTCGAATTTCTTTTGCGGTAAGCACATGTCATCACTATATTCATCATTATAAATGTCGCATAATGTATATTATGTAATTTTTACTATACTGAAAATATTACCAATTTCTCAGACAATGCTGATTGGCATTGATATGGCCGGCATTGATATGGCTGGTGCGCTTTAGGAATGGGACAGTTTATGCACCATCCCGTCATAGGCCGGCTCTACACCCTCTGGGCAGCGTGCCAGCAGGGATTTATAATCAGCCTCAAGGCCAAGATGGGTTAACACGGCCTTCCCGGGCTTTATCCGCTCTATCCATGAAAATGTCAGTTCATAATGGGCATGGGCCTGATGCTCTGTTTCCCGCAAGGTTTCAACAATCCAGAGCGGCACAGCCCGCAGCCTGTCAAAATTAACATCAGGCATTGATTTTACATCAGTTGAATAACCACAAAGATCATTAAAAATAAAGCCAAGTGAGAATGTTGTTCCATGATCTTGATGCAAAACTTCAATATTTATATCGCCAATTTTCAGCCTGTCGCCAGCCGCAATCTCAAGATGTTTCAGGGGCGGCACAAAATAGCTGGGGCTGCCTTTTTTTTTCTCAAACATATAGGGCATGCGCTCTTTTATATCGCGCCCATGTTCCTTTGTTGCATACATATTTATTTCAGTGCGGTCAGGCCAGTAAAATACCCGGAGATCATCGAGCCCTGCGACATGGTCTGAATGGGTATGCGTGATCAGCAGCCCATCCAGTCCGGCAATATTCAATGGCAGCAGCTGATTGCGGATATCAGGCCCAGCATCGACTAAAATAGTTGTTGTGTGTGATTGTACCAACAGCGCACAGCGCTGGCGTCTGTTACGCGGATCATCCGGGTCACAAAGGCCCCAGCCTGCACGCCCCAGACAGGGCACGCCGACCGAGGTACCGCAACCCAATATGGTAACAGTCAAATCACTGGTCATCAGCCCTGCCCGTGCGCTGCTTTTTCATCTGCTATCTTTGAGAACAGGCGCAATGTATTTTCCCGTGTAATTGCCGCCATTTCATTTTCTGTGACACCGCGTAACGCTGCCAGCCGGTTCAGCACAAAGCGGGTAAAGCCAGGTTCATTTGTCTTTCCCCTGTGCGGCATCGGTGCCAGATAAGGAGAGTCTGTTTCAACCAACAGCCTGTCAAGCGGCACTGTTGCTGCTGTCTGGCGCAATTCTTCTGCCTTGGAGAATGTCAGAATCCCTGAAAAGCTGATGTAAAACCCAATATCAAGGGCACGCGCCGCAAGTTCAGGCCCAGAGCTGAAACAATGGAGAACCCCTGAAAACACGCCGCGCTTCATTTCACCTTCCAGAATATCAGCCATATCACTGTCAGCATCACGGGCATGGACAATGACAGGCAGTCCCAGATCGCGCGCGACCCCGATCTGCATGCGAAAACTCGCTGCCTGTGCATCACGCGGGGCGTAATCATAAAAATAATCCAGCCCCGCCTCTCCTATCGCAACACATTTGCGGTGCTGTGCCAAACGATACAGCGCGTCCGAATCCAACGCCTGTGGATCATTTGCCGCCTCATGCGGATGAATTCCAGCACTGAACCAGATATTGTCATGGGCCTCAGCAATTAAACGCGGCCCGTCAGCCGTGCTCAGCTTTACCCCGATTGAAATCATCTCGCTGACGCCAAGCGCTGCGGCACGGGCAATCACCGCTTCGATCTGCCCCTCGAACTGCGGGTAATCAAGATGGGCATGAGAATCAATGATGCCGGCTGACAGGCTGTCCATCAGCTCTCCCCACCCTCTTCATTCAAATAGCGCGGAAATATTCCTGACGGCTTTTCAATCAGCCGCCCTGCTGCCAGCCTCTGGTTTCCGCCGGCATATACAAAACTGCGCTCATCGCTAGCCACTGCCAGCTGACCCAGCAGCCGTGCCGCCGCCCCGGGCATAAAGGGCTGAACCAGCAGGGCTGTTT
>JAYPEG010000037.1:17733-18057 GCA_038125645.1 Alphaproteobacteria bacterium
CCTCTGTCAATACGGCCAGAACATCTGCCATGCGCTGTGTGTCTGTCTTACGCAGGGCCCATGGTGCCATCTGATCAATATAGCGGTTAGCCGCTGCTATCACATCCCATATCAGCCGCAGAGCTTCGTGAAATGCCTGATTATCCATATGCTGGCGCAACTGTTCGAGCAGAGCGTCTGTCTGTTCAATCAGTTCAGCATCTGCCGGGCTGAGCCGGGCAGGAAATTCAGGCAGCCGGCCTTCCAGATTCTTGAATATCAGTGACAGGGTACGCTGTGCCAGATTGCCAATATCATTTGCAAGATCGCTGTTGATACGCTGTA
>JAYPEG010000038.1:0-8629 GCA_038125645.1 Alphaproteobacteria bacterium
TTAGCCCCACAGCGACCTCAACGCTGCGCGTCTACCAGTTCCGCCACAGCCGCACACTGCGCGCCCGGCCCCCGGGCCGTTGTCCTGCGCGCCTTACAAGGTCTGGTCTGCAAGAGAACCGCCCCTATGCGGCCCCGCACAAACACACAAACGCCCCCGTCTGAAAGCACAAACAAAGGCAGGGTTGGCAGATGGCGCGCTCGGGAAGATTCGAACTCCCGACCCCCAGATTCGTAGTCTGGTGCTCTATCCAGCTGAGCTACGAGCGCCCAACACCGCCGTTTGCCGTACATATGCGGGCCAAACACCCCCTTATAAGGGGCACCCCTGAGCGGGGCACGGGCCCGGATGAACGGGTGAGGCGGACAATAATCGTAACCGGCGCGGCTGTCCAGCCCCATTTTACATCTGCCTGCCTGACAGACAGGGCCCCCGCCCTGCCACTGGCCGCATGACAGATATGTGCCAGCTGCCTGTATGGGATGGCCAGCGCATAATTGCTGCCGGTAATGCCTGTATGCGGGCCAACATTATCACCGGACTGGCATAAGCACTGGACAGGGGGTGGGCTTTGGCGGTAAGCAGTTTTATCATCGGCTCTGCGGCTGTTACAGCAGGCTCGCAAAAACACCCCCTGGTTCAGGGGGGGGCAGGACAGCGCGCGCCAGAGATAATATGGCCAGTGACGATATACAGGACAATCTACAGGACAAGACCATGGCATATGATGAGAACAAGAATTTCCCGGTTTCATGGGAAGAGATGCACCGTAATTCAAAGGCCCTTGCCTGGCGGCTACTGGAACTGGGCCCTTTCAGGGGTGTTGTGGCCGTGACACGCGGCGGGCTGGTACCGGCCGCCATTGTTGCGCGCGAGCTGGAAATCCGCCAGATAGAGACCGCCTGTCTTGCCTCTTACCACGCCCAGGAACGCGGCGAGGTCTCTGTGATAAAGGCCCCGGACACTGCTGGTGACGGTGAGGGCTGGCTGATTATTGATGATCTGGTTGATACAGGTGAGACCGGGAAAATGCTGCGCCAGATGCTGCCCAGGGGACATTTTGCCACTGTCTATGCCAAACCGCTGGGCCGCCCTGTGGTGGATACCTTTATCACAGAGGTCTCACAGGATACATGGATATTCTTTCCCTGGGATCTGGAACCGCGCCCCTCTGTGCCGATAGCGGACAGCCGCTGAGCGGCCGGGCTGACGGGAAATCAGCTGTGCCGGCCCGGCTAATCTGCCGCCAGAACCGCGGCCGGCAGCTGCAGTCTGAACTCACATCCCTCAGCCGTTGTGCGTGACAGGCTGAGCCGTCCGCCCATCGCCAGCGCCAGATCAAGACAGATAGACAGGCCCAGCCCTGTATGGGTCGCGCGCCCGCCAGCAAAGGCAGAAAAAATCCTGTCCTGAATATCCGGGTCTACCCCCGGCCCATTGTCCGAAAAATCAATGACGGCCTGATGTCCGGCTTGCCAGATATCTATGGTCACCCTGTCAGCACCGGCATGGCCGGCATTCCGCAGCAGGTTCAAAAAAATGCGGTACAGCATCATCCGGTCACAATACAGCCTGTCCGGCCCGATATAGGCCAGTGCGACAACAGCGGTTGCGCGCAGCTCTGCTGCCAGCAATTTCATGTCAATCACTTCTGGTTTCGGCGGCGGCAACTCGCTCAGGTAATCCATCATATTCTGGCACATGTCTGCAGCCTGGCTTGTTGCTCTTATAATGATCGGCGTGATCTCAGTGATTTTTGGATCATCACTGCTCTCCAGCTGGTCTGTTACCAATGTCACAGAGGCCAGCATATTTCGCAGATCATGATTGATTTTTGCCACTGCCTGACCAGTTTCAGCAAGGCGCTGGCGCTGGCGAATCGACTGGCGTACCCGTTTGTGCAGATGCAGGCTGGCGCGGTGCATACGCTGAATCGGCAACAGCCCGTCAGTGCTGCCATCAGGTGGCAGTATCTGTTCAGGATCAGCAGCTATGGCAGCGAGTGTGGCCTCCAGCCTGTAGAGCGGGCGCACCCACAAAAAATTACAAATCAGCGTCAGCACGGCCCCGCCAAGAACAGCACAGCTGTCATCAGGGCCAGCCCCTTCGGGCTGAAAAGGCCGCTCAGCGTGTCTGCACCCCTGTTGTCCAGATAAAAGAACAACCCCAGACAGGCAGCCAGCACTGTCAGGCAAATCAGACTGGTCACGGCAAAAATGCGTAAATGGACTGTCAGCATCAGTACCAGCCTGTCTGTGTGGCCGCCGGGCCGTAAATATTGTCTGCTATCATCAAGACTATCGTAACCCGATTCAGAATTGGACAAAACCACACCCGCATTGGGCCTGTGCGCGCGCCGGCAATAAGGCCGGCCGGCAAAAAGGCCGGGCCTGCAAAAAAGATTGACAATGCGCGCCTGGGATCATATAAGCCTGGCTGGAATCAATGATAGTATTCAGGAAGGGTCGCGGTTATGAAACGCACCTATCAGCCCAGCGTGATGGTTCGTAAACGCCGTCATGGCTTCAGATCAAGAATGGCAACTGTCGGTGGCCGCCGCGTTTTACAGGCCAGACGGGCAAAGGGGCGTGCGCGCCTGTCTGCCTGATGTGGCTGGGCTGGCGGGTTCCGGCCTTTTGAAAATGGCTGATCCGCTGACAGAGCCGGGGCCGGCAAAAGCGATGACGGCTGATAATTCACAAAAAAAATATCCATTCCAGCGCCTGACAAACAGGCGTGATTTCCTGCGTTTGCGCGCGCGCGGCAATAAACAGGTCATGGACGGTTTTATTCTGCAGGCGGATCTGAATCCTGACAACGTCCGTGTTTGCCGTACAGGCTATACAGCCTCAAAGAAAATTGGCAATGCCGTGCAGCGCAACCGCGCCAGGCGGCGTCTGCGTGCGCTTGTGCGTGAGCTGATGTGTGACAGCGGGCGCCCTGGAACAGATTATGTGGTGATTGCGCGCGCCTCTGTGCTGCGTGCAGATTTTGCCCGCCTGCGGGCTGACTTTCAGATGGCACTGGTGCGTCTGCACAAAAAATTGGACAGACAGCAAAACATGACAGACAGCACAGGGGCCGGGCAATGCTGAGCCGCCTTGCTGTTCATCTGCTCTTAGTGCTGGTGCAGCTGTACCGTTATTTTGTGTCTCCGCTTCTGGGGGCAAACTGCCGCTTTCAGCCCAGCTGTTCTGTCTATACAGCAGACGCCCTGCGCCAATATGGGGCATTGCGCGGCGGGCTGTTAGCCGCTAAACGTATCTGCAGATGTCATCCGTTTGGCAGCTCAGGCTATGATCCTGTTCCTGCCCCGGCAGACAGGCAGGACAGCCAACAGTCATCGCGGTCACGCATAACAGATTTACAGACGAGAGAGTAGGTAAGAGCATGACGCCTGAGATAAAGAATCTGATTGCGGCTATGTCCCTGTCGCTGGCCATACTGATAGGCTGGCAGGTATATTTTGTCGAGCCCGGGCTCGAGGCTGACCGCGCTGCATATAATGCGGCACAGGAACAGGCGGCCCCGGGCACAGCCCCGCAGCCCAATTTGCTCTCTGGTACCACAGGCACAGCTGCGCAGGCCCGCCCAGCTGACAGCCAGACAATTGACAAAGGCAGACGCCTGGTGATTGACGCGCCTCTGGTCGCCGGTTCTGTCTCTACCATGGGCGCGCGCCTTGATGATATCATCCTGTCTGATTATTCAGCCAGTCTTGATGACAATGCGCCACCTATAAGGCTGCTGAGCCGTTTTGACAGTGAATCCCCCTATTTTGCAGAATTTGGGTGGGCCGGGCCAGGCACACAGCAGGTCAAACTGCCTGATGCCGCAACCCTCTGGCAGACAGACACCGCCAGCCTGAGCCCGCAGAGCCCGGTCATTCTCACCTATGATAATGGTGAGGGGCTGGTTTTTGAGCGCCGTATCAGCATCAATGAGGATTATCTTATAACTGTCAGCCAGTCGGTCACCTCTGCGCGTGATGATACACTCACCCTCAGCCCCTATGCCCTTATAAGACGCAAGGGCACACCGCAGACGCAAGGGCTGTACATTCTGCATGAAGGCCCGCTCGGCGTCTTTGATGAAACACTCAATGAACAGGATTACGGCGATCTGCGTGATGCCGGGCCCGCCGGTATAACCATTGCCACCCAGACGCCCGGCGGCTGGATAGGGATTACAGACAAATATTGGCTGGCCGCCCTAATGCCACAACAGCAGACCCGTGCCCGGTTTTCCATGCGGGCCCTTGGTGCGGCGGCTGACAGCTATCAGACAGATATGCTGGGCGATGCAGCTGTGCTGGCTCCGGGCCAGACAATCAGCTGGCAGTCCTATCTGTTTGCCGGCCCTAAACGCGTGACATTGCTGGATAAATACAGTGAAACACTGAATATTGCCAATTTTGACCTGGCCATAGATTTCGGCTGGTTCTATTTTCTGACCAAGCCGTTCTTTTATGCGATTTCATGGCTGTACAGCCATTTGGGCAATTTTGGTCTTGCGATTATAGCCTTTACCATTCTGGTCAGGCTGGTGCTGTTTCCCCTGGCAAACAAATCCTATAAATCGATGGCGCGCATGCGTGAACTGGCCCCAAAGGTACAGAAGATGCGCGAGGATTACGGTGATGACAAGTCCCGGCTGAATCAGGAAATGATGGCCCTTTATAAGCGTGAGAAGGTAAATCCGGCTGCCGGCTGCCTGCCGATCCTGTTGCAGATTCCGGTATTTTTTGCTCTTTATAAAGTGCTCTATGTGTCCATTGAGATGCGCCATGCCCCATTTTTTGGCTGGATTGCTGATCTCTCGGCTGTTGATCCGACCTCTGTGTTTAATCTATTCGGTCTGTTACCTTATTCTGTCGATGGTCTGCCGCAATTCCTGTCTATCGGTGTCTGGCCAATTTTGATGGGAATCAGCATGCATCTGCAAATGCGTTTGAATCCGCCGCCGCCCGATCCCATCCAGGCAAAGATTTTTGCATGGATGCCGGTTTTCTTCACCTTCCTGCTGGCTGGCTTTCCTGCCGGTCTGGTCATCTACTGGACTTGGAACAACCTGTTGTCGATTGCCCAGCAATGGTGGATCACAAACGCAATCAAAAGACAGATGCAAAAAAGCTGATCTGATGAGCGGTGACAGCCAGCATAACCCCTGTTTGTCGCAGATAGAAACAGGCAGACTGTTATTTGCCGGTGACTGCCGCTTTGTTGCGGCTGCTAATTCTCTTGCCAGCCTGCCGCCGGCCAGCCTGCCGGAAGTGGCATTTGCCGGGCGTTCCAATGTCGGCAAATCATCGCTTGTTAATGCCCTGACCGGCAGACGCACGCTGGCACGGGCCTCGCAGACGCCCGGGCGCACGCGCCAGCTGATTTTCTTTGCCCTGGCTGGCCGGCTGCAGCTTGTTGATTTACCCGGCTATGGCTATGCCAAAGCCCCAAAGAGCGATATTGCTGCCTGGACTGGACTGACGAAGACGTTTCTCGCCGGGCGCCAGAGCCTACAGCGCATGTTCCTGCTGGTCGATGCACGGCGCGGCATTTCAGCAGCTGATGAAGAAATGATGGGACTGATGGACGAGGCAGCTGTGTCATGGGCTGTTGTGCTGACAAAAATGGACAAGCTGAAGATGTCAGAGCACCCGGGTCTGCTCAGCCAGACAGAAAAAAAGGTCAGCCGGCATGTGGCGGCCTTTCCGCATGTCTGGCCAACCTCATCTGAAACCGCCGAGGGAATTGCTGAGCTGCGCGCGCATATCAGCGGCCTTGCCCTGCCTGCGGTGTGAATAAAGACAGCAAAAGAAAGGCTTGTCTGGCATTTGCCAAGGCAGTTAACTATAGTAAATCGCCGAAGAGCAACAGAAGGGCCATATCCCTGTGGCGGACAGATTGCAGGCAATGAGGCATGAAATGACAGCAAAAAAAGATGAGTGGTTGGAAAAGGCAAGCCTGCTGATAGAAGCACTGCCCTATATGCGCCGTTACGGCAATAAGCCGCTGGTTGTTAAATTTGGCGGCCATGCCATGGGTGAACAGGCCTATGTGGACAGCTTTGCCGCTGATATGACATTGCTGCGCCAGGTGGGTGCCCAGCCTGTCATCGTGCATGGTGGCGGGCCGCAGATCGGTGATATGCTGAAAAAGCTGAATATTGAGTCGAATTTTGTCAACGGATTGCGGGTCACAGATGCAGCCACCATATCCGTTGTTGAAATGGTGCTCTGCGGGGCGATAAACAAATCACTTGTCGCTGCTGTGAGCCGGGCCGGGGGGCGGGCAGTTGGCCTGTCGGGCAAGGACGGCAATCTTATCACGGCAGAAAAGCTGGCCAGCCAGTCAAAAGAGACAGACAGCCAGATTGAAAAAATTGATCTGGGTTTTGTCGGTACGCCAGAAGCCGTAGACCCGCGTGTGATAGAGGCGCTGATAGCTGCGGGTATGATCCCTGTGATCGCCCCTGTTGGACAGGGCCGTGACGGCCAGACCTATAATATCAATGCTGACACGGCTGCCGGGGCTGTTGCCGGGGCTGTCGGGGCCAGCCGTTTGTTGATGCTGACAGATGTCAGCGGCGTGCGGGATAAATCAGGTGCCCATATATCACATCTGACAGTCAAACAGGCACAGGCTCTCATTGCTGACGGCACGGTGCAGGGCGGCATGATTCCCAAGGTTGAGACCTGCATCGAGGCTGTAGAGGCTGGTGCGGAGGCAGCGGTTATTCTTGACGGACGGGCCCCGCATGCCGTGCTGGTCGAGCTGTTTACCGAACATGGTATCGGCACCTTGATCACAGGCAGCTGAATACTAAGTTGAACGGTGAGCGCGGCTGCGCTCTTTCACCGCATCTGGAGAACAGAATATGTCAGGGCTGAACAGTCTGGATATCACACAAATCGATGACTGGGTGTTTGACCTGGATAATACTATCTATCCTGCCAGCGCGAGCCTGTTTCCGCGTGTCGCAGCACGCATGACTGAATTTATCATGCAGCAATTTGCCATAGATGAGGCAGAGGCGGCGGCGATGAAATCGCGCCTGTTCCGCCAATATGGCACCACTATGCACGGTCTGATGAAAGAGCATGATATGGCCCCGGAGGCCTTTCTTGCCTATGTGCATGAGATTGACCTTTCTGATGTCAGCGCTGACAGGGATCTCGATAGCTATCTGTCGGGTCTGCCCGGGCGCAAGCATATTTATACCAATGGCACTGTCAGGCATGCAGAGCGTATTCTCGATGCCTTTGGCATCAGCCGTCATTTTGACGTGATTTTTGACATTGTCGCCTCTGCGCATGTGCCAAAACCTGACCCGCGCCCCTATCAGACTTTTTTACAGACCGGCGCGATTGATCCGACGCGGGCGGTGATGATAGAAGATATGGCGCGCAATCTGGAACCGGCTGCGGCGCTGGGCATGCGGACAGTCTGGCTGTCCAGCGCGCATGACTGGGCCCGCCAGGGCGCTGAAAAGGATTATGTGCATTTTGTGGCTGATGACCTCAAGGCTTTTCTGGCAGGCCTCAGCTACGGTAAAGAGAGTTGAAGGAATAATCAAACCGCCACAGAACAGGAGCGTGGAAATGAACACAGCTGATCTGCAGAAAACTATCGATACAGCCTTTGATAACCGCGAGGGCATAAATGCTGGAACTGGCGGCGAGGTCAGAGAGGCTGTCGATCAGGCCCTGGCGCTGATGGACAGCGGCAAGGCACGTGTCGCAGAGCCGCTTGGCGATCACCAGTGGCAGGTGAATCAATGGCTGAAAAAGGCTGTGCTGCTGTCTTTCCGGCTGAATGATATGGTGGTGATGCCCGGCGGGGCCGTGCACCCGCAGGCCGGTGAATCTGTCTGGTGGGACAAGGTGCCGCTGAAGTTCAGCGGCTGGTCAGCCGAACAGTTCAGTGCCGCCGGTTTCAGGGCGGTGCCGGGGGCGATTGTCAGACAGTCAGCCTTTATAGCCCCGTCAGTTGTGCTGATGCCAAGTTTTGTTAATCTGGGGGCCTTTGTTGACAGTGGCACGATGGTTGATACCTGGGCGACTGTTGGATCGTGTGCACAAATCGGCAGGAATGTGCATCTGTCAGGCGGGGCTGGTATTGGCGGCGTGCTGGAGCCGCTGCAGGCGGGGCCGGTTATCATTGAAGATGATTGTTTCATCGGTGCCCGCTCTGAGGTGGTAGAGGGGGTTATCGTGGAACGCGGGGCTGTTCTGTCAATGGGGGTCTTTATCGGTGCTTCTACTAAAATCATAAACCGGGTCACCGGAGAGGTGCATATGGGCCGGGTACCTGCTTATTCTGTTGTTGTGCCGGGGACAATGCCCGGCAAACCGCTGGCAGACGGCACCCCTGGCCCGTCACTGTCCTGTGCGGTGATCATCAAACAGGTGGATGAGCGCACCCGCTCAAAAACATCCGTAAATGATCTGCTGCGCGACTGAACAGACAGGCTGAGACAGAAATGACAGAATTGTCCTATGCAGCAGCACTCACACAAAGACTGGTCAGATGCCCGTCCGTCACGCCTGCAGAAGGCGGGGCCCTTGATCTGCTGCAGGCAGAGCTGACAGGGCTGGGCTTTACCTGCACGCGTCTGCCCTTTGGCAGCGGCG
>JAYPEG010000038.1:8639-16001 GCA_038125645.1 Alphaproteobacteria bacterium
ATCTGTTTGCCCGTATCGGCAGCGGCCGTCCGCATATTGCCTTTGCCGGACACACAGATGTAGTGCCGCCGGGTGACGAGGCGGCATGGCAGGCCCCGCCCTTTTCGGGGGCTCTCATTGACGGCAATATTTACGGGCGCGGCACAGCAGATATGAAGGGCGGCATAGCGGCTTTTGTCGGGGCGGTCAAAAACTATCTTTCAGATGGGCGGCTGACCGGCAGTATCAGCTTTATTATAACCGGTGATGAAGAGGCGGAAGCGGTCAATGGCACAGCCAGACTGGTGGACTGGCTGGAAGGCACAGACAATCATCCTGATTTTTGTATTGTTGGTGAACCAACTAACCCCGGCCAGCTGGGCGAGATGATAAAAAATGGCCGCCGCGGCTCATTGAGCTGCCGGTTGCGAGTCACCGGCAGCCAGGGGCATGTGGCCTATCCGCATCTGGCCAATAACCCGCTGCCCGCTCTGTTTGCCATGCTGGCCCCGGTAAATTCAACGAAACTTGACGGTGGCAATGATTTTTTTGATCCCAGCACAGCAGAGGTGACAGATGTGAATATTGCCGGCCCGGCAAATAATGTCATTCCCCACAGCGTCTCTGCCCATTTCAATATCCGCTTTAACACCGAACATACAAAAGACAGCCTGCAGGGCTGGCTTGACGAACATTTCCAGCGTATCGCTGCCAGCCATAATGTCAGCTATGATGCCTCATTTTCTTCCAATGCGGCCCCGTTTATTACTGAGCCCGGCCCGCTTACCCGCAAAATGCAGCAGGCTATCCGCAACACCACCAATCAAAAGGCCGTGCTGTCAACAACAGGCGGCACATCTGATGCCCGGTTTTTATGCCGTCTGTGCCCGGTTGCCGAATTTGGCCTTGTTGGCCAGACCATGCATAAAATTGATGAGCATGCCGCTGTCAGCGATATTGACCGCCTTGTTGATATCTATGGTGAAATGCTGGCGCTGCTGGATACACCGGAATGAACCGTCCGCCTGCCGCACATCGTTCTGCAGTGCAGAACCTCATCTCTGCCTTTGATCTGCTGGCTGGCCGGGTGCGTGCTGACGTGGCCTTTGATTTCAGCAGCCAGGCTTTCTGGCAGGCGGTTCTGGCCAGCTGGGGGCTGGGTATGCTGATGGTTCTGCCCTTTGTCCGGCTGGGGGCACATTTTTTCGCTGTCTTTGCCGCCAGCTCCCTTATCTCTTTGCTGGTCTATGCGCTGGCTGTCTGGCATATTCTGGTATGGAGCGGGCGCCATACGCGCTATCTGCATTTTATCATCCCGTTTTTCTGGCTTAACGCGCTGCAGATTGTGCTGTTTGGACTGCTCAGCGTGCTGATGCAGGCAACCGGCATGATTCTGTTACAGCTGCTGATGCTGCCAGTCGCAATATGGGTGTTAATCTGCCAGTTCAGGCTGGCCCGTGAACAGCTCTCCTTTGGCACGCTACCAGCGATTGCGATTGTCTTTGCCCGGTTTTTTGTAGAGCTTGTGACCGGCCTGCTCGGCGGTATGCAGACCAGCCTGCTTACGGGCTGACCGGCGGGCTGACCGGCGGGCGGGCTGCCAGCAGCGCCTCTGGATAGACAATATCTATCAGGCACAGCCCCTGTGGCGGGGCGGTTGGCCCGGCTGCGCTGCGGTCTTTTGCCAGCAGAGCTGTGCGGACATCATCAGGCTGCCATTTGCCGCTGCCAACAAGGGCCAGCGTGCCGGCAATATTACGGATTTGATGATGCAGGAAAGAGGGCGCATATGCTGTTATATGCACCTCATCACCCCGGCGCGCCACCTCAAGATTGTTCAGGCTGCGGACAGGTGACCTTGCCTGACAGGCACGCGCCCTGAAACTGGTAAAATCATGCTTGCCGACCAGATGCTGTGCAGCCTGCTGCATGGGCTCTGTGTCCAGTGCCTTATGGTGATGCCAGACAAAATTGCGGCGCAAGGCTGCCGGCTGGCGCTGGTCATATATACGATAGCGATAGGCCCGGCCGGCGGCATCAAAGCGGGCATTGAATGTCGGGGCGACCGGGCGGGCAGCGACAACAGATATTTGCCGGCTCTCCAGCCAGGCATTCAGACCATTTACAACAGCATTTGCTGACAGATGGGCGGGCACATCCAGATGTGCTGCCTGCGCGCTGGCATGGACACCGGCATCTGTGCGGCCGGCACCCTGGATCAGGGTTGGCATGGTTGTCAGTTTTTCTGCTGCCTGTTCCAGAAATTGCTGGACAGACGGGCCGTTATTCTGGCGCTGCCAGCCGACAAGGCCGGTGCCGTCATATTCAATGGTGATCAGCATGCGCTGAAGTGCTGTTATCTGTTTGACTGTCCTTGTGCTCATACAGACTCCAGCACCATGTCGCCAGCCGCCCAGCTGTGTCCGTTCAAAAAGGCACCGCCGCTCATTATCTGTCTGCCTGCCGGCTGGATGGTTTTTACCTTCAGTACGGTATTTTTTGCACAGGCCAGCAGCAGCCCCTCATCTTTGGTGCGTCCCAGAAAAGTGCCGGGGGCGGCCTCTGTGCTCTGCCCGTCCATGGCCTCGGCTGTCAGCAGCTTCAGCCTGCCTGATACAGTATCGATGGCAGTGCCCGGAACGGGGCTGAGGGCCTGTATTTTGCGGGCGGCCCGCACAGCTGGCTGTGCGAGGCTGAGCCTGGTATCAGCCGGCCCCAGCTTGGGCGCATAGCATATCCCGTCCTGCGGCTGCGGCTGCGGCTGTATGCGTTTGGCCATTATGGCATCAATGGCCTGCGGCATCATCTCAGCGCTCAGACCTGCTAGCCGGTCATGCAGCCTGCCAGCTGTCATTTCCGGTGTTATTTCTGTTTTTTTTGCTGTCAGAACCGGCCCAGTATCAAGCCCGGCCTGCATCTGCATAATACTTACCCCAGTGTGACTGTCACCAGCTTCTATGGCCCGCTGAATGGGGGCCGCCCCGCGCCAGCGCGGCAGGAGCGAGGCATGGCTGTTAATACAGCCATGGACAGGCATGTCCAAAACTGCCTGCGGCAGGATCAGCCCGTAAGCCACAACAATAAACAGATCTGCCTCAAATCCGGCCAGCTGCTTTTGCTCTTCTTCTGTTTTTAATGTCTGCGGCCAGAAACAGGCCAGCCCCAGCTCTTCTGCTCTTTGGCCAACAGCGGTTTTGCGCTGGTGCAGACCCCGTCCGGATTGGCGTGGCGGCTGGGTGTAAACAGCCCTGATGTCACAATGCTGACAGAGCACCTCCAATGTAGGCAGGGCAAATTCAGGACTGCCCATAAAAACAATGCGCGCTTTTTCCCGGCTGTCGCGGCAGACCGTTTGTGTCATGAGCGTGCCCTTGCCTCTTTCATCATCCGGCGCCAGATCATATCCCGCTTCAGGCGCGAGAGATGGTCAATGAACAGCACGCCGTTCAGATGGTCTATCTCATGCTGGACACAGGCAGCCAGCAATCCGCTGGCATGCATTTCCTGCTCATTGCCGTCACTATCCAGATAACGCACATCCACCTCTGCCGGCCGGACAACCTCGCCTTCATGGCCGGGTATAGACAAACAGCCCTCTTCCAATTTTGACATCTCTTCTGAGCTGGCGATGATCTGCGGATTGATCATTTTCCATAGCAGCGGCGCCTCATTATCGCGTGCACAGTCCATGACAATAACACGCTCAAGCCGCCCCACCTGATTTGCCGCCAGCCCGATGCCCGGTGCATCATACATGGTTTCAGCCATATCATCCAGAAGACTGACAAGCTGATCTGTAATGGTGGTTACCGGCACAGCTGTTTCACGCAGTACCGGGTCGGGAGCAAGTATGATAGGCAGCACAGCCATGCGGTATATCCTGTTTAAAAGCGCTTGTTTTCTGCTGCGTACTATGGATAAACTGCGTTATTTGTGCAAGCACTGTTCTGGGAATAACACGCATATGGGCTGGGCTTTCACAGCATAGAACAGGATAGGGCAGATGGCAGCTGAACTCCCTTTCATAGTTTATCTGGTGCTTGGTTTGCTGGTATTTGCGGTTGCCCTGCTCGCAGTCCTGTTGTTGCGCGCGGCAAAATCACCGTCAAATACTGACACCTCGGACACCGACCTTTCAGAAATGCGCGGCCAGCTCAGCCAGCTGGCGCTGCTGGCCCAGCAGCAGCAGCAGGGCCATGCCGAACAGATGGCCGCCCTTTCCAAGCGGCTGGAGGACTCGCTGGGTGCAATGAGCCAGCGTATGGGCAGCTCGCTGCAGCAGCAGACAGAAAAAACGCATAAAAATCTCAGTGATCTTGCCGCGCGTCTGGCGGTTATTGACGCCGCCAATGCCAAGATAGGAGAGCTGACCGGTCAGGTCACGCAGCTGCATAATATTCTTGCCAACAAGACAGAACGCGGGGCCTTTGGCGAGGTGCAGCTGGAAAATCTGGTTCGCAATGTTCTGCCGCCCAACGCCTATGAATTTCAGGCCCAGCTGTCGAATGGCCGGCGGGCAGACTGTCTGCTGAAATTACCCAATCCGCCGGGCGATATTATCATTGATGCGAAATTTCCCTTAGAATCATGGCACCAGCTGCAGAAATCAGAAAATGACGCTGCCAGAAAGGCCGCGCGTAAACAGCTGGGAGCAGATATTCTCAAGCATGTAAAGGATATTCAGTCGCGCTATATCATTGCCGGAGAGACAGCTGAATCTGCCTGTCTGTTTCTGCCCTCAGAGGCGGTATATGCAGAACTGCATGCGAATCTGACAGATATAGTTGAAAAATCCTATGATGCACGGGTCTGGATTGTATCGCCGACCACGTTGATGGCCACCCTCAATACAGTGCGTGCAATTCTCAAAGACGCGCGCATGCGTGAACAGACAGCCCTCATTCAAAAGGAGATCGGCATGCTGGTCGGTGATGTCCAGCGCCTTGATAAGCGGGTGGATAATCTGGACAAGCATTTTGATCTGGCACAAAGAGACGTGCATGACATTAAGACATCAACAGGAAAAATCACCGTGCGCGGCCAGCGCATAGAAAATTACGATGTTGATTCAGAAGATGCAAAACCGGTGCTCTCTGCACATAAAGAATTGCTGGCAGCGCGTGCAGATGACAGTGATGCTCCCTAAAGCGGTGAGCGTGCTTTCATCGCCTGTGCCAGCGTTCCGTCATCAAGGTAATTCAGTTCGCCGCCGACCGGCACCCCATGTGCCAGCCTTGTGATTCGCAGATTGTCTGGCTCCAGCCGCTCAGCGATATAATGGGCTGTGGTCTGACCGTCAACTGTCGCAGACGTGGCCAGGATTACCTCGCCATCCGTCATTGCACGGCTTCTGGCAACCAGCCGCTCTATGCCCAGCTCTGCTGGCCCGCGTCCGTCAAGCGCACTTAACGTGCCGCCAAGAACGTGATAGAGGCCGGAAAAAACACCAGCCCGCTCCATAGCCCAAAGATCAGACACATTTTCAACCACACACAGTCTGTTCTTATCCCTGCGGCTGTCTGTGCACAGGCCGCAGATATCGCTCATATCCAGATTGCCGCATTCAGCGCAGATGCGGACATGACGGGCAACATGCTGCAGCTCCTCTGCCAGCGGCAACATCATAGTGTCGCGGTGTTTCAGCAAAAACAGCGCGGTGCGGCGGGCAGAGCGCGGGCCGAGCCCGGGCAGGCGGGACAGCCTCTTTATAAGCTGGTCTAGCGGTGTTTCAGGCATTACTGTCAGGCCCCCGGAACCGGTCTTGTGAAATAATATATCAAAAAGGCAGAGACAGGCCGGGCGGCAGAGGCAGGCCGCCGGTCAGCTCCCTTACAGCCTCTGCCTTGCGCGCTTCTGCCTCGGCACGCGCATTATTGACGGCAAGTTTGACCAGGTCAGCCAGCGTTTCTGTATCATCTGTGCTGACAGCCTGCGATGAGATTTTCAGATCAATCAGCTCACCCTTGCCGGAAACGGTTGCTTTTACTGCCCCGCCGCCGACAGAACAGTCAAAACGGCTGGCCTCCATCTCACTGCTGATGGCCTGCATCTTTTCCTGCATTTCTTGTACACGTTTCATCATGCCGCCGATATTGCGCATAAGCCATCCTCTCTTTTTATGGGCTGCTTGCTGGTGCCTGTCTGACAAACTGTGGTTGTGTGCTGTCATCTTCAGCACCCGCCTCGCCGCCAAGCTCTTTAACAGCACTTATCTCAGCCCCTGAAAACTTATCCAGAACAGAGGCGACAAGCGGTAGGCCGGCCGCCTCATCAATATCCCTTTGCTTCTGCTGGGCCTCTTCTTCTGCCAGTGTGGGCCCGCCGCCCGTCTCGCAGACAGAAACCAGCCAGGATGTGCCGGTCAGTCTGGACAGGGTCTTTGTCAAAAGACCGGGGATGTCCTCAGCGCGGTCATCAGTGATGGCAATCTCCAGCCTATGTCCGTCAAGCTGGACTGGCCGCACCGACCGGCGCAGACGCGCGGCCAGAATATGCTCGCCGGCGCTGTCAATAAATCCCACCAGCTCCTTGAATGTAGCAGGGGCTGTTTGTGGCATGCTTATTTTGCCGGCTTCCTGTGCTGCTGGCTCCTGTACTGCTGGCTCCTGAACTACTGGCTCCTGTAATGCTTCTTCTTGTACTTCTTCTTGTGCGCTTTCCGGTCGCGGGGGGGCGTGTTCCCCGCTGTTTCCAGAATCCGCCGCAGCGTCCTGTGGCAGGTGGCTTTCATGCCCCTGCGGCGGGGCCTTTGCTGGTATGCTGGCCGGGTCAGGCAGGGTCTGTGCCGGGACAGGGGCGGGCGGCGGTGGTTTGTCCGGCAGGCCGGGCGGGCGGGCCCCGGCGGGCTGCGCGTCCAGTGTCTTTATGATTTCAGCTGGTGTCGGCATCGGGGCGAGATGGGCGAGGCGGATTAAAATCATCTGCGCTGCTGATTTCGGGTCTGGTGCATCCCTCAGATCCCGGTGCCCGGCCAATACCAGCTGCCAGGCCCGGCCCAGCCGCGCAATACCACTGCTGCTGAGGGACTTCAATTCATTGTGATAGGCCTCGGGGACATCCTCAAGGCGGGCCCCGGCGGCCATCAGGCTGGCCTGATGAATAATATCCAGCAGATCAGCAATCACTGTTTCAGCATCGGCACCGCCGGCATCAGCATTGGCAAACAGGCTGAGGGCAAGCGCTGTGTCACCAGAAAAACAGGCAGACAATATTGCCAGTATCTGGCCGATTTCAGCCTGTCCAAGCATATCAATGATGGCCTGCTCATCCAGCTTGTCGGCCTGCATGGCGGCCGCCTGATCCAACAAGGACAGGGCATCACGCACAGACCCCTCGGCGGCGCGGGCAACACCGTGACATCGCCGACGATCGGCGTCTGGCACG
>JAYPEG010000039.1:0-7881 GCA_038125645.1 Alphaproteobacteria bacterium
ATGCTCGAAGATGACGGCTATGATAATGTTATGATCATGTCATATGCCGCCAAATATGCCTCTGCTTTCTATGGGCCGTTCCGGGATGCTGTCGGGGCCGGACGCAAGCTGGGTGGTGACGGCAAGAAAACCTATCAGATGAACCCGGCCAACAGCGACGAGGCACTACGCGAAATCGCCATCGACATAGCAGAAGGTGCTGATATGGTGATGGTTAAGCCTGGCATGCCCTATCTTGACATTATCAGGCGGGCTGCTGACAGCTTTAACATCCCCTGTTTTGCCTATCAGGTGTCAGGAGAATACGCGATGCTCTGCGCTGCAGCTGAACAGGGCTGGCTGGACAAAGCAGCTGTAATGGAAGAAAGCCTCATGGCTTTCAAACGGGCCGGTGCAAGTGGCATTCTGACTTATTTTGCCCCGGAAATGGCCGCCCTTATAGCCGCTGCGCGGTGAGTTACTCTCACCAGCTTAAAAAACGCCCGAAACCGGCAAGAACTGGTCGTTTTTTTCACAGGGCCGCAAGGCCGGCACTGACTATAATAGCGCGGATGTCATTTAGATCACAGCCGGGGAGCGACATGCCATGTTTGCGTTAAGCGTTGATGACATCAAGGCGGCACAGACCCGCCTTAAGGGCCATATCATTGAAACGCCAACCCTGCTCGCCCCCTCTTTATCCGCCCAGTTTGATCTGCAGCTCTATCTGAAGCACGAACAGCTGCAATATACATCCTCATTCAAGGCACGCGGCGCCTTTATGGCAATGAATGCACTTGACAACCAGGCCCGCAAACGCGGTGTCATCACACTGTCAGCCGGCAATCATGCCCAGGCAGTGGCGTTCCGTGCCCGTGACATGGGAATCAGGGCAACGATTGCCATGCCCCGCCAGACCCCCTTTGCCAAGGTTGAGCGCACGCGCTCCTTCGGTGCTGAAATCGTATTGCATGGGCGCAATCTTGATGAATGCAGGGAGCTGGTAATCGATTTGCAGGCCCGCCACGGTTACAGTCTTATCCACCCGTTTGATGATGCCAATGTAATAGCTGGTCAGGGAACAATCGCAGCAGAAATGCTGGCGGCTGTTCCAGAGCTGGACACACTTATCATTCCTATTGGCGGGGGCGGCCTGATAGCCGGTATTGCGCTGATGGCGAAATCCATAAAGCCGGAGATTGAAATTATCGGTGTTGAGGCTGCACTCTATCCATCAATGCATAACAGCATTGCCGGCAAGCCGGTGAATTGCGGCGGTGAAACACTGGCAGAGGGTATCGCTGTGAAAAGCCCTGGTCAGCTGACCCTGCCTATTGTTAAAGCCCTTGTTGACAAAATCTTTCTGGTTACTGAACAGCATCTGGAATGGGCGGTAGGGGCGCTGGCCGAGCAACAGCGTGTAATTGCTGAAGGGGCGGGGGCGGCAGGGCTTGCGGCAATTTACAGCAAGCCTGATTATTTTCGTGGCCGCACAGCCGGGGCGGTTTTGTGCGGGGGCAATATTGACATGCGCCTGCTGGGGACGATCCTGAACCGTAATATGATGTCAGACGGCCGTCTGGTGCGTCTGCGTATCGATATATCTGATGAACCAGGCATGCTGGCGGCAATCACAGAGGCGATTGGCAGCTGTGGCGGCAATATTGTTGAGATTTATCATCAGCGCATGTTTTATGATGTTCCGGCAAAGCTGGCAAAAATAGATGCGATTATTGATACGCGCGGCCATCAGCATGTTAATGAAATTATTTCAGCCCTGAGGAAGAAACAGTTCAATGTGCAGATTATTGATGAACAATCCGCCAACTGATAACACAGACGTCTCATCCCTGTCTGCTGAAAAAGGCCGGCGCAACACCTTAATCCGCTTGCCATAAAGGCTTAATTAGCTGAACATTATACGATGGATCAGACCAAAGATATTTTCATCCGCCCACCCTTGCGTCTGCGCGTTACCCGCACACAGCCCTGTGCCTATTTGAAGGATCAGGTTGAACAGCGGCTGGCAGGAGATATCAGTGCCTGTCCTGAAGAACATGACAGTCTGGCAGAGGCCGGCTTCAGGCGGGTTGAAAACTGGGCTTACAAGCCTGCCTGTCCGCAGTGCCACGCCTGTACGCCGATAAGGGTTGCGTGTAATGATTTTGTTCCCTCGCGCAATCTGAAGCGGATAAAATCACGCAATGCTGATCTTTCCCGTCATATCAATGGCGGCCGGCTGTCTCTGCAGCATTATGATATCTTTCAGCGTTATCTTGCCACACGACATGAAGACGGCCAGATGACAGGCATGGGGTTTGATGAGTTCAGCGCGATGATTCTGAACAGCCCTATCAGAACCTGTCTGTTTGAATATACAAATTCAGACGATCAACTTCTGGCCTGTATGCTTGTTGACACTCAAAGAGACGGTTTAAGTGCTGTTTATAGCTTTTTTGAACCTGAGACTGAGGACAGATCGCTTGGCAGTTTTATGATCGCTGACATGATCGCCCTGTGCCGGGAAACGGGTTTGCCTTATCTTTATCTTGGCTATTTTATTAGCCAGAGCCGGAAAATGGCCTATAAAGCACGTTTCCGCCCTTATCAGCTGTTTCAGGACGGTGTCTGGAAAACAGCCCCCTAAAGCTGGTTTATGTAAAACGTGCCGGCCGGGGAAAGCCCGTAGGCGGTGATTTTCCCGCCGCGCCGCGCCGTCCCTGCCATGGCAGCAGGTCTGTTTCTGTGCGATGACGCCCACCGCCCATCTGCCAGCTCAGGCCCTGTGCCAGGGTAAAGACCTTGATATCAGCCAGATCACCATCGCGGTAGCGTTGCAGAATGACGCCCTTACCACGCCCCATTTCAGGCACATCAGCGAGCGGAAATACCAGCAGGCGGCGGTTTTGTCCGACAACAGCAACGCTGTCACCATCTGCAATACAACAGCCAACCGCCCGCGCCCCGGCCGCCAGATTAAGAACCTGTTTGCCGCTGCGGGTCTGTGCCAGCGCTGATTTCATGTCAACGAGCAGCCCGTGACCCGTCGACGAGGCAACAAGCAAGCGTCCCTCAGCTGCCCTTAACAGGCTGACAAGGCCTGTATCGGCCGGAATATCTATCATCAGGCTGAGCGGCTCGCCAAATCCGCGGCCACGCGGCAGCTTATCACAGGATAATGTATAAAACCGGCCGTTCCTGGCAAAGACCAGCAGCTTGTCCGTGGTTTCGGCATGCAAAGCAAAACACGGCCCGTCCCCGTCCTTAAACTTGAACTCGCCATCCAGATCCAGATGACCCTTCATCGCCCTTATCCACCCCTTTTCAGAACAGATGATTGTCACAGGCTCTTTTTCAATCATAATTTCAGCAGCATCGAGATCGACAGACGGGGCACTGGCAAGCAGGGTGCGCCGCTGGTCTGTCTTTACGAACATGGCACGCATATCCTTGATCTGGGCAGCGATTTCCTGCCACTGCTGCTGTTCATCAGCTGTCAGATTCTGCAGAGTCTCACGCTCTGCCGTCAGACTGTCGCGCTCAGCTCGCAATGCCACTTCTTCTAGCCGCCGAAGAGAGCGCAGACGCATATCCAGAATCGCATTTGCCTGAACCTCATTCAGGCCAAAGCCGGCCATCAGCTGGTCACGCGGGGCTTCTGAATCCCTAATGATGGCTATCACCTCATCAAGGTTTAAAAAGACAATCAGATATCCTTCTAATATTTCCAGCCGTCTGGCGATTTTCTCAAGCCGGAACCGCGACCGCCGCAACAGAACCTCACGCCTGTGATCCAGCCATGCCTTCAGTGCCTCTTTCAGTCCCATCACACAGGGCCGGCCTGTATTGTCCAGAACATTCAGATTCAAGGATACGCAGCTCTCTAGGTCTGTCAGCCTGAACAGGCTTTCCATCACCACTTCCGGGTCAAGCCGGCGTGATTTCGGCTCCAGCACAAGACGGATATCCTCAGCGGATTCATCACGGATATCTGCCAGCATTGGCAATTTACGCTCCTGCAGCATATCCGCCATTTTTTTGATCAGGCGTGATTTCTGTACCTGATAGGGTATCTCGCTGACAATAATCTGCCAGCTGCCACCTTTTTCACGCTCTACAGTCCAGCGGGCGCGCAGCTGAAAACTGCCCCGTCCAGTGGCATAGGTCTGTGACATCTGCTCTGGCGGTTCAACCAGTACGCCGCCGGTTGGAAAATCAGGCCCTTTTACATATCCAAGTAATGTATCTGTTGCCGCATTTGGATATTTAATCAGATGCAGGGCGGCGTCTGCCAGCTCTGTGACATTATGCGGGGGAATGGATGTTGCCATACCCACAGCAATGCCCTGTGCCCCGTTAGCCAGCAGATTGGGAAACCCTGCCGGCAACAGCACAGGCTCTTCTGCCTCGCCGTCATAAGTTGGCCGGAAATCAACACTGTCCTCATCAATGCCATCAAGTAACAGACGCGCAACATCTGTCATGCGCGCTTCTGTATAGCGCATGGCAGCAGCATTATCGCCGTCAATATTGCCGAAATTGCCCTGTCCGTCCACCAGCTGATAGCGCATGGCAAAATCCTGTGCCAGCCTGACCATTGCATCATAGATGGCCGCGTCACCATGCGGGTGAAATTTACCCATCACATCGCCGACCACACGCGCTGATTTCTTAAAACCCTGATCGGGGTCGAGCTTTAGCTGGCGCATGGCAAATAACAGCCGCCTGTGAACCGGTTTCAGACCATCCCTGACATCGGGGAGCGAGCGTGCGGTAATCGTCGACAGCGCGTAGGCCAGATAGCGTTCCGACAGCGCCGTTGAAAAATCGGCCGGCTGTATCTGCTCATCACTGTATAGTTCATTTGCCATGGGGGCCTCAGTAAATCAGTCAATGGACAGCGGTGATGGACAGGCACGATGTCTGTCATGCGTCCAGTCGGTTATAGACCAGCATATCGACAATCACAATATCTATGGGGCCAGGTTATTTTTTTCTACCAGATATGCGAGACGCAAACGCGCTGGCGGCAAATCCCTGTCAAGCAGTGAAAAGATGCGTCTGGCGATAAAATGGCCAGTCAGGGTCAGCCCCTTTACAAGCTCGCTGTTTGTAACAGTGCCCTGCTTAACCGCCCCTTGTGCGCGCAAAAATGATGGCAGGGCCAGCATACGGTCTGCAAAGTCACCGGCATGCGTGCTGTGAATCGCATTTCCGCTTTTCGGGCTGACATAAATCAGATTATCACTGCGCCCGGACACCGCACAGAAGGACAGCCCCAGACCAAAACCAAGCGTTGCCAGTAAATCAGCCTCCCAGCGTACATAAAATGCCAGCCAGTCTGTATTGGTTTCGGCAAGGCCGATAATCTCCAGCAGTGCCACTGTGCTTTGCCAGATCAACGGCACAGGTTCGCGTTCAGGCAGGCCAGCCTCCAGTATCGCGCAGACAGAAGACAGGCCTGCCAGGCGCACAGGATTATCAAGAAACAGTGACGAGGGGTTTTTCCTCAATTCTATCTGAAAACTGCCCAGCTGTTCGCTGAGCCGTGCCCGCCAGTTCAGACAGACTGTGTTGCCCGGTTCACACACGCCCCTTTTGGCGCGTGAGTCATAGCCATGCACAAGTCCCGCATGGCGGCCCTGGGTATCTGTCAGACAGTTGACAACAGCTTTATTCTCACCATAGGGGCGCACAGATAAAATGATGCCATCAGCTGACCATTCAGGCATCGAAATCTAAATCCCAGGCTGCATAGCGGTCTTTGTCATTCATCCAGTCCTTTTTATATTTAACAAAACTGACAAGATGAATGCGCCGGTCACACAAGGCCTCAAGCTCGAGGCGGGCGGCCTGACCAATACGTTTGAGCGTTTGTCCGCCCTTGCCCAGAACAATCCCGCGGTGCCCCTCGCGCGCAACATAGATAACCAGCCTCACCTCTGCACTACCGTCTTTTTTTTCCTGCCAGCGCTCGCATTCCACTGTTATCTGATAGGGCAGTTCCTGATGCAGGTTCAAAAACAGCTTCTCGCGCATGATTTCTGCTGCCATCAGCCGTATCGGCAGATCAGACAGATCCTCAGGGTCAAACAAATACGGCCCAACCGGCATTTCTCCGGCCAGCCAGCCAGCTATATCCGCAACACCCGAACCGGTCTCAGCAGAGACCATAAAGACCCGCTGAAAATCAAACATTGCGGACAGCTCTTTTGTGCGGGCCATGTAATGTTCGGGACGGGTTAAATCGATTTTATTGAGAATAAGCGAGGCTGTGCGCTGTTGGGTATTCAATGTCCTGATAATGGCTGATGTGTCAGCATCAATGGTTTTGCGTGCACAATCATGCACAACAAGCAGGACATCTGCATCATCTACACCCCGCCAGGCCGCATTGACCATCGCCCGGTCAAGCCGCCTTTTTGGCTGGAAAATACCGGGCGTATCAACAAAAATTATCTGTGCGTGCCCATGCATGACAATGCCCCTGACACGGCTTCTTGTGGTCTGAACCTTTGGCGTGACAATGGAAACCTTGTTGCCGACCATAGCATTCATAAATGTGGATTTGCCGGCATTGGGGGCCCCGATAAGCGCCGCAAAGCCCGCACGTGTCACATTTTTATCAGCCTCTGTGTGTTGATTTGGCAATAATGTGCTCACAGTTTTTTCTCTTGTTTCAGCATCGTTAAAAACCTGGCTGCGGCATTGCGCTCCGCGCCCTTGCGCGAGGTGCCGCTTGCTGTGACAGGCACAAAGCCGTCAACCGTAAGCTGTACCAGAAATTCAGGCGCATGATCCTGTCCACTCTGCTTTATCAGCTTATAGACAGGCAAGGACAATGAACGCGCCGCTGCCCATTCCTGAACCCCTGATTTGGGATTGTCTGTAAAATCCTCTGGCAAGTCCTGTTCTGCCGGCCAGAACCGCCTGATAAAGGCTTCTGCCGCACCAAGCCCGCCGTCAAGATAAATTGCAGCAATCAGCGCCTCTGTGACATCTGCCTGAACAGACGGTCTGTCTGCCAGGCTGTCAGCCCCGCCCTCATGGCGGATATAATTCTGCAGCCCCAGGCTTACGCAGATTTCTGCCAGCGCGTCCTGACATGACAGGCGGTGAAAACGCTTGGTCAGTTCCCCCTGGTCTGCTGTCTGGAAATGCTGATACAGCCAGGAGCTGAGCACCAGCCCCAAAACCCGGTCACCAAGAAACTCCAGCCTTTCATAACTGCTCTCGGCTGTTGGCAGACTCTTGTGGCTGACAGCAGTCTGCAACAGCCCGCTATCCTGAAAGCTGTAACCGATCAGCCGCTCAAGTTCAGACAATTCTGCTGACTGTTTAGCCGAAAAAAGCTGTTCATTTTTGCCTTTGTCAGTCATTGCGCTCAGTTGATCGCGGTGAACAGACGCCTGAATCTTATCATCAGAGGCCATTTCCAAACTTCCCATAAACGGGCAGAGCCATCATGGCTGAAAAACAGAAATTCAGCCCGCCCGACAAAATTCTTGAACGGAACAAACCCGACCGTTGTTGACCGGCTGTCACGAGAATTGTCACGGTTGTCCCCCATCATAAAGTAATGTCCGGGCGGAACAATGAATTCTTCGGTATTGTCAAAGAGCTGGCTATCGTTCAGCTCCTGAATGATATGGCTGTGACCGTCTGGGAATATTTCCTCATAGCGCTTTGCCAGCATCGCCCTGTCCCCTGCGGCGATATTGCCGTTGCCGATCAGCCGGCGCTGTGCTGCCACACCGTTAATATGCAAAATGCCGCCAGTTACCTGTATTCTGTCACCGGGCAGGCCAACCACACGCTTGATATAATCAACCGACGGTTTTGAGGGCAGCCGGAAAACCGCCACATCACCGCGCGTAGGTTCGCTGGCCCAGACCCGCTCGG
>JAYPEG010000039.1:7891-15907 GCA_038125645.1 Alphaproteobacteria bacterium
CTCGGCTATCGGGGCCATGGCAAAGGGAAAAGAATAGCGTGAATAGCCATAACTGTATTTTGAAACAAACAGATAGTCACCAACCATCAGGGTTGGAATCATAGAGCCAGACGGAATATTAAAGGGTTCAGCAATCAGCGAGCGGAACCCAAGAGCGATCACGCCGGCGATCAGCAATGTTTTTACCGTTTCAGCAAGTCCTGAACCCTGTTTTGACTGTTTTGAACGCATTATTTTTTCCGCTTCATAAAAATACTGACTAGCTTTAAGCACAAAACAGTACGTCCTATCAAGCCACTGTAGCCCTGAAAGCCTTTCTAGTCCTGTGCACTCAGAACCACAAAGGCTGATGAATAGGGCTTCTCGTCACTGATTGACACAAAGGTTCTGAGTTGTTTTCCGGGCGGTACTAGTGACAGGGCCCCTTTCAGGCACTGGCCCTTCAGCTCCAGTTGTGGGGCCCCTGATTTCTGGCTGGCTGTTACCGCATGATGCCAGTACATATGTCTCTGGTCTGTGCTGCTCAACGCCTTATAGACAGCTTCTTTTACGGCAAAACGGCCGGCAACATAGGCCGTCTTGTCACCGCGCTGTTCATATTCCACCTGTTCTTCCCGGCTGAGTATGCGTGCACAAAATGCCGGGCCAAAGCGCGTCAGCAGCCGATAGATGCGCCGCTGGTCACATATATCATGTCCAATACCGATAATCACGGCTTTCATATCCTGGCATCGGCCATCAGCTGGCGCATTTTTGCAATCACATTATCAAGACCATCAAAGACAGACTGGCTAATAATGAAATGCCCGATATTCAGCTCTGCCATCTGTGTCAGGGCGGCAACGGCACCAACCGTGTCAAATGACAGCCCGTGCCCGGCATGAACCTCCAGCCCCAGACGCGATGCCTGTTCTGCAGCCGTTCTAAGACGGGTCAGCGCCCTGTCGCGCCGCAGCCCGGCGGGCTGCTCACAATAAGGGCCTGTGTGCAGCTCAACAATATCTGCCCCAACAGCTGCGCTTGCCGCCAGCTCAGCGTCCTGTGCATCAACAAATAATGAAACGCGGACACCTGCTGCTTTCAGCTGCCCGCTTATTTCCCTCAGCCTTTCTTCATTGCCAGCAACAGCCAGGCCGCCTTCGGTTGTCAGCTCTGCCCGTCTTTCCGGCACCAGACAGACAGCATTCGGGCGCAGCTCTAACGCAATCGCCAGCATTTCATCTGTTGCTGCCATTTCAAAGTTAAGGGGAATCCGGATCGCTTTTTTAATCAAAAAAATGTCACTGTCTGTAATATGACGCCTGTCCTCACGCAGATGGGCTGTGATCCCATCAGCCCCGGCCGCCTGTGCGGCAAGTGCGGCAGCAAGCGGGTCAGGATGACTGCCCCCGCGCGCATTACGCAAGGTTGCCACATGGTCAATATTCACGCCAAGACGCAATGATGTCATACTCTATTCTCCTGTGTGTCGATTGCCGGCGCGCTCACTGCCCTTACTGGCTCTGCTTATGTCTGCGATGTGCCGCCAGACGCCGTATGCGGTGGCGCCGCCAGCTGACCACAGCCCAGTAAGCCAGCGCAAAGCTGACAAGCCAGCTGAGCACCGATGTCACAACACCGCCCACAGCCATTGGAATAAAATGGCCCATAAACTGATTATAAACAGTCTCTGCACCGTCTGTCCTTAGCCATGTTTGTACACCCAGATACCCTATCAGCGCCATTCCCGTTTCATGCAGCAGAATGAAGATAAAAGGAAATGTCCAGGGATTGCCAATAAGTGTGCCTATCCATGAGGCAATGATATTGCCGCGCATCAAATAGGCCAGCACAGCTGCCAGCAAAAGATGAAAACCTATCAGCGGTGTAAAGGAAACTGCTACCCCGCAGGCAAAACCGCACGCAAGAGAATAAGGCGAGCCGGGCATTCTGAGGACACGCTGTGCCATATAGCTGTAGAGACGTGAAAACCCTTTGCGCGGAAAGACGATTTCACGCAAACGGTCACTCCAGCTTAAAGGAACACGGCGTCTGAACATGGGCTTTTGCTTTTGCCGTTACAGGCTGTAACGTTTAACGGACTCGATATATTTATTGGCTCTCAAAACAGAGACAATAGATTGAATATGTTCAAGATTTTTGACATCAATATCAAGAAGAAAGGTAAAAAAGTTCATATTTCTCTCAGTCAGCTGAATATGGGTGATATTGCCGGCCTGCTGGCCAATAACAGTACAGAGCGCCGCAAGCGCGCCCGGCTCATTCAAAATCACTGCCTGTATCCGTCCGGCATAGCGCCGCACAGATTTTCGCGGCCATTCGACCTCTAGCCACAATTCTGGAATTTCCACAAATTTCGTTAATGTAGAACAGCTCTTTGTATGAACTGTAATCCCCTTTCCTGTCGTGACAATTCCAACAATCCTGTCGCCTGGCAGGGGATGACAGCATTTGCCGAGATGAACAGCAAGCCCCTCATGGGCCCGGTCAACATTGAAGACCGGCTCCGGCATCTGTTCTACAGCGTTCTGGCGGGTTTTGCGGTTGTCACTGCCCGCAAGTGCCTGTTCAGGATAGAGCCGTTCAAACACATCCTTTGTTTTCAGCTTCTGTTCAGCTATGGCTGCATACAGCTCTTCAATATTATGCATGTCAAATGCAGACAAAGCAGCTGAGATTACCTGTTCATTGAAACTTGTCTTGCGAAACCTGAATTCACGCTCCAGTAGCGCGCGCCCAACACGGCCAAATTCCTCTAGCCTCTGCAGGCGGATAAATCTCTTTATTGCTGATTTTGCCCGGCCCGTGACGGCAAAATCCTCCCAGTCACTCTTTGGCCTGCCATCCTTGTCGGTCAGAATCTGCACCTGATCGCCGTTTGCCAGTTCAGTTGTCAGCTGCCGGCGTCTTTCATTAATCATAACCCCAACGCATTTATCACCAACATCAGTATGCACAGCATAGGCAAAATCAATCGCTGTGGCCCCCCGTGGCAAGCCGATCAAATCACCCTTGGGGGTAAAGCAGAAGACCTGATCCTTATACATTTCCAGCTTGCTATTCTCTAAAAATTCTGTGGCCTCATCATTGAGCTCAAGCAGGCTGACCAGCTCGCGTGCCCATCTGAAGGTCTGTAGCCGCTCTGCCCGGCCTGCCCCGCCATCACCACCTGGATCACCTTGTTTATATTCCCAATGTGCAGCCACGCCGCGCTCTGCTGTATCATCCATCTCTGCAGTGCGGATCTGGATTTCAATTTTCTGCCTGAGGGGGCCGATAACAGCAGTATGCAACGAACGGTAGCCATTTGCCTTTGGTGTGGAGATATAATCTTTGAACCTGCCCATAACAACAGGAAAGGTCATATGCACCAGCCCCAGCGTGCGATAACAGCAATCTGTATCAGGAACGATGATCCGGAAGGCCATGACATCAGAGAGCTGATCCATGGTTACATTCTTGACCTGCATTTTGCGCGAGATTGAATAAGGAGATTTAGCCCGTCCGGAAACCTCGCAGCTGATCCCCTCAGCGCTGAGAAGGGAGTCAAGATCACTGCAGATTTTCGGAATTGTCTCTTCTGTCTCAAAGGCAAGAAAATCAAGACGGCTGACAATGGATTCGCGCAGTTCAGGCTGCAGGACAGCAAACGCCCGATCCTCTAATTCAGCCTGAAAGCGTGTAATCCCCATGCGTTCGGCAAGCGGGGCATAGATTTCCATTGTTTCTTTGGCGATACGCCAGCGCCGTTCCGGCTTTTTCACCGCATCCAGTGTCTGCATATTATGCGTGCGGTCTGCCAGCTTAACCAGCAAAACGCGGATATCCCTGCCCACAGCAAGCACGAATTTGCGGAAATTCTCTGCCTGCTTGGTATCAGCTGATTTCAGCTCAAGCTGGCTGAGTTTGGTCACCCCATTAACCAGGCTGGCAACCTCTGCGCCAAACGCGCAAGCGATATCATCCAAAGTGACATCGCAGTCCTCAACCGTGTCATGTAACAGGGCCGTAACCAGCGTGTCCGTATCAAGATGCATATCCGCCAGCAAGGCAGCAACAGCAACAGGATGGGTAAAATAGGGTGCGCCGCTGTCCCGCAGCTGTCCATGATGCGCCTTCTGACCGAACGCAAAGGCGGCATGGACGCGGCTTTGTCCCGCCTCGCTCAGATAAGCAGAGCACACAGACATAAGCTGTTCAAACCCTGCCTGTGTCGGATCGCTTAATTCTGCTTTGATATCAGGCAATAACCCCTGCGGCATAGCCACTGCCTATCATAAGATGAAATGAGTCTGTACAGTCAGTCTCAATCAATCAGCTGTCATCGTCAAGAGTGGCGATATCAACATCCTCAAATCCAGTGGCATCCAGTTCAACGCCGGTGCCGATCTGCATTCCTGAATCCTCTATGTTATCAATGCTGTTCAGACCGATCATATTTGACATATCTTCTTCGGCTGTTACTGCAGCCTCATCTTTGGCACTGACCTCTTCCTCGCGCTCATTCAGGCGTTGCAGCGATCTGACAATTCTGTCCTCAATAGTGGCGATATCGATGGTCTCATCTGCAATTTCTCTCAGGGCAACTACAGGGTTTTTATCATCATCGCGCTCAATGGTCAGCAGCTCACCTTTTTGGATATTGCGCGCTCTCTGGGCAGCGGTAAGCACCAGGTCAAAACGATTGGGGATTTTCTCAATACAGTCTTCGACGGTAACGCGGGCCATAACGCTCGGCTCCTTATTTCTCTCGCAGGGTTATCAAAACATCGTGCTTATAGCGCAAAAGGCAGATTTTCTCAAGTAAAATCAGCAACAGGGCTGTCACCCGCCCTCATCGACAATGCAGTGCTGGCCAGCATATGGTGAGGCATCAAAGCGGCTGAGCAGATCAGCAACAGAACAGCCATGACGCGGGTGCTCCAGCTGTGGCGCAATTTCCATCAGGGGCTTCAGAACAAAGGCTCGCTGTTCAAGGCGTGGATGGGGAACACACAGCCGCTCAGTTTGAATGATTTCATTACCATAGAACAGTAAATCGATATCAAGCACACGCGCGGCATTGCGGACAGTGCGGACACGGCCGAAATCCTGCTCAATATCATTAAGAACAGATAAAAGCTGTGCCGCCCCAAGCGTGGTCTGCGCTGCCACAACCGCATTGAGATAATCTGGTTGCGCTGATACAGGAACAGCAGCGCTGCGGTACCATTTTGATGTCTTTGTAATTTTCACCTGCTGCCCAAGCTGCACAAGAGCTGCATCGAGCCCGGAGCGCAGGTCACCATAGCCAGCCGGCACCAGATTTGCCCCGATACCCAGATAAACATCAATCATTGCCTGTTCCTGTCTTTTTCGCTGCAGGGCATTGCTTTCAGCCATTTCACCCATCTTGATATCAGCAATTAACCGCAAAAGACAAGCAGGGCTGGACAGAAAGACATTTCTGCGCCATTATAAGCGCATTGCAACCAAATGATGTAAAAACTAAATTTTTAACCACCTTGATTTTTTAACAAAGGGATTTTTTAACAAAGGATATTTTATGACCTCATCGGAACGGTCGGCTCTCTTTATTGATGGCTCTAACTTTCATGCCACAACAAAGTTACTGAATCTTGATATTGACTATTTGCGTCTGCTGGATTTTTTCCGGCAGAAAGAACGTGTTGTGCGCGCCTATTATTACACCGCCCTGCCAGACCCGTCAGAGGAATCGCATCTGCGCCGCCTGATAGATTTTCTTGACTATAATGGCTATACGATTGTCAGCAAGCAGACACGCGAATATGTTAATCAGGCAACGGGCGAAAAGCGTACAAAGGGCAATATGGATATGGAACTTGCGCTCGATATGCTGAAACTGTCGCCCTATATTGACCATGCATATCTATTTTCCGGTGACGGTGATTTCTGCCGTCTGCTTGAAGAGGTTCAGGATCGCGGCGTTCGTGTGACGGTTGTCTCTTCTGTCAGAACCCAGCCCAACATGGTCTCTGATGCGCTGCGCCGCAAGGCTGATCATTTTCTTGACCTTGATGATATATGCACACAGCTTGAGCGTGACTTCACCGGCGAGCAGAATTGAGTGGCCGCACTGTTTTTATTTATAACCCTGATTTTATTTATTTATAATGGCTGATACGCCCCTTGACCATGTTGCCCCGCAGGACTGCCGCAAATGCCCACGTCTCGCGCGGTTCATTGACAGTTACCGCGAGTCACATCCTGACTGGCATAATGGGCCGGTGCCCTCATTCGGGGCTGCCAGCGCATCAGTTCTCATTCTCGGGCTGGCCCCCGGGCTGCGCGGGGCCAATGCCAGCGGCCGCCCGTTTACCGGCGATTTCGCCGGCATGGTCTTGTATGAAACCCTGCTGAAACTGGGGCTGGCCAGCGGCAGCTATGCCGCCAGCCGTGATGACGGATTGCAGTTGGCGGGCATCCGTATCGCCAATGCGGTTCGCTGTGTGCCGCCACAGAATAAACCTGTGGCTGCTGAAATTGCGAATTGCCGTCCCTTTTTGTCAGCAGAGCTGGCCGCCATGCCAAATCTGCGGGCGATCTTTGTGCTTGGCCGCATTGCCCATGATACTGTGCTGCGCCATTTTAGCCTGCGCGCTGCTGATTACCCCTTTGCCCATGACAGCGAACAGCCATTGCCAAACGCTCTGCGCCTGATCAGCTCCTATCATTGTTCACGCTATAATATTCAGACAAACCGGTTAACCAGACAAATGTTTGAAACAGTCTGCCGCCGCTTACTGGCCTATGCATGAACAGCTGTTAATTCATGAAGGGGTGTTAATTTATAGTGATGAGCTGCTATTCACCAGCCGCATTTAACTGCTTTTCAGCAGACGCTGTTTCTGGCGTGACCAGTCACGGTCGCGCTCTGTCTGGCGTTTGTCTGCTTTTTTCTTTCCCTTTGCTATTCCCAGTTGCAGCTTCACAAGACCATTCTGATTAAAATACAGTGACAGGGGAACCAGTGTCATACCCTCGCGCCTTATCATGCCCAGCAATTTGTCGCGCTGTTTGCGGCTGACAAGCAGCTCACGCACCCGTTTCGGTTCATGGTTGTCCCTGGCGGCGGGATATACCGGAATATTGGCGTTGAACAATGTCAGACGCCCGCGATCCTCGCCTGCATAGGCTTCAGCGATACTGGCACGCCCGGTTCGCAATGATTTCACCTCGCTGCCCTTCAGGATGATACCGGCCTCTAGGGTGTCCTCAATGAGATAATCATGTCTGGCACGCCGGTTTTCAGCAATACGGCCCGTGGTTATCGCCATCAGATATCCCCAAATTATGTGTCTCAGCACAAAGACAATGTCATTAAAACACTCTCTTTGCCGCTCTTACCCCGCAAGCAGGCCAGCAAAAATCAGCGCCTCTTTGACCGTCTGCTTTGAGCTGTCCGCTATCTCAACAAGCGGCAGCCTTGTTGTAGGCCCGCACAGTCCCAGCAGTGAGGCCGCATATTTAACCGGCCCGGGGCTGGCTTCGCAGAACAGTGCGTCATGCAGGGGCATCAGTCTCTGGTGCAGGCTGAGCGCGCGTTCCCTGTCATTGTCACAGACCCATGCTTTGTGAAGCTCTGCACAAAGAGCAGGAGCCACATTGCTGACCACCGAAATGCAGCCATGGCCGCCAGCTGCCAGATAGGGAAGCACTGTTGCATCCTCGCCGGAGAGCTGGCAGAAATCATCGCCCATCAGATTTCTCAGCCGTGTCGGGCGGGCGCAGTCAGCTGTGGCGTCCCTTATGCCGGCAATATTGGGATGCGCTGCCAACGCTGCCAGCACCTCATCATCCAGGCGAACAACAGACCGCCCGGGAATATCATAGATAATTACTGGAATGGACAGCGCATCAGCTATCGCTGTAAAATGCGCCTTCAGACCTGCCTGTGTCGGTTTGTTATAATAGGGGGTGACAATCAATACTGCATCCGCGCCGACAGCTTGTGCATGGCTGGCCAGCCGGACGGCCTCTGATGTGCTGTTAGAC
>JAYPEG010000040.1:0-15699 GCA_038125645.1 Alphaproteobacteria bacterium
CCTCTGATGTGCTGTTAGACCCCGCCCCGGCAATCACCGGCACACGCCCGCCTGCAAAATTCACACAAATATCGACAACCCGGTCATGTTCTTCATGGCTGAGTGTTGGTGACTCACCGGTGGTGCCAACCGGAACAAGCGCGTGCGTGCCCTCATTTATCTGCCAGTCCACCAGCGCCTCAAAGCTGGCCTCATCAAGGCTGCCATCCTCTTTGAACGGGGTTAGAAGGGCGGTGCATGAGCCGGAAAACGGCAAATGGGGATAGAGGCTGGACATAGAAAGCTCGTCTGATAATAAAAACATGTCCGGCTGTTCGTGATACTTGATGATATTTGCCGGAATCTTTGATGAAAATAACAAATTTCCCTCATAAGACAAGATTTGCATTGCCGCCACCGCCATTTTATTGGCTAGATGACAGGCAAATTGCCAGCCAACTGAACGAATCGAACACAGATGCCCCTCACAGACCTCATAAACCAAGCCGAAAAACGCATCCGGCCCTATCTTGTCACCACACCCCTTCTGACATCTGACAGGCTGAACCAGAAACTGCCCTTTGATCTGTATGTCAAGGCGGACTGTTTACAGCGCACAGGGTCATTTAAATTCAGGGGGGCCTGTAATGCTGTCTTTTCTCTGGGCCCGGACGTGCCGGCCGTCATTGCCTATTCAAGCGGTAATCATGCACAGGCGGTTGCGCTTGCCGCGCGCCTGTCTGGACGCCGGGCCACCATCATCATGCCAGAGGATGCCCCGCGTGCAAAGATTAAGGGCACCCACGCCTATGGTGCAGAGACTGTCCTTTATAACCGTTACACTCAAAGCCGTGAGGAGATAGGCACAGAGCTGGCAGCAAAATTCCAGGCAGAGCTGATCCGCCCTTATGATGATATGCGTGTCATTGCCGGACAGGGCACGGCCGGTCTGGAAATTGCTGAACAGGCCCGCAGGGCAGGATTTATCCCTGATATTTTCATCAGCTGCTGCGGCGGGGGCGGCCTGATGGCCGGTTCAGCAAGCGCACTGGCAGCGGCCTTTCCTGCAACTGTCTTTCATACAGCAGAGCCTGCAGGCTTTGATGATACAGCGCGTTCACTGGCCGCCGGTTGTCCGGTTGCCAATGATCCGGCAGCGCGGTCTGTGTGTGACGCGATCGTAACGCCTGAACCCGGCACACTGACATTTCCGATCATCAGGGCACTGGGGGCCAGCGGGCTGGTGGTCAGCGATGATGCCGCGCTGGGGGCCGTGCGTGCAGCATGGGATTATCTGAAAATTACTCTGGAACCGGGCGGGGCTGTGGCATTGGCAGCCGCCCTTGCACCTGAATTCATTGACCGGCAATCAGGGGCCGGTCAGCGCGCCCGGGTTGTTGTCATGGGCTCTGGCGGGAATTGTGACACAGATATTTTCATGCGGGCCCTTGATTTGCCTGCTCTTGTCTGAAACCTCGGCCCGCCAGCCCTGTCAGCTACGCATATGACTGGATTTGCTGTCAAACAAGGGCTGTTTCTGCATTCTTGCAGGCAGCATCCGGGCCAGCAATTCAACATGCCAGCCCTGTTCCTCTTCTGCCAGCTCTGTGCGGACATAACCCATTGCCATTGACACACCCGATGCATGGGCAAAGCCGCCTGATGTGACATAGCCAGCTATCTTTCCCTTGTGAAACAGGGGCTCATCACCGATAACATCAGCCCCGTCCGCCTCAACAACAAAGCTGCGCAGCCGGTAATCACCGCTGCCGTCCCTGGCAGCGCGCGCGGCCTCTGCCTTGCCGATAAAATCTGCAGATTTATCAAAATCACAAAAGCGCTCAAGCCCGGCCTGGTGAGGATAATAGACTGGTCTGTATTCGCGTGCCCAGCTGCCATAATTCTTTTCCAGACGCAGCGCATTCAGTGCCCGGCTGCCAAACAGCCTGATATCATACTGTGCACCGGCATCCAGAATATCATTAAACAGACGGCGCTGATACTGCGGCGACACCCAGATTTCATAACCCAGATCGCCTGTATAGCTGACCCGCCCGACAAGCACCGGCACCATACCCATATGCAGTTGGCGCATAGCCATGAAGCCAAAGGCCGAGTGGCTGACATCCTGTGTTGTCAGTTTAGCCAGCAGATCGCGCGATCTGGGCCCGGCAATACACAGACCAGTCATCGTCTGTCCTAGTGCTTGCAGCTGAACACTGCCATCATCTGGCAAATGGCTTTCAAACCAGCGCATATGATAATCCTCAGCAATGCCAGAGCCAATAATCAGATATGCATTCCCAGCCAGGCATGCGAGCGTAAAATCACCGATCATCCGCCCGTCCGGCTTTAACATTGGGGCCAGTGTCATGCGTCCTGCAGACGGCAATTTTGCCGCCATAATCCTATCCAGCCAGTCTGCAGCCCCGCTGCCAGTGACCCGGTATTTGGCAAAATGTGAAATCTCGGTGAGGCCAACACTGTTCCGCACAGCTTTTGCCTCTACCCCAACATAGGAAAAATCAGTGGAACGGCGCCAGGAAAACGCCTCTTTGACCCCTTCAGGGGCAAACCATAAAGGCACTTCCAGCCCAAAGCTGGCGCCAAATTGTGCGCCCTTCTCGCGTAGCTGGCCGTAAATAGGCGTAGTCAGCAGCGGGCGGGCCGCCTGCAGCTCTTCATTGGGATAGCGAATAGAAAAGCGGCGTGAGTAATTTTCCCGCACCCGGGCATTTGTGTAGGCCATGTTGGCATAGCTGCCAAAGCGGCTTATATCCATGGCCCAGACATCAAAACCGGGATCGCCGTTGACAATCCAGTTTGACAGGGCAAGCCCAACGCCGCCGCCCTGTGAAAAGCCAGCCATTACCGCACAGGCAGACCAGAAATTCGTCAACCCCCTGACCGGCCCGACCAGGGGGTTGCCATCCGGGGCAAAGGTAAAGGGGCCATTGATTATCTTTCTGATGCCCGCGGTCTCAAAGGCCGGAAAATGTCTGAAGCCAACCTCCAGTGACGGGGCAATCCTGTCAATATCCGGGGCCAGCAGTTCATGGCCGAATGACCATGGCGTTTCATATTTTGACCAGGGGCGACAGGCCTTCTCATAAGTGCCCATCAGCATGCCGCCACGTTCCTGACGCAGGTAAATCTCACCGTCAAAATCAACTGCATGCAGGACTTCCTTGCCTTCCTTTTCATTAAATGCGGCAACTTCAGGCATATCTTCTGTCAGCAGATACATATGCTCCATAGCCAAAACCGGCAGCTCGAGCCCGACCATCCGGCCAACCTCGCGTGCCCACAGCCCGGCCGCATTCACCACATGTTCGGCAGTGATGCGCCCCTTGTCCGTTTCAATATGCCAGCTTCCGTCCGGGGTCTGGGACAGGCTTTTTACCATTGTGTGTGTTTCAACTGCTGCCCCGTTAGTGCGCGCAGCCCGCGCATAGGCATGCGTAACGCCATAGGGATCACAATGCCCTTCAACAGGGTCATAAAGGGCCCCGGTAAATTGTGCGGGATCAAGCAGGGGCATAAGTTCTGCGGCACGTTCTGCTGTAATAATTTCTAGCTCATCCATACCCAGATATTTTCCCTTGGCATACACCCCCTTCAGCCAGTCAAAGCGCTCCTGTGTAGCTGCCAGCATGACACCGCCGGTCATATGCAAACCGATATCCTGGCCTGACAGCGCCTCAATCTCCTTGTACAGGCTGATGGTATATTGCTGCAGCTTGGCAACATTGGGATCACCATTGATTGTATGCATACCGCCGGCAGCGTGCCATGTCGAACCTGATGTCAGCTCAGAGCGTTCAACAAGCATGACATCTGTCCAGCCATGTTTTGTCAGATGATACAGAACTGAAGCACCGACAACGCCCCCGCCGATAACCACCACTTGTGCCTGTGTTTTCATAGCTTGCTCTTTCCTGTTCCAACCCTACCAGTTTAACGTTAAAAATCTGTTGGCACCCCGCCATCCTTAACGCGCCTTTCAACAAAGGCCAGCAATTCTTCTTTTATTCCTTCATCAATTGCCGGGGGCTCATGCTCTTTTAAAATCCGCTGGCAGCTGTGATAGGCCCGCTCATCTGTCCATTGTCCGCCTGCCTCCAGCCAGCCAGCACCGTGATAGACCAGATTTGTATGTCCAGAAAGCGCACCATGCAAAGAAAAAGCCGTCTCCCAGACCGCCTGGCCATCAGGAACATTGGACGCATTTGCATTTGATGTTCTGAGCGGCAGATTATAAAAACGTGCCATCTGCCCGGAAATCTGCATTGCCCTTATATATTCAGGCGTGCCAAAGGCCGGGGCCCCTGATTTCATATCGACATTACTGGTAAAGGCACCATAGACAACTGGCGTTCCCGCCCGCACTGTCTGCAACAGGGCAATCGCTGCCAATGCTTCTGCATTCTGCTGAACCACAGCCCCGGAAATTGTCACAGGGGCCATCGCCCCGGCCAGCGTAAAGGGTGTGACAATCACCGGCTGGCCGCGGCGGGCCATCCGCATGGAGCCGTCTAGCATAGGATAATCATGTTTCAGCGGGGATGAAGAATTGATATTGGTAAAAAAGCGGGGCCGGGCCGCAAATTCGTGCGCGCTCAGACCAGCGGCAATGCGAACCATTTCCATTACATCCTCAACCCGTTCTGCCCCCAAGTGAATAGACATGAATGACCTTGTCACTGTAGAGTAGCATATCCAGGCTTGCATATAGATGGCGCACCGATGGATGTAAATCCATAGGCTCAACTGAATAGCCACCCAGAAAATGGATACAGTTAAATGCCTGTGTGAGGTGAATAAATTTTGTCAGATCCGCCCTAGTACCCATTCTGCGGCCCGTATCGCGGTCGAGGATATTGGGCGGGGATGACACCTGACCAAAGGCAAAATTCCGGCCGCCAACAGTCAGCTTTCTGTCCGGGTTGCATGGATAAATAGAAAATTGTGAGGGTGCCAGCGCAACCATGTCACAGACCCAGTGCCTGTCCATTTTCACATTCATATCAGCGCGGTTAACGCTACAGCCAGCGTGCTCCAGATAATCAAGGGCCTCATCATTGAGAAAACGAATACCAATTGTCTCGATAACATCAAGGCTGGCTTCGTGTACAGCTTCTACCTGATCAGCTGAAAGCGGCTCTGTGGGCGGATCATAATAAACGGGCATCTGCCAGGGCAACTGACCATCCAGCAAGGCCCGCCTGACAGCCGTTGCTGATTTTCCCCTGCCCGATATACGTCTGGCCATCTGCCGCCCCCATGCCAGCCCTGCTTCCCCTTAACAAGGCTAGGTCTGTGTGCTGCCCTAACTATTCAGGACAGGACGTGATCTGGCCAAGGATCGTCAGATCTAAAAACCAAAATAAAGACAGGCGTTCATCCTGCCTTTGAGGTCTGGTTCATTTCACGGGTGCCGCGCGGGTCAACCCATCCGATAGTGCCGTCTGCGCGCAAATGAACCATATTCAGCCCCATATGGGCAGAATTGCGGAACAACAGACAGTTATCGCCGCTCAGCTCAAGGCGCATGACGGCCTGTTCAACAGTCAGGTTTTCCACTTCATAGGACATTTCAGCAATAATCGGCAGACTGTCTTCCTGTAGCTCTGCTGTGTCGGGCTCGTTGTCCTGACCGCCAGCCTCATAAAGCTGCTGCGCACTGGCATAAACAGACATGGGCGCTGTCAGAATATCTTCTGTCTCTGTGTTCTGCTGGCGGTGATTTTTAAGCCGCCTTTTATGGCGGCGTAGCCGTTTTTCAGCATGGTGTCCCGCAGCTTCCAGCGCGGCATGGGCATCATAGGCAAAACCGCCGGCCTCCAATTCTATGCGCTTGGTAAGATTCATGCGTATGCGAACAGAAAAACCGCCTTCCTTTTTTTCCAGCGTCACAGTCGCGCTGACCGCGGCGGCGTAATATTTTTCAACAATATGCTGAACGATTTCGCGGCTGTGCTCCTGGAAGGCCGCCCCTGTATCTATATTCTGTCCGGAAATATTTATGATCATGCTGTTCTTTTCCCTCACCTGCATATTATTGGCAGATGACTGACCATACAGCCTGGATTCATTCCTCTGAACTGCGGCTATGCCGCATCTGTCCATTCGGAAGATGGCAGTGGTGACAGCCATCTGATTACGCTTAACTGTGACAGGCTTTTCACATTGTGGCAAGCATCATCACCTGTCCTGATGGCCTATTCTTTCGGACTGGTCTGCGGATGAAAACGCAGCCCCAGTGACAGCCGCCCCTGTGTGACATTATCGACCCCGTGAAAGGGCCGCTGTGCCGGGTCTGGCACATAGATACATCCAGGAGCAGGCAAGATAACCAGATGCCCGGGCTGGTCATCTATGATTTGCCGGTCTCTGCCCTGTCTGTCACGGCAGACAAACAGTTCCGACTGACCCGCCAGTGTAATGATGAAAATCAGCTGCCGGTAACAGGCATTGTCCTTATGCACACCAATTCCCCTTGCGCCCGCTGCATAGCGCTGGACAGCAAAATCATTTAGTCTGACAGGCTGGTCAAACAGGTCAGGACATCGGCTGTGCAGCGCAGCGCAGTGCCGCTCAAGTGCCGTTGCCAGATTTGCAAAGACACCGTCAAGCGGGGCCGGAAAACAAATGTCAAAATCCTGGCTTATCCCCGCGCCGGCAACTGCGCGCGCGCGCCGGAACGGCAGGGCAAGAGCCGCATCTCTCATCGCGTCAATCTCATCTCTGGCAAAGAACTGCGGACAGGCAAAGGGCTGTCGGGCCAGTGAAAACACGGCCCGGTCAAATGCCTGCTGGCGGCGGGGATCATAAAACACTTTGGGGGCCCAAATCCTGACCGGGGACAAAAATAACCGGCGATTTACAATGGGTGCATACAAGCCGCGCCGAGCGTCTGTGGCGGGGCACCTCAAAACAGCCATTGGGGCACCGCATCAGCCAGCGTGCCTGTGAAAAATCCAGCGTATGACAGCGTGCTGCCGTGCAGCCAATAGAGCGGGCCATACGCCGCCAGTATGCATCATGCCCATGTCCCGGCCCCGTCAGCGCATGGGCGATTTCATGCAGTATCGTATCTTTAATATGTTCCGGCGGGGCGGCGCGCACATAATGGCGCGACAAAGAGATGACCCTATTATTATAATCGCACATTCCTGCACGGCGGCGGGCATGATCAAGTTTCACGCGCCAGCCTGTCAGCCCATGCGTTTCCAGCAGGGCATAGGCCTGTTCCAGCACAGCACGGAATGGCCGCTCAGCTGCCTGGGATGCTGTTTTGCTGCCGGCCGCCCCGTGTTTTCGTGGCTGTGCCTGTGTTTGTTTGGCAGGCGGGCTATGCCACCGGAACAGACCCATCATTTTTGTCCTTTCAGTGCCCAGGATGCCGGCCGCCTTACAGTCAAACCAAACTGACGGGCAGTTTCAAACAGGCTATGGGCCAGTGATTCAGCATAACTCCGTGGCATAAGCAGCAGATAATCTGCTGTCTCCTGTTTGATCACAAGCACCGGCACATGATGCATGCCTGTTGCCATCACAGTGCCTGCAGGGCAGGACAAATCCAACGCGGCCATCCGGTTGATCAATGATGCTGCCTGTTCACCGGCAATCTGCAGGGCAACACGGCTGGCTGACAAATCAAGCGGGTAATAGCCGGCAAAGGCAGGCGTTAAATCCGGGACAAGGGCCCGGTCGGACAGCATCCATAATATTCCTGCCTCAACACGCACTGCCATCACATCCCGGCCGGCCGAGCCCAGCAACGGGGCGGTCAGAGAGTCAAGGGAAAACCGGCGCTTTAACAGCGTGCCCAGCTGTTTTTTCTGTGCTTGAAAAAAGCTGAGCTGGGTAATGTAAAGGCCGGTGCGCTCAGTCAGCCAGACGCCTGTTTTCTGTCCCGCCAGCACAAAGCGCCCCACTGGCAGACGGCTGTTTTGTGTTACCTCAGGGGCATTTTTATTTTCAGCCATGCTGGCGTTCTCCTGATGGGTCAAACATATGCGGGCTGACTATCTGTGCCGTTATATGCTGACCGCGCACGGGATCAGCAATGATCACATCCCTGTCCTGCCAGGCAGACGCCCCGCCGCTGATAAAGCCAAGCCCTATCCAGTGACCAAAAGCAGGCGAATGGGTAACAGCTGTTACCCAGCCCTCACCAAAGCCAGAGACAGCCTCTGGGGCACACAGCACGCCGCCGGCGGAAAAACGCGCGCTTAAATCCTTTGGGAAAATGCCGACAAGCTGTGGCCGGGCGGGGCCCTGAAGCAAGGGGCGCTGGCGCAGAACAGAACCGACAAAAGGCTTTGATGATGACGCCATCCTGCCAAGACCGGCATCCTCAAGCGTGACCCGGCCGTCCAGTTCTGCTGCTGTGACGTGACCCTTTTCAATTCTGAGCGTGCCGAGTGCCTCTGTGCCATACAGGCATCCCCCTGCCCGTTCTGCATAACCGCCCAGCTCTGTCCAGACATGGCCAGCCCTGTCTGCCGGCACATAAAGCTCAAAGGCCTGTTCACCGGAAAATGATATCCGTGCAATGCGGCAGACAAAATCCCGGCCATGTCTGGATATTGTTACCTGGCGCACGGCCATAAAGGGAAAGGCCCTGTCATCCCAGTCAATCTCTGGCATATAATCAGCCAGCACAGCGCGGGCCCCGGGGCCGGCAACCGCCATCCCTGCCCACTGATCAGTCACTGAGCTGACATGGACGTGCAGGTCTGTCCAGCGCCGCTGCAAAAGCTCTTCTAAAAACTGCATGACCGGCCCTGCCTGGGCAGTAGTTGTTGTCATAAAATAGTCATCTTCTGCCAGCCGCCATGTTGTGCCGTCATCAAACACCATGCCGTCATCACGTAGCATGACGCCGTATCTGGCTTTGCCTATGGCAAGCCTGGCAAAGGAATTGACATAAAGCCGGTTTAGAAATTCTGTTGCATCGGGCCCCTGAACAGCAATTTTTCCCAAAGTCGAAACATCAACCATGCCGACTGTCTGCCTGACAAGCGCAGCCTCTCTTATATAGGCATCGTCAATCGTCTCACCCGGCTTTGGATAATACCAGGCCCGCTTCCACAGCCCGGCATCTGTCATTACCGCGCCCCTTTGTTCATGCAGGTGGTGCAAGGGGGTGCGCCGCACGGCCCGCCAGTCCGGGCCGCGGTAACGCCCCGCCAGCGCACCAATAGACACTGGGGTAAAGGGCGGGCGAAAGGTTGTCATTCCAGCCTGTGCAACGTCTGTATTGCGTGCCTCTGCCATCACAGCCAGCCCCAGAATATTGCCCATACGCCCCTGGTCAGTTGCCATGCCCAATGTTGTATAGCGTTTCATATGTTCGACTGACACAAAGCCTTCTTGTTTGGCCTGTCTGATATCATCACCTGTCACATCATGCTGGGGATCAAGAAAGGCTTTTGTCCTGCGGCCCTTCATCCGCACCTCAAACAATGGGCACACAGGCCCCGGCAGGCCGCGCTTCTGCCGCGCCGTCACTGGCTTTTTTCCTAGCAGGCGCGCAACACATATTTGGGCGGACACAAGAACGGCCTGATGGTCGTAATAGCCGTCCGCCGCGCCGATGACAGACACGCCATCAGCCACCGGCCCGGCCCGAAAGGCGGCCAGCTGGCTGTCCCATACAGGTTTTTCCCCGCGATGAGAAGGCAGATGGATAACCGGGGAATAGCCACCTGACATGCCCAGTACGTCGCATCCGATAATGCTGGTCATGCCGCCGACATTGCCATGGCTGTCAATATCGGCAATCTCCACAGCTGCCAGGGCGTGGTTTCCGACTGCATTGACCGGAACCTTGCCATTATACAGCACGATTCCCGCAGCTTCTGCAGCACTGGCCTTGCAGCTCTTTTTCACACGGGCATCGAGCAGCGTGATCTGCATGCCAAGGCCGGCCAACATCAGCGCGTCATCATAACTGCCATCATGGCATCCTGCCAGCACAGCAGTTTGTCCTGCCATTACGCCAAAGCGGCTGGCATAACGTGCAACAGCATGTGTCAGCATGACACCCGGCCGGTCATTATTTCCAAAGGCGATGCCTCTTTCACTGGCCCCGCTGGCAAGGATGATCTGCTTTGGATGGATGATATGAAAAATTTCACGCGGGCAAAAGGGCGGGGCCACAGCCAGATGATCTGCTACCCGCTCTACTGCACCGACCACCAGCCCGTCATACAGCCCAAAGGCAGTGGTTCTGAGCATCACCCGCGCCCCAGCCTTCTTGAGCCGTCTCAGCAAAGCGGCAACATCTGTGACATCGCGCTGGCTGCCCGTATCCAGCATTGCCCCGCCAGCTGCGAAATCCTGTTCCACAAGAATGACCGATTTTCCCGCCTCAGCCAGCGCGGCGGCCGCATGCAGGCCAGCAGGCCCGCCCCCGACAACAAGAACATCACAAAACTGATTGGCAATGTCATAACAGTCAGGATCATCACTTCTGGAGGCTGTGCCCAGACCGGCGGCCCTGCGAATGAACTTTTCCCAGAACATCCACAGAGCCGTGCTGCGGGCCGGCCCCATGAAAGTCTTATAGTAAAATCCGGCAGTGATAAAAGGGGCGATGAGACTGTTAACAGCACCCAGATCAAATTTCAGACTGGGGAAGGCATTTTGTGAATAGACATGCAGACCCTCTGACAATTCAGCCATTGTGCCTTTGACATTGGCAATACGCCTGGCACCGTCATGCAGATTGAACAGGGCCCCGCCTTCTTCAACGCCAGCTGACATAACACCGCGCGGGCGGTGATATTTAAAGCTGCGTCCAACCAGCATACGGCCGGACGCCATCAATGCAGATGCCACCGTATCACCGCCAAAGCCATTCAGCCTCTGGCCATCAAAACAAAAGGAGACAGGTTGGCTGCGGTCAACAAGACCAGCCTTTTCATGCCTGAAACCGCTCATTTCCCTGACCTCGTTATTTTCTTTTTCATCGCTTTTCCAGCTGTATCGCGCAGGCTATGTCTATAGGCCGGATGGGCCGGGGCTGTGCTGATAATTTTATGGCTGAGCGTATCTCTTTTCACCCGCACCACCATTCTGCAGCCAGCTGTATGATGCCAGTCCTCTGTATGTATGCCCTTTGGGTTCTCGCGCAGAAATACAGCATCAAACCACTGTTTTGTGTCTGTATTGTCAAGGGGCGGAAGGCTTACAGACCCATCTTCAAGATAGGTAAACTCATCATGGTTCCGCAGCCCGCAAAAGGGGCAATCTATCCGCAGCATTGTCAATGCTTTCTTGTTCTTGTCATGGTGTGGCTACCGCCTCCATCCTGGTTTCAATGTGCCTTTGGATAAGGGCCATGTCCTGATTCATCTATCTGGCGGCCCGCAGCATAGCGGTCAAGCGTCAGCAGTGCATTGATCTCATGCGCCTCATCATTGGCTATTGTATGGGCAAAACACCAGCCAGAGCCGGGAATAGCCTTAAAGCCGCCATAACACCAGCCTGCATTCAGATACAGCCCGCTGATATCTGTCTTTGTGATAAAAGGAGAGCCATCCATAGACATATCCATGATGCCGGCCCACTGGCGCAGCACCTTGATACGCCCCAATGCCGGCATGATATTCATCGCACAGCCGGCAACATCTGTATAAATTGGCAGATTGCCCCTCTGGGCATAGGAGTTATAGCCGTCAAGATCGCCGCCAAAAACCATTCCCCCCTTATCTGACTGGCTGATATAGAAATGGCCACTGCCAGTGCCATAAACCACTACAGTGTCCAGAAACGGCTTTATGGGCTCTGATACAAACGCCTGTAACTTATGACTCTCAATAGGCAGCTTGCCTAGCCCGGCGGCCTGTGCCAGGACTGAGGAGGAGCCAGCCACTGCAAGGCCGATTTTTTCTGCCCTGATGGCACCCCTGCTGGTTTCTACCCCCACCAGCCTGCCAGCAGAGCGGATAAAGCCTGTGACCTCACAATTTTGAATAATATCAACACCCAGTGCAGAGGCGGCCCGCGCATAGCCCCAATTCACCGCATCATGACGGGCGGTGCCGGCGCGTGGCTGATAAAAGCTGCCTAAAATCGGCAGACGGGCTGTGGGCGAGAAATTGAGATGAGGGACAAGGCGGCGTGTCTGGTCAATATCCAGAAATTCACCGTCAATCCCGTTCAGCCGCATGATATTATAACGCCTAGCCATCGCATCACGCTGGCCGGGCGAAAAGAACAGATTAAGGTGGCCACGCTGGCTGAACATGACATTGTAATTCAGCTCCTGTGACAGCCCTTCCCACAATTTCAATGAATGTTCATAAAAGGCGGTATTGCCCTCAATAAAATAATTTGACCGTACAATCGTTGTGTTTCGGCCCGAGTTGCCACCGCCGATCCAGCCCTTTTCAAGTACTGCCACATTTGTGATTCCATGATTTTTAGCCAGATAATAGGCAGTTGCAAGGCCATGGCCCCCGCCGCCGACAATGATCACCTCATAACTGGGTTTAGGGCTGGCCTCACGCCAAACAGGCTGCCAGCCCTTATGTCCGCCCAGCCCCTGTTTCAGCAATGCCAAAAATGAATAATGTTTCATGTCTGTGCCTGATAATACTGCTGGCTAAAACTGCTGGCCTGGTTGCGTGGAGACCCGGCGCGCCTGCCGGATGCCCGCCCCCCAACAGGGCAGACCTCGTGATTGTCGACAGAAACAGGGTAAAAAATCAATAGCTGTTCACTGCTGTTTTCATGAATCCGCCAGGGGGCAGAGAGGCCATCAGCCTTCATGTCTGGCCAGCCAGCGCACGCCAGCAGCCGCTGGATACAGCCATAACAGGCCTGCTGTCAGATAATACAGGGCATCTGCCAGCCAGTGAAAGCCGGTCAGATATTCAGCCCCCCACACACAGATAACCGCATAGGCTGCCAATGCAGGAAGCAGAAGAATCAGAAAGAGAAAATGACGCCAGCGTGCCATCCGCCTGTCCCTTTCGGCGTTACAGCAATGATGTCCATAAAAGACGAACGCCCAGAATGATCAGAATCGCATGCGCGATATGATAAAATATCCGGTCATTCATCTTGCGATTCAGCCAGCGCCCGAACAGAACCCCTGCCGGTATAACCGGCAGCAGCAGACAGCTGACCAACAGGCTGTTCTCATTGAACATCTGCAAATCCACAAAGAACGGTAATTTTGCCAGATTTATCAGCAGAAAATACCATGAAAGAGTGCCCACGAAGAAAAAACGGTGAATCCGCATTGGCAGCATATAGACCTGTACCGGTATCCCGCCGGTCAGCGAAATAAAGCTGGAGAAGCCGGATAATGTGCACCAGACAGCAGCACGTTCACGAAAACGCGCCCGCATGGCGCGGCTGACATGGGCGGCAACAACACCTATGGCCGGGCGCCAGACACGCAGCCAGTAGCGTAACCCCATAAACAGAGCGAGTGCGCCGATAAAACTCTTCAGGGTCTCATTATCAATATAGCTGATAACAAGATAACCCAGAATCTGGCCCGCAATGCCGGCAACAGTCATCCAGACCAGATAATGTTTGATGACATAGCCGCGCCAGATCCAAACCGTCCAGACATCAGTGACCAAAAACAGGGGCAGCAATACTGCCAATGCTGTCTTTGCCGGCAGAACTGTCAGCATCATTGGTGCGGCCAGCGCCCCCATTGCCCCGCCAAAGCCTGATTTTGACACAGCCACGCTGAACACAGCCAGCCCGGCTATTATCCAGAACAGCAGCTCTGAATGTGCCTGTATCGACAATGCTGACAATGCCGATGAAACCGAAAGCCCTTCCATTTGCCCTTACCGCCCCTCTTGCCGTTCTTCTTCTTTTCACGGTGTCTTGTTGTCTTTGGTCAGTCAGGACGCCGAACGCCGCCTGTGTTAAAATCTTCCTGCATAAAGCGACTGCGGTCATGCTGGTACCAGCTCTCAAAATCCCACGGCCCCGCGGGCACCAGTGATGATGACGCCAGATAGACCTGAACATTGTGATCATGCCCCTGAACAGAGGCGTTTAGACTGACACGCTGATAGTCGCTTCCCTCAAACCTATCAAGTCTGCTGACTGTCCTGCTGTCAAGCCCTGTGGCAATGACGCCAGCAACTTTCGTTTGTTCATCCTTTGCCCGCACAAGCATCGGATAGCTGGCCCCGGCAACGCGCTGAACATCAAACCCTCTCAGCCAGCCGGGCAGCAGGCGTTCCCGGGGCAGATCAAATCCCATGACAGCAAGGCGCACTTCCGGGGCGCGCAGGGTACCGTAAAAAAATAAATCCATGCTCATGTCAGCCTGTCTCTCCCTGTCATATTTGCATGTGTCCTGGCTGGTGTGCCGTGCAGCAGGCAGCCGGGTTAATTTTACTCTTTATTCTGCGGCGGCGGCTGTTGCGGGCCTGGCCGCTGCTGGCCAGGCTATTTCTGGCCGGGCTGTTTCTGGCCAGGCTGTTTCTGGCCGGGCTGTTTCTGGCCGGGCTGTTTCTGGCCGGGCTGTTTCTGGCCTTGCATTTTGCTGCCCCCAGCGCTGAGCTGGCGCCCGCTCATAAGACTGTTATCACCCATTTTTTCATGCAGCACGTCAATCGCTGCCTCCAGCCTGTCACGCCTTTGTCTGCTGGTGTCAGTCCGGTCAAGCAGATCAGAAACAACAGCGCCGCCAGCGCTGGCATCGCTGACATCCACCCCGACACCCAGCAACCGGTAGGACTGACCAGCGCCTGTTTCTTTCCTTATTAAATGACAGGCAGCAGCAAACAGCTCATGCGCCATCTGTGTGGATGATGACAATGTCCGGCTGCGGGTCATCAGCCGATGGTCAGGATATTTCAGCTTGAGCGTCACCCGCCTTGTCCACAGCTTCTTTGCTTTCAGCTCGCGCGACAGTTTAATGCAAATCACCTCGGCTGTCTGTATCAGCCTGTCTGTATCTGATATATCCGCTGCAAAGGTGGTTTCAGATGACACAGATTTCGGGGCCCGCTCCGGGCATACTGGGCGCGGGTCAATGCCGCGTGCCAGGTTCAGAATCCTGTCTGTGTCGCTGCCCAGCTGGGCGCGTATCACCCCCCTGTCAGCTGCCAGCAAATCTGCACAGCTCGAAATGCCAGCGCGGTTCAGCCGTGCGGCTGATGCCTTGCCAAGGCCAAATAATATCGTTACAGGCTGGCCCGACAGCCAGCTTTCCGACCCCTTCATGCCAATCACAAAAAAACCGTCTGGCTTGTCCTGGTCAGAGGCAATTTTTGCCAGTGACTTATTGCCGGACAGGCCAACAGAGACTGTCAGACCCAGCCTGTCCTTTATGTCAGCCTGCAGACGGGCCAGCACAAGGGCTGGCGGGGCATTATGCAGTTTCTGCGTGCCACTGAGATCAATAAACGCCTCATCCACTGACAGGGGCTGAACCAGCGGTGACAATGCCTCCATCTTATGTCTTATCTGGCGCCCAACCGCCTGATAATGGGCCATGCGCGGCGGCAGAATGACCAGCTGCGGACAGGCCCGCTTTGCCTGCCATGTGGGCATGGCAGAATGAATGCCATAACGTCTGGCAATATAACAAGCAGCGGCAACGACACCGCGCCCCTCGCCGCCAACAACCACCGGTTTGTCCAGCAGTTCAGGATTGTCACGCTTTTCAACCGAACAGTAAAAAGCATCACAGTCGATATGGGCAACAGACAGGCTGAACAGCTC
>JAYPEG010000041.1:0-665 GCA_038125645.1 Alphaproteobacteria bacterium
AAGCATGGTGAACTCACTTTCGTTATGAAATTGTCAGCATGGATGATGCATAGTTACGAAATGCCTCGTCACTAGCATAAAACAGCTGATGATACCAGCCATGAATAGTGTTTTTACCGCCTCCTGGCGGTGCTGGACATAAGTGCCGGGGGGCGGCTGTATCCCTGTCAGAACATATGAGTTATAAGTGATTGTTTTTGCCTGTCATCACGCTATAGTGGGCGCGCAGTCATGTCCCTGAATTGCGGTGGCTTTCAAATGGTCATTGAATGCTGACGGGCTTTGGCACCGGCTGCTCTCTGGTCAAACGAATGAACAAGAGTATTGAATAATGGCTGAAACAGACAAGCTGACTGATCTGATAATCCGTATGACAGAGGCACTGGAACGGCTGGCGCCGCCTGCCAGTGCTCCGGCTGATCTTGCGGCACATGAGGGGTATCTGTGGGTGGCAGAAAAGAACAGCCTGCAGCCCGTTGCCACGATCCAGCGCCTGCCGCTTGACAGTCTGCAGGGCATAGACCAGCAAAAGCAGATTCTGTTGGAAAATACAGAATATTTTGCCCGGGGGATGCGGGCTAACAATGCGCTGTTGTGGGGGGCCCGCGGCACCGGCAAATCATCTGTTCTGAAAGCGATTCACGGTCACCTGCTGGAAAAAGGGT
>JAYPEG010000041.1:675-15659 GCA_038125645.1 Alphaproteobacteria bacterium
CAATAGGCCTGGTTGAAATTCAGCGCGAGGATTTAAATGATCTTCCGGTGGTGATGGAACGGCTGTCACAAATTGACCGGTCTTTCATAATTTTTTGTGATGATCTGGCCTTTGAGCAGGATGATGTAAGCTACAAGTCGCTGAAGGCTGTTCTGGAAGGGGGGCTGGCTGGCCGGCCGCGCAATATTGTTTTTTACGCCACATCCAATCGACGCCATCTCATGCCCCGCCAGATGATAGAAAATGAACAGTCCACAGCGATTAACCGTTCCGAGGCAGCAGAAGAGAAAATTTCCCTATCTGACCGCTTTGGACTCTGGATTGGCTTTCACAATATTGATCAGGATACCTATTTATCAATGATCAGCTGGTATATCACCTATTACAGGATTCCTGTTGCCTTTGATGATGTCAGACAGGATGCGCTGAGCTGGGCCATCGCCCGCGGCAACCGCTCTGGCCGCACAGCCTTTCAGTATATTCTCAATCTGGCGATGCAGAACGAGATTAAAATCTAGGAGATGATCTCGCGCGGATTGAGTGGTGTACGGCTCTTTCTGATCTCAAAATGCAACTGCGGACTGCTGACCCGTCCGGTGGTGCCAACATGGCCAATTGTTGTTCCCGTGCCCAGCACATCACCTTCTTTAACGAGAATGTCATCTAAATGAGCATAGGCTGAAATATAGCCGCCCTCATGCTTCACCAGCACGAGATTGCCAAAACTTTTCAGACCAGTGCCGACAAAGGCAACTGTGCCCGGCGCCGAGGTCACGACCAGGCTGCCCTGCGGGGCGCTGATATTGATACCGTCATTATGAACGCCTTTGGCCATAGGCCCGAATTCGGCTATCACTTCACCTTTGACTGGCCAGGTAAAGCCGGCTCCGCCCAGTGCGGGTGCAACAAAACTTTTCTGCGGGGCTGCTGGGCGCGATGGCACCGCACCCGGGGTACGCGCCTGGCGCACCGTTGTTGAAGGGATATTGGCTGCGTTCAGACCGTCTAAATCAAGCACAGAAAAATCAAGTGAATCCGGCAACAGCAGACGCTGTCCGACAACCAGCTCAAAGGGCTCGGACAGCCCGTTTAAACTGGCCAGCTGATATTGGCTGACAGCATAGCGCTGTGACAGGCTGTATAATGTATCCTCAATGCGTACAATATGAGAACGCGCCGGTGTGATTTTCAGCTCATCTCCCGCGCGCAGCGCATAAGGAGGGCTCAACTGATTGTCAGCAATAAGTGACTGCGGGGTAACCTGATAGCGGGTGGCAAGACTAAACAGCGTGTCGCCTTCCTGTACGAATATTGTACCTGATGGCGGGATGGTCAGTTTTTCCTGCCGCAGCGGGGCATTGACAAGCGGGGCCGGCGTTTCTCTTTTTAAACTGAATTTTGGTGATGAACAGCTGCCCAGCACAAAAAGTCCGCACAGCACCAACCCAAATCCAAGAAACGCGCTTTTTCTCATAATCCGGCCTCTTATTCCTGCTGCTGGCTTATCTGTCTGTGCCTTCAATCATAGGCACAAACCTGACCGGCATCAAAGATTCAGTTTCAAAACCTGTCTGTGAACGTTTTACACGAACAAGCTCTTCCTGACCAGATGCCCCGACAGGTGCAATAACAATGCCGCCCTCCTTGACCTGTTCAAGCAGGGCTGACGGGATTTCCGGCACCTGACAGGTAATGATGATTCTGTCAAAGGGCGCCGCCTCTGGCCAGCCTCTGGCACCGTCACCATGCCGGTAGGTGATATTCGGTATCTGCAGTGATTTCAGGCGTCTCTCAGCAGCGACAAGTAAGGGGCGCAGGCGCTCTATTGTGTAAACGCGGCGCGAGAGACGGGCCAGAATTGCCGCCTGGTATCCGCTGCCAGTACCAATTTCCAGCACTCTGTGGGTGCGTGCCAAATCAAGTGATTGTGTCATCACGGCAACAATATAGGGCTGGCTGATAGTCTGACCGTCACCGATCGGCAGAGAGGCATTTTCATAGGCATGCACAGCCAGTTCTGCCGGGACAAACAGCTCACGCGGCAGCGTTTCAATCGCCGACAGAATTTCAGGGCGGCGAATAGCCTGTGCACGCAGACTCATCAGTAATTTTGCTTTTTGCGGCAGAAAGTCCTGCATTCTGTATTTAACTATTCTGTAGGGCCATGGCTATGGGTTAAAAATCAGCCTTCGGCATTTTTTCCATCATCTGTGTATAGGTGGCATCCATATGCAATGGTGTAACAGTGGCATAGCCCCTGTCCAGCCACCATCTGTCTGTTTCAGCCGCCACTTCATCACGCATCAGCAAGGGGCCGATACGATAGCTGCCCGGTGTATCACCGCGCAGAATCTCATCAGAAAATTTATGGCTGTCCAGACGGGCCTTTCTCAGCCCCTTTACCGGGCCCAGCGTTCCAGCCGGAAAATTGACATTCAGCACAGAACGTTCCGGCATATTAATCTTCAGAACCTGTTCAAGCACCTGGCTGCCTGTTTTTATCACCGGGGTGAAATCAGGCTGGCCTTTGGCAAAACGCTGTGAAAGCGCTATTGCCGGTATGCCGACAATGGCCGCCTCCATTGCTGCGCCAACTGTGCCGGAATAACCAATATCATCAGCAACATTCATACCGTGATTAATTCCTGACAGGACAAGGTCAGGCGCCTTGTCAGCATATAAAAGATGCAAAGCCAGCATCACACAGTCTGCAGGAGTGCCGTCAACGGTGAAATGCTGCGGATCGCGTTTATGAAATTCTATGTCCCGGTGCAGGCTTATAGCCCGTCCTGTCCCGGAACGGTTGGCAGCCGGGGCCACAATACTGACATCATCGCTGAAATTGCGGGCAATGCCCTCAAGGATGGCAATACCTTCTGCATCAATACCATCATCATTTGTGATCAGTATCCGCATAGGCTGTCTGTCAGGCAGGTAACAGGCGCTCACAGCCCATATAGCTGTGCAAGACTTCCGGCAGCAGAACTGAGCCGTCCTTTTGCTGGCCATTCTCAAGCACGGCTATCATGCAACGGCCAACGGCCAGTGCTGAACCGTTCAGGGTATGAACAGATTCGGTGTCCCTGTCAGCTGATTTTCGGGTGCGTGCTTTCATGCGGCGTGCCTGAAACGGCCCGCAGTTTGAACAGGATGAAATCTCCCTGTACTGTCCCCTGCCCTCATCCTGTCCGGGCAGCCAGACCTCAATATCCAGCGTCTGGCGGGCAGAAAAGCCCGTATCACCTGAACAAAGTCGCAGAACACGGTAGGCCAGCCCCAGCCTTTTCATAATATCCTCAGCACAGCCGGTCATGCGGGCCAGCTCTTCATCTGACTCCTCTGCAACCGTGATGGACACCAGCTCAACCTTAGAGAATTGATGCTGGCGTATCAGCCCGCGCGTATCACGCCCGGCGGCCCCGGCCTCAGCCCGGAAACAGGGGGTAAAGGCTGTCATGCGCAGCGGCAGATTTTCACGGGCTAGGATAGACTCAGCTACCAGGTTTGTCAGCGGCACTTCAGCTGTGGGAATTAACCAGCGATCGTCACTGGTATGAAACAGATCATCGGCAAATTTTGGCAGCTGGCCGGTGCCTGTCATGGTCTGCGTCCGCACCAGGGCCGGCGGCAGAATCTCCGTATAACCATGATGATTTGTATGCACATCCAGCATAAAGGCTGCCAGTGCACGCTCAAGCCGTGCCAACTGCCCCTTGAGAACAACAAAGCGGGCACCAGACAGTTTTGCTGCGGCCGCAAAATCCATTTGGCCAAGCCCCTCACCAATATCAACATGGTCGCGCGCGGCAAAATCAAACGCTGGTTTGGCTCCCCATTCACGCACCAGCTGATTGTCGTTCTCATCCGCCCCGTCAGGCACAGATTCATCCAGAATATTCGGCAAAGCCAACAGCATCTCAGTCAACTGCTGTTCAAGTTCTGCCTGCTCGGTCTCCATAGCAGGAATGGAAAGTTTCAATTCGGCCACTTCGGCCATTAAAGCCCCTGCATCACCGCCCGAGGATTTTTTTGCACCAATTTCACGGCTGGCCTCATTACGGCGGGCCAGCTTTGACTGCAAGGCGGACTGAAGGTCTCGCCAACGCCTGTCGACCGCCAGAATATCCTGTGCCTGGGGTGGCAGCCCGCGGCGCGCCATCGCACTGTCGAAGGCGTCCGGATTGTCTCTTATGAATCTGATATCATGCATAATTGTCTCAATTGCTGTCTTTAACGGCCCGTTTAATTGCTTTCGGGACTGCTATCCTGTGCGGATTTACGGTTTTTCTGGATCAGTTTTGCCCCCAGGATTGAAATTTCATAGAGCAGAATGACCGGCACGGCCAGCAATACCTGTGAAATCACATCAGGCGGGGTTAGGATAGCCGCCGCTATAAAGGCGAATAAAATGGCATATTTGCGTTTTTCTGCCAGCCCCTGTGCGGTCATTAAATCTGCGCGGACAAGCAAAAGCAGAATAACCGGCAATTCAAAAGACACGCCAAAAGCAAACATCAGCCGCATCACAAGACTGAGATATTCTGAAATCCGCGGCTCAACCTCAATCGCCAGTGAACCGGCCCCGCCCTGAACCTCGAATGACAGGAAAAAATCCCATGCCAGGGGAATGACAACATAGTAAACCATCAAAGCGCCAAGAGCGAACAGCACCGGCGTTGCCAGCAAAAAGGGAAATACCGCGCGCTTCTCATTCTGATAGAGACCAGGAGCGACAAATCGCCAGACCTGCATGAGAATGACATGAAAAGTAATTGATATTGCAACAAAAAAGGCCACTTTAACCTGCGTAAAAAAGCCTTCATGCAAAGCTGTGAAAATCATCCGGCTGACCTCTTCACGGGCGGCAAGAGGGGCCTGCAGCCAATGATAGACAAGGTCGGCCATATTCGGGGTGCCAGAGCCAAAGGGCCGGATAAAACAGGCCAGGAAAATCACTATAAAAGCGATAAAAATAATCCCGATACGATTACGCAGTTCTGTCAGATGCTCGATCAGGCTCATAGAGCCGGCATCATCTGTGCTATCTGTTTCAGCCATTATGACTTATCCTGTGACGGCTTTGGCGCTGTTGCCTTTCTGCCGGCCTTCTGAATATCTTTCACATCATGACTGATCGAGGCAACATCAACATTTTCCTTGATTTTGCCAAGTTCTGCTTTCACATCCTGGTCATCAATTATCCGGGCCATATCCTCAAGATTGCCTGATTTCAGATCAGAAACCATTGATTTAACAGATTTCATGTCACTGTCAGCTGTTGCTTGTTCCAGACTGTTGGTGAATTCGCGTGCCATCTGGCGTGCCTGGCCAGTGACCTTGGTGACGGCACGCAGAACTTTTGGCAAATCCTTTGGGCCCACGACCAGCACCAGGACAAAAGCAATCATTACAAATTCTTGCCAGCCAAAATCAAACAAAAGTCACTCCACGCCCCTTTATTGCCACATACCCGTGCGCCACAGGGGCGAACGGGCCCTTACAGCAGCCCGGGGCTGTCCTTATAGACATACCGGCCCTATGCTGCTGTTCCCGCCTCAGGCTTTGGCTTTTTTCTTTGCCGCTTTTTTCTTTGTTGCCTTTTTTGCAGCAGCTGCTTTCGGTGCTTTTTTCTTTGCAGCCGGGCGTTTGGCAGCTTTCTTTGCTGCATTGCGCGGCGCCTTTACAGCCGCAGGTGTAGCAGTGACCTCTGCCATAGCAGATGCTGACTGGCTGTCATTATTACCGCTGTTCTCAGCTTCATCATCCTGTGGCTTCATACCATCTTTAAAACTGCGAAGCCCTTTGCCAAAATCGCCCATGATACCGGAAATTTTTCCTGGCCTTGCGAATAAAATCAGCACAACAGCAAGGACAATGATCCAATGCCAGATACTTGTAAAACCCATTTTGATCCCCTTACGGTGATCCGGCATTCAGCTGCGTGAAAACGCCCCCAATCCCGGATAATATTAAAGACTGTGCAAATATAAACATGCACGCTGTTTGCGGCAACAGCTAGCTTGTTCTTTTATATATTTTTTGTGTCAGGAAAAACAAATGCCTGGGCAGGATCGATCTGAATATGAATCTGCGATCCTTCGGCAAAAGAGTTCAGCCCTGGTATTCTAGCATGCAGATGCAGCTCATCAGCACCATTTTCAATCGGCACTGACAGATGCAAAAGCGAGGCACGGCCCAAAAGATGGCTCTCAACGACGACAGCCTCTACCCCGCTGTTGTCAAGGCTGACCTGCAGGCCTTCATGTCTGATAACAATGACAGCTTTTTCACCATCTTTGATATGGCCGCATTTCAGGCTGCCAAAAATGCTGTCGGCCACACCACCGCGCCCGATAGCCGGAATATGGTTCACCTCGCCAAAGAACTCTGCGACAAAGGCAGATTGCGGCCGGCAGTAAAGATCGATCGGGCGCCCCTTTTGAATAACGCAGCCGTCTTTCAGTACAACGATCCTGTCAGACATAAACATTGCCTCTTCTGCATCATGCGTTACCATCAATGCGGCTGTTCCGGACTGGCGCAGTACATGCAGCATCTGATCGCGCACACGTTCGCGCAGGCGGCTGTCCAAACCTGAATAAGGCTCATCCAGCAAAATCAACTGCGGGGACGGTGCCAGTGCCCGTGCAAGGGCGACGCGCTGTTGCTGGCCACCTGACAGCTCATGCGGATATTTATCAGCACATTCAGGCAAATCCATTTCAGCCAGCAGCGCTGATACGCGGCCTTTGGCTGCTCTGTCTTTCTTATGCAGGCCAAACATGATATTTTCAGTGATTGTCATATGCGGAAACAGCGCATAAGACTGAAACACCAGCCCCATTTGCCTGTGTCCAGGCGGCACAATTTGTGTCGGTGATGACAACACTCTGCCTGACTGTGTTATGATCCCGGCCGAAGGGGTCTCAAATCCGGCTGCGAGACGGAGCAATGTGGATTTACCGCACCCTGACGGGCCCAGCAATGTAACCACCTCACCCTCATCAACATCAAAACTGATATCCGTCACCGAGGCCGTGCGGCCATAGACATGACTTACTGACTCAAAATTTATGCTCACAGCCCAGCCTCATATAATCGCGGTTCCTGTCTGGTGAAGCGCTTCAGGAAATTGTATGTTCATCATCGCCCAGCTCATCCTCAAAGAAATCGGCGTCTTCTCCTTCGGCGACTGTGTCATCGAGCAGATCATCCTGCTGTGTCAGACTCTCGCCCAAACCGCCCAGAACCTGTCCCTTCCTCAGCAGACCGGCAGATTTCAGGTCTTCAAGGCCGGGCAGCTCATCAAGGCGGGTCAGCCCGAAATGATCAAGAAAGGCCGGGCTGGTTCCCCATGTCAGGGGGCGTCCTGGCGTCCGCCTGCGCCCGCGCGGCTTTATCCATTCCAGCTCCAGCAGAATATCAATCGTTCCGCGCGACAGACTGATACCCCTGATTTCCTCAATCTCTGACCGCGTAATCGGCTGATGATAGGCAATGATAGCCAAAACCTCAAGTGCGGCGCGCGATAGCTGTTTTTGAACTGGCCGATCTCTGGTGATAAAGGCGGCGACATCTGCACGGGTACGAAAGGCAAGACAATTATCAAATACATGCAGCTCAATACCAGAGCGTTCATCATAGCGTGATATAATCATATCAATTATCTCAGCCAGCTGGTCTTCATCTTCCAGATGCACCATCAGTTCTTTAAAGGTCACAGGCCTGTCTGAGGCAAAGATAATGGCCTCAATGATACGGGCCCTGCCGGCCACACTCATTTGTGCGTTATCAGCTGCATTGTGATTCTCGCTCATGCAGAAGTTTCCTTTAATCGCAGATATACAGGGCGGTAACGTCCGGTTTGACGCAAGGCAATTCTGCCATCACGCGCAAGTTCAAGGCAGGCAACAAAATGGGCAGCCATCGCAGAGCGCCGGTCAATCGGTTCTTTTAATTCGGGTGGCAAAAAGGCCTCAAGCTGCGTCCATTCAGGCATTTTAGACAGTAAACGTGCCAGCCTCTGTGTTGCCTCCTGAACCGAATAGAGGCGCGTTGCAGCGATTGTCAGCTTTTGTGCTTCCTCACTGGAACGCAGATCGCCATAGGCTTGAAGCAGATCATAGAGCCGGGCCTGCCAGACAATTCTGGTTTCCGGGCAAAAGGTTTCTGTCTGGCCGCGTGCCAGCCGACTGCGCCCCAGCAAGGGCAGTTCCATCAGCCGTTTTGCAGCAGACTGCATCGCCTCAAGCCGCACAAGCTGAAAACGCAGGGCATCGCTCATGTCGATTATGTCTTCGGTGTGCTCAGGCTCAGGATCAGGCAATAGCAGACGTGATTTCAAAAAAGCCAGCCAGGCCGCCATCACCAGATAATCTGCCGCTATTTCCAGATTGATGCGGCGCGCAGACGCGATATATGCAAGATATTGTTCGGCCAGCGGCAGAATGGCTATTCTGCTCAGGTCAACTTTCTGCTCACGGGCCAGACTAAGCAGAAGATCAATTGGCCCCTCAAAACCGTCAAGATTCACAAACAGTGAGAGCTGCCGGTCTTCTGTCTCTGCCCCGGGCTGTTCAAAATCATCTTCGCTCATTGCTGTGCCCTGTCTGCCTTGCGCAGAAAACAATCCTGTCCTGCCCGCTTCAGACGGTCACACAGGCCAGCGGCCCGGTCTGCACCTATGGCAGGGGTAACAATGCGGAAAAAGACACTGCCATCGCTTTTTTTCACACGCATCGCCTCAAGCTGCAAGCCATCCAATCTGCTTTTGTGTTTTTCACTGAGCAGGGCCGCTGCTGTATCGGCCGTCTTATCATTGGTAAAGGCAGCAAGCTGAACCTGAAAAGCAGGGTCAGATGCCGGTGCAGTGGCTGCGGCCGGCTTTTCAGCTTTCACTTTTCCATTATTTTTTTCCGCAACCGGTTCTTTGTCTGGCGCCTCTTTGTCTGGCGCTTCTTTGCTTGGCGCCTCCTTATCCGCCGGGACTGGTGCCTGTGCATCCTGTCTCAGCGATTGCTGCGTTCGCGCAGCTGCGCCACCTTCAGCCGGGGATGCGGTTGCCAGTCGGGTGCCGGGGGCAATCTCAGTTGCTGTGACAGTCTGTATGTCATCACTTTTCTTAATTTTCGGCACTGCCGGGCTTATCCCGTCCTGTCTGTCCTGGCCAAGCTGCACCGGCGGCGGTTCCGGGGCCTCATCAGTGAGCGAGATAACCTCGCTGGCCGCAGATTTATTGTCACCATCAGCCAGATAGCCGAGAAAGGATGAATCCTGATTGGCAATCTCAAGACCGCCTGTATCTGCCGGTTTCACACGGAACGGTTCTGGCTCTGCCACCAGATAAATCACATCGTCACTGTTCTGGTAAATCAGAGGCAAAAGAACAAAGGCCCCACCCCCGACAGCGGCAAGGAAAAGCGCGATAGCTGCCCCCGCCCATAACAGCCGGCGTGATGATTGTTTTTGTGCTGCCGCCTGTTCTGCCATCACATTTCCTCCGGGGCTGAAACAGACAGCAGTCCCAGCCCGGCTTTCAGCACACAGACAGTTGCGCGAACAAGACACAGGCGTGCTGCCGTCAGGCCGGCATCTGATTCGACAATAAAGCGGGCGCCCGGATCCTCACGCCCAGCCGTCCACAAACTATGAAAATGGGCTGCCAGATCAATGAGATAAAAGGCTACTTTGTGCGGTTCATGGCTGAGAGCTGCTGATTTTACCAGCTGCGGCCAGCTGACCAGATGCTTTATCAGGCGTAGCTCATGCACGTTTGACAGCTGCGTCAGATCAGCCCCGCTGTCCATGGGAAGATTATCCTGACGTAAAACAGAACAGGCCCGTGCATGGGCGTATTGTACATAGAACACAGGGTTATCACGGCTCTTTTCTGTCACTTTTGCATAATCAAACTCAAGCGTCTGATCGCTGCGTCTGGTCAGCATGATAAAGCGGATCACATCAGCCCCGACAGAATCCAGAACATCACGCAGCGTCACAAAAGTGCCTGCCCGTTTTGACATTTTAACAGGCCTACCCTTGTCCAGCAGAGTAACAAGCTGGCACAGCTTTACATCCAGCTGATCCTCCTGACCGGATATGGCCTGAACAGCGGCTTTCATCCGCTTGACATAGCCGCCGTGATCAGCACCCCAGATATTTATCAGCGCCCCTTCTGTGCGGTTTAGCTTGTCATGATGGTAAGCAACATCAGAGGCAAAATATGTCCAGCTGCCATCGGATTTCTGCAGGGGCCGGTCTGAATCATCTCCGAAATTTGTAGCCCGGAACAACAGCTGCTCACGTTCTTCCCAGTCGTCCGGAAGCTGACCTTTGGGGGGCTCTAATATACCGCGGAATACATGACCGCCAGCATTCAGCCTGTCGATAGCGGCCGCCACTGCACCATTCTCAACAAGCTGGCGCTCAGAGCTGAAGACATCCATTTTGACGCCTAGCAGTGATAAATCCTCTTTGATGCCAACCATCATGGATTCTATGGCAAAGCTGCGAACCACGGGAAGATAGAGTGCTTCTGGCTGGTCTCTCAGGCTCTCACCATAGCGTGCTTTCAGTGCCTCTCCTACATCTTTCAGATAAAGGCCCGGATACAGCCCATCGGGTATTACAATATCCCCCTCACCCAATGCTTCACGGTAACGCAGATAAGCAGAGCGGGCCAGCACATCAACCTGTGCACCGGCATCATTAATATAATATTCGCGGACAACCTCATAGCCTGACCATTCCAGAAGCGCGGCAAGCGCATCGCCGACAATCGCTCCCCTGGCATGGGCGGCATGCAGAGGGCCGGTTGGATTAGCCGACACATATTCAACATTCACCCTCTGGCCTGCCCCCGTTCTGTTTCTGCCGTAATGGCTGCCAGCGCTGAGTATTTCTGTTAAATCCTGTGCCCACCCCCCGGCTGCGAGGCGGATATTGATAAAGCCGGGCCCGGCAATTTCAACTGTATCTACATCGTCTCTTTTTTTAAGCTCATCTGCAAACAGACCCGCCAGATCGCGCGGGCGCATTCCGGCCTGTCTGGACAAAACCATGGCCGCGTTGCAGGCCAGATCGCCATGCGTCTCATCGCGCGGCAACTCAACAACAACCTTGCTGGTGTCTGTTGCCGACGTCTGCGTGATGCGGCCGTCTGCAATCATAATGTCATAGAGCGCGGTAATATCGGCTTCGAAATCGCTAAAAACAGTCATTTTAATTCAGGATAGGCCCGGTTTCAAAAATACGTTCGTATTCTAATAGCGCATAGCGGTCAGTCATGGAAGCCAGATAGTCTGCTATTATGCGTGCTTTTTCGACTTTTTGCGCCTCTGTGACCAAATGCTGCCATTCAGTTGGCAACAGGTTTTCCTCGTCCATAAACCGATGAAACAGCGCTGTGAGCAGTTTTTTTGATTTGCTGGTCATTCTGTTGACCTTGTAATGGCGCCAGCTGTTTGTCATCAGAAAATCACGCAACACTGTCATTTCACTGCCGGCTGTTCCAGAATGGGTTATCAGTGCCTGTCCAGCCTGCCGGACATCATCAGATGAGCCCAGCTGGTGTGTATTCAATAAGGCTTGCGATGTTGTCAGCAGATCCTGAACAAAGTGACTGATAAGGCGTCTGGTCAGCTCATGGGTGAGACGCCCTATCGCCAAATCCCCGTATTTCTTATCCAGAGCGTGCAAGATAGGCCCGACAACCGGCAGCTGCGAGAGCTGCGACAGGGAAATCAGCCCGGCCCGCAGCGCGTCATCAAAGTCATGTGACAGATACGCAATATCATCAGACAAATTGGCAAGCTGTGCCTCTGCTGTCGGGTAAAGATGAAGGTCAAGCCCCCATTTCCTGTCTAAATCAGCAACTGTCGGACGCAAGGCGGTTTTTTCCCCGCTGTCAGCAGTAAACGGCCCGTTATGTTTGAGGACACCGTCGATTGTTTCAAATGTAAGGTTAAGTCCGTCAAATTCAGCATATCGCTGCTCAAGCAGGGTAAGCACACGAAGGGACTGCTCATTGTGATCAAAACCGCCGAAATCCGCCATCACCTCATTCAATGCCACCTCGCCTGCATGACCGAAAGGAGGATGACCCAGATCATGGGCAAGAGCGACAGCCTCTGCTATATCCTCATTCAACCCGAGGGCACGAGCCATCGTTCGGGCAATCTGGGCAACCTCAAGAGAATGTGTCAGACGGGTGCGGAAATAATCCCCTTCATGATATAAAAATACCTGTGTCTTATGTTTCAGCCGGCGGAACGCCACCGAATGAATGATGCGGTCGCGGTCGCGCTGAAACGGGCTGCGGGAAAAGCTGGACGGGCTGTCCTCAGCCTCAGAAATCAGCCTGCCCTTAACAGATGCAAAGCAAGCATAAGCGGCATGATCAGGTGAACTGGCAAATGGGCTCATCTTCTTTCCTCACACAGGCGGGGCTTGATTTGTAAGGTCTGCACAGCCATATTTAACCTATCATAAAGTCTGCAGCCAGCCATTGACAGACATGATGGGCAGTTTAACAAAAATGTTCAGCTTTTGACAGGTTTAACATATGTCGGAAATGATGAAAAATCTCGCTTTCTCCTTAACCGAGGCAGCGGCGGCCCGTATCTCTTTTTTGCTGGCAGCAGAAAATAGACCCTATTTCCGTGTGCGTGTTGACGGCGGCGGCTGTTCTGGTTTTCAGTATAAATTTGATTTTGATGACGAACGCCATGAAGAGGACATTGTTCTGCACCAGCATGGGGTAGAGGTGCTGATTGATGATATGTCTGTCAGCTTTCTTGAAAATGCCGAACTTGACTATGTTGAAGAGCTGGTTGGCTCTTATTTCAAGGTGGAAAATCCCAATGCCACGGCTTCATGCGGCTGCGGCACCTCTTTTTCTGTCTGAGGCGGTCTTTTAATGCGGATAGCCAGCTGGAATGTCAACTCGCTCAAGGCCCGGCTTGAACATGTGCTTGATTATTGCCGTAACGGGGCAGCAGATGTGCTGTTGCTGCAGGAACTGAAGCTGACAGATGACAGCTTTCCCAAAGCCAGTTTTGATGAAATCGGCTGGCATGCCGCCTGGCACGGTCAGAAAACCTATAATGGGGTGGCAATTCTGGCCAAGACCCCGATCAGTGATATTGAAAAGGGGCTTGAGGGCGATCCAGATGATGATCAGGCCCGCTATATTGAGGCCAGCTGCGGACAGCTGCGTGTTGGCTGTCTTTATCTTCCCAACGGCAACCCCTGCCCGGGGCCAAAATTTGACTATAAGCTGGGTTGGATGCAGCGGCTGGAAACACGCGCAGCAGAATTGCTGAAAAATGAAATACCGGTGGTTCTGGGCGGGGATTATAATGTCATGCCACAGGAAATTGACTGTTACGATCCTGCCGCATGGACAGGCGATGCGCTCTGGCATCCAGACAGCCGGGCTGCGTTTTTCCGTCTGACCCACAAGGGCTATACTGATGCTGTGCGGGCTATCCATCCCTATGGCGCGCAATATAGTTACTGGGATTATCAGGCTGGCGCATGGCAGCGTGACAACGGCATCAGAATAGATCATCTCCTGCTGTCACCTGAAGCAGCTGACAAATTGATTGCTGCCGGTATTGACAGGGGCCCGCGTGGGCTGGAGCGCCCATCTGATCACACCCCTGTCTGGGCAGAACTGGCGGTGTAACCCAGCTGTGCAGAAAAAAAAGCAGGGTGTTACCCCTGCTTTTAATCTTTCATTTATAGATATGGCTGTCAAATATCGGCATAAATATGTGTTTCAGCCTTGCCGCCGGGCTGGGTGACAGCTCCTTTTTCAGCCGGGCCGACAGTCTGGGCATATTTCCAGATAGCCCCTGACTGATAGTCGGTTTCCCGCGGACGCCATTGTTTTTTGCGTGCTGCAAGCTCTTCATCGCTCAAATCAACGCTGATTGTGCCAGCTTCGGCGTCGATGGTAATCATATCGCCATCCTTTAACAGGCCAATGGGGCCGCCAACGGCTGCTTCCGGGCCAACATGCCCGATACAAAAGCCGCGTGTGGCCCCGGAAAAGCGCCCGTCAGTAATCAGCGCAACTGTGTCACCTGCCCCCTGACCGTAAAGGGCGGCAGTTGTTGCCAGCATTTCACGCATACCCGGCCCGCCCTTTGGCCCTTCATAGCGGATAACAATCACCTCACCGTCCTTGTAGGTGCGCCTTTCAACTGCACTGAAAGCATCCTCTTCACAATCAAAGCAGCGGGCGGGCCCGGTGAATTGCAGTTTTTTCATACCTGCAACCTTCACAATCGCCCCCTCAGGTGCAAGATTGCCGCGCAGGCCAACAACACCGCCTGTCGGTGACAGCGGCCGTGAGGTTGGATAGACGACATCCTGGTCTGTTGGAAACACAACATCAGCCAGATTCTCTGCTATCGTTTTGCCCGTAACGGTAATGCAGTCACCATGCAGAAACCCGCCCTCCATCAGGGCTTTCATCAAAATTGGAACACCGCCGACAGCAAACAAATCCTTGGCGACATATTTTCCGCCCGGCTTCAGATCAGCGATATAGGGGGTGCGTTTGAAAATCTCCGCCACATCATGCAGGTCAAAATCAATCCCGCATTCCGCCGCCAGGGCCGGCAGATGAAGACCAGCATTTGTAGACCCGCCAGAGGCCGCAACAACAGTCGCTGCATTCTCAAAGGCCTTGCGGGTCAGAATATCACGCGGCCGCAGATTGTCACGCACAAGATCCATGACAACCCGGCCAGAATGATAGGCATATTCATCACGGCTTTCATAGGGTGCAGGTGCACCAGCCGACCCCGGCAGAGCAAGGCCGATAGCCTCTGAGACGCAGGCCATGGTATTGGCGGTGAACTGGCCGCCGCATGAACCAGCAGACGGACAGGCAACACATTCCAGCTCATGCAGATCCTCATCACTCATATTTCCGGCAGCATGGGTGCCCACAGCCTCAAACACATCCTGAACCG
>JAYPEG010000042.1:0-785 GCA_038125645.1 Alphaproteobacteria bacterium
CTATTCAGGGGTGTGGTGCAGCTGTAATTGCATCCGGTCTATCAGGCGTTCCGGGTCAAATTGCAGGGCCAGCATTGCTGTTGGTGAGAGGTGCGGGGTGATGGTTGAGCGCCGCCTGCAGGCTGACAGCTTTGGGCTAATTCGGGCGATGGCTGAGGCGCAGATTGAGTCTCTCAATCAACATATCAAGGTCATCGCCGATCATTTTCAGCTCAAATGGGCTGAGGCGCGGGGCAATCGAAGCACTGGCCACCAGCTCGCCGCCTGACTTGAGGAAACGCGCAATCGGCCCGCCGATGGCACTGGCATGGCGTGGCACGCTCTCAAACAGGCCAAGCTGAAGCATGGAGACAAACATGTCACGCCCGAGCTGCCCTTGTTTACCCTGGGATCGCTCATAAACTGCCAATGCCCCCAGGTCAGTCAGGCTGACTGTCAGATCGGTAATGCCGCCCAGCATAACCAAGTTCAGGTCAGTTTCTGTGTGCCTGTCGGGATTTTCTATGAGCTTTTGCGACAGGCGGTTCAGCGCCTCATATTCAGTGCGGGTGAAGGTCAGGCCGAGCGCTGCCTGCAGTCCGGCCAGCCCGTTAGCCGTAAAATCAAGGCTGGCAGTGTAATTCAGCACATCATTGCCTTTGTTTGTTTCAACGGCCATGTTCATATCAAAGGACAGGCGGTCAGAGCCCAGCATGGAAAACAGGGCATCAATATCTGATGACAGGCGGTCGCCTGGTATCTGTCTTACAACCAGATTATTCACCGCGATCTCACCGCGCGAACGT
>JAYPEG010000042.1:795-6403 GCA_038125645.1 Alphaproteobacteria bacterium
GCCAGTCAAAGCGCAAGGGTAAAAACAAACCGTCAACATCAATGCGGTCAATTTCAATCTCGATATTCTCTGCCTCGCTGACAATCAGCAGATTATTCAGCTCTGCCATACTGCCAAGCGGGCGTTGGCCGCTTTTCTTCTGGCGGTATGCCTCGGCCCGGCTGTCATAGGTGGTGACAAGATTTTCCGCCCGTATATCCGCAACAGACAGATGGGCCCCATCACCACTCTGATAGGAGAAATTCTCCAGGATGAAGGCTTCAACGACTGAGATATTTTCGGCATTTCCAATAGTCTTCAGCTTCAGCCGGTCAATGATACCGCTTTTGCGGCCCCGTTCATAAATATCGACATCACGGATATCTATATCAATAAAATCATCTGTGCGCGGATCTGCCTGGTACCAGCCAGAGCGATAATGCAGTTCTGTGTTTTCATCAAGGCGCACAACTGTTTTGGCCTCGGCCGCTGCGCCCAGCGCTGTGACAATGATGCCCAGCACCGCCACAAAACACAGGCCCGGCAGACGCGGCAATAAAGAATAATACGCCATTAATCGGCTCCGTTACAGCGGGGGTGATCCCAGCATAGACTGACTGCTGCAAAGAAAAAAGCCCTGACAGTACAACTGCAGCGTCAGGGCCTGTAATTCGGGTTTAACCGTATCAGACAAATGGCCGGCCCGCCACGCCGCCGGCCCTTACTCTGTGTGTGTTACTCTGTGTGTGTTACTGGCGCTGTTTATATCTCTCAGGCGCTGTTCTGCATCTCAGCTGACAGGGGCTCAAAATACAGTGCTTCCGGCACTTCAGATTTCTTTACGAGAATCTGTGCGCCGTCAGCAATGTTGCCAGCCAGCAGAGCCTCTGCCAGCTCATTTTGCAGGCTTGTCTGCATAACCCGTTTTAACGGCCGTGCGCCATAATGCGGATCATAGCCCTTGTCCGCCAGCCAGTCCCGTGCCTCCTTGCTGAGCGTGAGCTGGATATCACGGCCCTGCAGCCTTTTCTGCAGCCGTTCAAACTGAATATCAACAATCGCCCCCATATCAGAGCGGCTGAGCCGCTGAAAGAGCAGTATTGCATCAAGCCGGTTCAGGAACTCCGGCCTGAAAGCGGCCTGAACCTCCTCCATCACAGCAGTCCTGGCAGCAGCCGTGCTCTCGCCGTCCGGCAGGGCCAGCAGGGGCCCAGAGCCCAGATTAGAGGTCAGGAGGATGATGGCGTTCCTGAAATCAACGCGTCTGCCCTGACCGTCTGTCAGATGCCCGTCATCAAGAACCTGCAGCAGGATGTTGAAAATATCAGGATGCGCCTTTTCTATTTCATCAAAGAGTATCACTTGATAGGGCCGCCGCCGCACCGCTTCTGTCAGCGCGCCGCCCTCATCATAGCCGACATAGCCGGGTGGGGCACCGATCAGCCGCGATACCGCGTGCTTTTCCATATATTCAGACATATCAAGACGCAGTATGGCATCATCATTGTCAAACAGAAATCCGGCCAGCGTTTTGGCCAGCTCTGTCTTGCCGACACCGGTCGGGCCCAGCATTAAAAAGCTGCCAAGGGGCTGGTTGGGATCATTCAGCCCTGCGCGCGCGCGTCTTGTCGCATCAGCTATTGCTTTGATCGCTTCTTTCTGCCCGACAACGCGCGCCTCCAGAATTGTCTCCATGTCCAGCAGTTTCTGCTGCTCGCCCTCCATCATTTTGGCAACCGGAATTCCTGTCCACTGGCTGATGACCTGTGCAATATGTTTCTGTTCAACCTGCTCATCTATCAAATCAGAGCCGGACAGCTCAGCCTTTGCGGCTTCCAACTCAGCGTTCAGGCCGGGCAGGATGGAATAAGTCAGCTCTGCAGCTCTTTCCAGCTCTCCCTTGCGCTGTGACACCTCTAAATTATAGCGGGCATCCTCAATGCGCTGCTGCAGGGTTGAAATTTCTGCCATCTGGCGTTTTACGGCCTCCCATTTTTCTGTCAGCCTCTTTGATTCAGCACTCAGCTGGGCCAGCTGATCCTCAATGCTGGCCAGCCGCTTCTTGCCGGCCGGCCCATCTTGTTCACGCAGCAATGCCGCCTGTTCAATTTTCAGCTGCATGATCTGCCGGTCTGCAGCCTCCAGCACCTCTGGCTTGCTGTCGGACTGTATCCGGATATGGCTGGCGGCCTCATCAACAACGTCAATCGCCTTGTCAGGCAGAAAACGCTCATTAATATAGCGGTTGGACAGCTGGGCGGCCGCGACCAGCGCATCATCGGTGATCCTAATACCGTGATGCAACTCATATTTCTCTTTCAGACCGCGCAGGATAAAGATTGTGTCCTCAACTGACGGCTCTCCGACATATACGGGCTGGAAGCGGCGTGTCAGTGCAGCGTCAGCTTCCACATATTTGCGGTATTCATCCAATGTAGTGGCCCCGATACAATGCAGTTTGCCACGCGCCAATGCCGGTTTCAGCAGATTAGAGGCATCCATCGCCCCATCAGTCTTTCCGGCCCCGACCAGCTGGTGCATTTCGTCTATAAAGACAATGATATTGCCTTGTGCAGATTCAATTTCATCAAGCACGGCTTTCAGGCGTTCCTCAAATTCGCCGCGGTATTTTGCCCCAGCAACCAGCGCGCCCATGTCAAGTGACAGCAGCTGCTTGCCTGACAAGGCCTCTGGGACATCTCCTTGCACAATGCGCTGGGCCAGACCTTCGGCAATCGCAGTCTTGCCGACACCAGGGGCACCGATCAGTACCGGATTGTTCTTTGTCCGGCGTGCCAGTATCTGGATGGTGCGCCTGACCTCTTCATCGCGGCCGATAACCGGGTCAAGTTTGCCCTGCATCGCAAGCGCTGTCAGGTCTGTTGCATATTTTGCCAGACTGTCCATCATCTCGTCCCCGACATCGCTGTCAATCGTGCGTCCCTTGCGCATTTCATCAACAGCTGCGTTCAGCTGGGCCCGGTCAAGTCCGGCCTCAGACAGCAGGCGCGCAGATACAAGATTGCTGGCAGCGATCGCGGCGATCACAGCATCTGTTGAAATAAAGCTGTCACCGCGTTTCTGTGACCAGCTCTCAGCCTCGGCAATAAGGCGGCCCAACTGCGGGTCAATCTGCATATTCTCAGCACCGCCGCCGGTAACCTGTGCAATTTTGCCCAGCTCCTTTTTCAGTGCTGTTTTCAGACTTTCAAGATTAACCCCGGCGCGGATCAAGAGGCGGCTGGATGACTGGCTGTCATCCTCAAGCAGGGCAGACAGCAGATGGAGGTCGCCTAGGCGCTGGTGATGCAGGCGTAGCGCAGCGGACTGGGCAGCACCGAAAGCCTTTCGCACAGAGGCTGTAAACTGTTCTGTATTCATATTTTTACTCCTCAAATCATTGCGGGCTGCACCCAGACAGGCGTGAACAGCCATTTTTGTGAAATGAAGCCCTGCCAACAGGGCAGGGGCAGACAGGAACCCATTGAGACGCCGGCGTTCCTTTGATATCTGCCGGGGTACCAGCACAGCAAATCTGCCTGTGACCAGTCTCCGCCTTGCCTGTTATGTGGGGAGTGCTGTTTTATCTTTCAAGACTTGTCAATGCCCCTGAACTGTCGATAAGCTGTCTGTTATGCGGGGCCGGTTTGGGCGGGGCCCGCCTCAGACCATCTGTTCAGATGGGATTTTGCAATAAAATATTCCGGGGGACGTATGACCATGGCAAAGGGAAAAACAAGGACGGGCGGCGAGCTTTTGGTGGCCTGCCTGTCTGAATTAGGTGTAACAACAGGTTTTGGTGTGCCGGGTGAATCCTATTTGGCGGTTCTGGATGCGCTGTATGATGCAAATATTTCCTTTACCCTGTGCCGGCATGAAAGTGCAGCTGGCTTTGCCGCTGCTGCTTGGGGCAAGCTGACTGGCACGCCCGGCATTGGTTTTGTTACCCGCGGGCCCGGGGCCACAAACGGATCAATTGGGGTGCACACAGCAATGCAGGACAGCAGCCCGATGATTTTATTCATTGGCCAGGTCGGTGTTGATCATAAGGGCCGCGAGGCGTTTCAGGAGGTTGACTACAGGGCCTTTTTCGGGCCGTTGGCAAAATGGGCAACAGAAATCGACAATGCTGACCGTATTCCAGAGATAATCAGCCGTGCATGGCATACCGCACTGTCCGGCCGCCCGGGGCCGGTTGTGATTGCCCTGCCAGAAGATATGCTGACCTGCCGGACACAGTCAGAGCCCTGCCGGCCGGTCACCATTGCACAGGCCGGGGCAGACAGTGCCGGCATTGCCGCCTGCCGCGATATGCTGGCTGCAGCAAAGCGCCCGTTGATACTGGCCGGCGGCGGCGGCTGGACGGCTGTTGGCAGACAGGCGCTGGCGGCCTTTGCTGAAAGAGAGAAGATAGCCGTCAGCGCGATTTTCCGCTATCATGATATTTTTGACAATCACAGCCCTGTCTATATTGGTGATGCCGGTGTTGGCATGGCAGGGCATGTCACAGATGCCATTGAAAAATCTGATTTATTGCTGGTAATTAATGGCCGTTTTGGTGAGGCGACAACCAAGGCATGGACGTTGCTGGATGTTCCCTATGCCCGGCAGAAAATTATTCATGTCCATGGCTCTGATCTGGAGATCGGAAAGATTTATCACCCTGACCTGGCTCTTCATGCCGGGCCGGATAATTTTGCCGTTGCATTGAATGAACAGACAGTGGGCGATGAAAATCTTTCCAGCCGCAAAGCCTTTATGAATGAAAAGCGCGCTGCCTATGAGGCCTCATTAATGCCGCCGCCGCAGGACAGTCCGGTTGATATGAGCGCGGTCATGACCTTTCTGCAGACAGAGCTCGATGACGATGTAATCATCACAAACGGGGCCGGTAATTTTGCACTCTGGCCGAACAAGGCCTTTTGCTATGGCCCTGAACAGCGCCTGTTGGCCCCCCAGAGCGGGGCCATGGGCTATGGGCTGCCAGCGGCCATCGCTGCCTGTATTGCCTGTCCCGGGCGCCAGGTTATCTGTTTTGCCGGTGACGGTGATGTGCAGATGGGCATTGCCGAGCTTGGCACAGCGGTGCAGGCCGGTGCGCGGCTGATTATCCTGCTGCTTAATAACGGTTCATACGGGACTATCCGCATGCATCAGGAACGTGACTATCCGGGCCGTATTTCTGGAACCAGCCTTTATAACCCGGATTTTGCTGCTGTGGCCCGGGCCTATGGCATGGAGGGGCTGACAGTGGACAGCACAGAGGCGTTTCCATCTGCTTTCAGGGCTGCCTGCAAGACTGAGAAAGGCGCGCTGATAGAGCTGAAAATCAATGTCGATGCGATCACCCCGCGGACAACGCTGACCGCGCTGAAGGCGGGGCGCTAGCGGGGCTTGCGGGCCAGCCGGTCAGAACGGTAATTATGCATACGCAGCAGATGATCTGTGGCGCTGTTCAATGTTGTGGCCGCGGCATGGGGGATGGGTGTGCCCGGCCCGAATATGGCGGCTACCCCCGCATCGTATAGGAACTGGTAATCCTGTTGGGGAATTATACCGCCGCAGATGACAAGAATATCTTCTGCCCCTTTGGCCCTGAGCGCGTCTATCAGCTCTGGCAGCAGGGTTT
>JAYPEG010000042.1:6413-15368 GCA_038125645.1 Alphaproteobacteria bacterium
CTGCAAGTGATGAAACACCGATGATATGCGCGCCCAGTGCAATCGCGCTGTCTGCGGCTTCCTGCGGGGTTTCAAACAAACTGCCGACCCTGACATCCACGCCAAAATCACCAAAGGCAGAGGCGATGACTTTTGCGCCTCTGTCATGGCCGTCCTGCCCCAGCTTTGCCATATATAACACAGGTGTTTCTGTAATTTCCTGTGTAAAGCGCTGAAATGCATTGTGCACATTGTCAATTTCAGGGCCGTTGCCATAATTTTCTGTATAGATGCCACGCACTGTTTCTGCCTGTGCATTGTGCCGGCCAAAGACAGCCTCCAGCGCGGCTGACAGCTCGCCCACGGTGGCCCGCGCGCGCATAGCCTCTATGCTCAGTGCCAGCAGATTGCCGCTATTTTCACGCGCGGCTGCTTTTACAGCCTCCAGACTGCCTACCACTGCCGCCTCATTGCGGCTTGATCTGACAGCCTTCAGTCTTGTGCTCTGCTCGCGGCGTACCGCGTCATTGTCAATATTCAGCACCTCTACCTGGCTGTCTGTTTCCGGCTGGAACTTATTAACCCCGACAATAACATCGCGGCCAGAATCAACGCGGGCCTGGCGGGCAGTGGCCATTTTTTCAATTTCCCGCTTGGGAAAGCCGTCAAGCACAGCCTTTGTCATGCCGCCCATATCCTGAATCCCGGAAATCAGGGCATCTGCCTTTTCAATCAGCTCAGCCGTCAGGGATTCGACATAATAGGATCCGGCGAGGGGATCAACCGTGTCAGTTATTCCGGCCTCATTTTGCAGGATCAGCTGGGTGTTGCGGGCAATTCGGGCGGAAAAATCTGTTGGCAGGCCAATCGCTTCATCAAATGAATTGGTGTGCAGCGACTGGGTGCCGCCCAGGGCCGCCGCCATCGCCTCTATTGTGGTGCGGATGACGTTATTATAGGGGTCTTGTTCGGTAAGGCTGGCCCCGGATGTCTGGCAATGAGTACGCAGCATCAAAGACCGCTCGTCCCTGGGGCTGAATAATGTTTTCATCCATTGTGCCCATAATGTTCTGGCGGCGCGCAGCTTTGCTGCCTCCATGAAAAAATTCATGCCGATACAAAAAAAGAAAGACAGGCGCGGTGCAAATTTATCAACATCAAGCCCGCTGGCCTGTGCTGCCTTTACATATTCAAGACCGTCGGCAATGGTAAAGGCCAGTTCCTGCACCAGATTGGCCCCGGCTTCCTGCATATGATAGCCGGAAATGGATATAGAGTTGAATCTGGGCATCGCACTGGCAGTATGGGCAATGATATCTGCCACTATCCGCATAGAGGGCTCTGGCGGATAGATATAGGTGTTTCTTACCATAAATTCTTTTAAAATATCGTTCTGGATGGTTCCGGACAGGTTTTCCTGTGCCACGCCCTGTTCCTCGCCAGCGACAATAAACGATGCCAGAACCGGCAGAACGGCCCCGTTCATGGTCATTGACACACTCATCTCATCCAGCGGAATGCGGTCAAACAGGCGTTTCATATCCTCAACAGTGTCAATCGCGACCCCGGCCTTGCCAACATCACCATGCACACGCGGATGGTCTGAATCATAGCCCCTGTGTGTTGCCAGATCAAATGCCACCGACAGGCCTTTCTGCCCGGCTTTCAGTGCGCTGTGAAAAAATTTATTTGTTTCCTCAGCAGTGGAAAAGCCGGCATATTGGCGGATCGTCCAGGGGCGCTGGGTATACATTGTGGCGCGTGGGCCGCGGGTAAAAGGGGCGCTACCCGGCAGGCTGTCCAAATGGGGCAGACCCTCTATATCAGCGGCCGTGTAGACAGGCGCGACAGCAATGCCCTCAGGCGTGTGTCTGGTCAGACTGTCAAGTGGCTTGCCTTTCAGCTCAGCTTCTGCCCGCTTTGTCCATTCTGCCCTGTCAGCCTTGCCAGTCTTGCCAATCTTGTCTGCCCTGCTGCTGCCCATAACCTGTTCCCAGCCCTGTGTGTAAGTCTTAATGCATTGATGATAGACTAAAATTACCATGAATTCGACTATCAATAAAATTCCCCAGCCTCAGAGCTTGCCAGCGCTTCTCAGCCCGTCCAGACAAGGGCAGTAAAACATTGCTGGTCATAAACATTGCTGGTCATATATGCACGGGCGGTTTAATGTGAGGATATCTCCAGCCTCAGGGCCCCTCGCATGCTCACAAAACCGTCTATACTTGCTCAGCTAACAGAACGTCAGCAGGGGTTCCTGCTGATGGTTGTGGCAACTTTTTGTTTTCCAACAATGGATGTCATGGCAAAGACGCTGACCCAGACTCTGCCGGTTCTGCAGGTGGTCTGGGCCCGTTATGCCGGACAATTCATACTGATCTTGCTGGTTTTTGCCCCGCAGCTCGCACAGGTGGCAAAGACCCGCTATCCGAAATTGCAGCTGGCCCGGTCTGCAGCATTGTTCGGCGGTACCGTATTTTTCTTTACCAGCCTGAATTTTCTGGATCAGGGGCTGACCTCAGCGATATTTATGGTCTCGCCCCTGATCATCACGTTGCTGGCTGTGCTGTTGCTTGGCGAGCGGATAGGCCCGCGCCGCATTGCCAGCGTCATTGGCGGGTTTGCCGGTGCAATTATCATAATCCAGCCACAGTCTGATCTGTTTACCCCGGCATTGCTACTACCGCTGGCGGCGGCAACATTCTATGCCAGCTATGCAATTTTGACCCGAAAGCTAGGTGCGGCGGAATCAGCGCGCACAACATTATTTTTCACAGCTGGCTTTGGGGCGCTTGCCAGTTCGCTTGTTCTGCCCTTTGTCTGGGTAACGCCAGCAACAATTCATGAGATTGTCATGATGGCGAGCATGTCCATGTTTGGCGGGCTCGGTCATTATGCGGTCATCCTGTCGCTGAACCGTGTGGAGGCAAGTGAAACAGCACCGCTGAATTATCTGTCAGTGCTGTTTGCGATGTTATGGGGCTGGCTGATTTTTGCTGAGGTGCCCTCAGCGGCCACCCTGTCCGGGGCCTTGATGATTATCATTTCGGGGCTGTATCTGTGGCGGCGTGAGACTGCCGGGCCGCGCTGATGCGGGCCGGGCCAGTAACCGGGGCCGGTCAGGCAAATTATGCCTTTGCGCCATATGGCAAGAAAACTTTTCTTGTTGATGTGCCTCTGCTAACATGCCGTAAGACGGGGGCTGACCCTCAGCTGCTCTGTCTGTGGTAATTTATGGTGATATGCCCAAACCAGCCGGAAAATTATGAAAAAAGGAACAATGACAATGGACAGTGTGGACAGCCAGACAGCCGGAAAATCAAAAAAAGCTGTTTTTGACTGGGCCGATCCGTTCGCCCTAGAAGGACAGTTCTCTGAGGATGAACGGATGGTAAGAGATACGGCCACTGCCTATGCCAATGATAATCTGTTGCCGCGGGTAACACAGGCATTCCGCGAGGAACAAACAGATCCGGCCATTTTCACCGAGATGGGCGCGCTGGGGCTGCTGGGCGTGACAGTCAGTCCGGAATATGGCGGGGCGGGCCTCAGCCATGTCTGCTATGGACTTGTGGCACGGGCGGTTGAACATGTTGATTCAGGTTACCGTTCCATGATGTCTGTTCAGTCCTCTTTGGTTATGCATCCGATTGAGAGTTTTGGCAGTGAGGAACAGAAAAAAACCTATCTTCCCGGACTGGCTGCCGGAACATTGATTGGCTGTTTTGGTCTGACAGAGGCCGATGCCGGCTCTGATCCTGCAGCTATGCGGACTATCGCACGCAGAACCGGGAACGGCTATGTGCTATCTGGGTCAAAGATGTGGATTTCCAACGCCCCGATTGCCGATGTTTTCATTATCTGGGCTAAATCTGAGGCGCATGACAATAAAATCAGGGGCTTTGTTCTGGAAAAGGGCATGAAGGGCCTGTCTGCTGACCCGATTAAGGGTAAATTATCCCTGCGGGCCTCTGTGACGGGCTCTATCACGCTGGACAGTGTTGAGGTTCCAGAGACAGCCTTGCTGCCGCATGTTGAGGGGCTGAAAGGCCCGTTCAGCTGTCTGAACAAGGCCCGTTATGGGATCAGCTGGGGGGCATTGGGTGCGGCTGAATTCTGCTGGCATGCCGCGCGCAGCTATACGCTGGAGCGTAAACAGTTCAACCGTCCGCTGGCCGCCAATCAGCTGATACAGCTCAAGCTGGCGGACATGCAGACAGAAATCGGCATTGGTTTGCAGTCAGTATTGCAGGTGGGGCGAATGCTTGATGCGGGCAACTGTGCACCAGAGCTGATTTCACTTGTCAAACGCAACAGCTGCGGCAAGGCACTGCATATTGCCCGCCTGTCACGCGACATGCATGGCGGCAACGGCATTTCAGAAGATTATCATGTGATGCGCCATCTGATGAATCTGGAAACGGTGAACACCTATGAGGGCACGCACGATGTGCATGCACTGATCCTCGGGCGGGCCCAGACCGGATTACAGGCATTTTCCGGCTGACCGCGCCTATCCGCGTCTGTGCAGATATTTTATCACTGGCCTGACAGCGGGGCTGGTTGTCTGCGGCTGGCTGCGGTGCCGGTTGTCTGCGGTTGTCTGCGGGGCTGGTGTCAATTTGTGCCAGCCATATTTTTGCTGCTGTGTCTTTGAATGAACAGGGCTGTTTTTTGCCGCCCACTTCCAGCCGGCCTGCGTCCGGCGATTCGCACGCCCCTGACCTGCGGGTAGCGGGCTGGGGGTGTGACAGGCGTGTTGATTTCCATGCGGATTTAAAATAATGAAATAAATATTTATAACATTCATAAAAAATAAAAAATATTTTTTCTTATTAGGAAAAATATTGAGTCAAATAAAAAATATTTGTTTCCTGTGACTGAATCCATCAGCACAGGAGAGAGTCCAGTGACAGTGCCGGTTACAGACACAAAGGCTGGGACAAGGCTCAGCTATTTTCCATTGCAGCTTCATGTTGCCGGAAAGCCCGTCATTGTCTGTGGCAGTACAGCTGACAGTCTGGCCAAGGTTCGCTTACTGCTGAAAAGCCGGGCTGTGCTACAGGTTTTTGATGATTCATTTTCGCCTGAATTTCTGCGGCTGGCAGCAGAGGGGCAGGTCACCCTGAAAACAGGTCTGCCTGGCGCTGGTGACATCAGCGCTGCTGTGTTCGGCTATATCGGCTATGCTGATAAGAGGCGGCGTGATCAGGCTCTGGCCCTGTTTCAAAGAGGGGCAAAGCTGGTCTGCGTCATTGACGACAAAGAGCGGTCAGATTTTATTACCCCTGCAATCATTGACCGTGCGCCGCTGACCGTGGCTATCGGCAGTGAGGGGCAGGGGCCAGTGCTGGTGCGCCGGATAAAGGCGATGATAGAGCGCCTGCTGCCGTCTGAGGCTGGCAGGCTGCTTCAGCTGGCCGGGGCAGAGCGTACGCTGGCGGCGCGCCTGCCAAAGGGCCGGGTGAGGCGCCGGTTCTGGACACAGATGTTTGACCAGCTGGGCCCGGCTATTCTGCGGGGCACGCCTACCCATAAACAGCCCGCAGCCTTTGCTGCTGCGGCACAGAAACTTGTCAGGGATTTGCTGGAACAAACCCATTCTGCCAGCCTGCCAGTCTGCTTTGTCAGTGCGGGGCCGGGCGATGCCGGGCATTTAACCCGTGCTGCAGAGGCAGCGCTGCATGATGCTGATGTTATTATTCATGACCGGCTGGTCGCCCCCTCAGTGCTTGAGCTCTGCCGGCGTGAGGCCAATTTCATCAATGTGGGAAAAACCGGCTTTGGCGCTTCTTTCAAACAGGAGGCGATTAATGATCTGCTGGTGGCAGAGGCAAAAAAGGGCAGGCAGGTCGTGCGCCTGAAAGGCGGGGATGCGTGCCTGTTCGGGCGGCTTGATGAGGAAATACAGGCCCTTGATGAGGCACAGCTCCCTTTCAGGATTATTCCGGGTGTTACAGCTGCCTCAGCATTGGCAGCAGAGATGGGGGTGTCGCTCAGCCAGCGCGGGCGCAATCGCCAGGTCAGCTTTATCACCGGCTATCAGCTGGGTGGTTATGCCGAGCATGAATGGCGCCATCTGGCAAGCGGTAATGTGGTCACAGCGATTTACATGGGGCGGCGGGCGGCTGCTTATCTGCAGGGGCGGCTGCTTATGTTTGGCGGTGACCGCCAGATGCCGGTTACACTAGCAGCTGATGTGGCCAGCCCGGCCTGTACCGTTATTCCCTCTGATCTGGGGCGGTTTGCAGATGATCTGGAAAGTCTGCGTGCGGGCGGCCCGGTAGTGATCATATTGGGGCTTCACCCGCATAAGGCGGCTGCGCTGCCGTCTGCTGCGGTTCCGGCCCGAAAAACAGCCCGCAATTCCCTGACAGCAGAGGGGGCTGTGTGATGACCGCGCAGAAACAACACAGGGCAGGGGGATTTGTTTTGACCGGCAACCATCTCTATGGCGGCCATGTCATTTATCTTGGCCGTGACAGCAGGGTAACCCGCAGCCTGTCAGAGGCCGCTGTTTTCGTTGCTGCTGAGGACGCTGAACAGGCATTTACCCGTACCAGGGCGGCAGAGCAGACAGTCGGCGCCTATGCAGCAGAGGTAACATATGGGGATGAGGGTATAATCCCGGTCAGCCTGAAAGAGCAAATCAGGCAGAAGGGCCCGAGCCTGGCATTGCCGGCCGCCCGCCAGAGGAGGCGTTAATGTATCAGTATGACAATTTTGACCGCACTTACCTGCAGCAGCGCATCGATGAGTTCAAGGCACAGGTGCAGCGCCGTATTGACGGGGTGCTGAGCGAGGAGGAGTTCAAGCCGCTTCGTTTGCAAAACGGGCTGTATTTGCAGCTGCATGCCTATATGCTGCGTGTGGCCATCCCCTATGGTACATTAAACAGCCGGCAAATGCGCCAACTGGCCCTAGTCGCTGAGAGATATGATCGCGGCTACGGCCATTTCACCACCCGCCAGAATCTCCAGTTCAACTGGATAAAACTTGATGATGTGGCAGATATCCTCAGCTTGCTGGCAGAGGTGGATATGCATGCGATACAGACTTCGGGAAATTGTATACGCAATGTGACAACAGATCATTTTGCCGGGGCTGCGGCAGGAGAGGCGGAAGATCCGCGCATTACAGCAGAGCTTTTGCGACAATGGTCAACAGGCCATCCTGAATATGCCTTTTTGCCGCGCAAATTCAAAATCGCCGTGAGCGCCAGTGACAAAGACCGGGCGGTGACGGCCTTTCATGATATTGGCATTCAGCTTATGAAATCACCTGCTGGGGGTATCGGCTGCAGGGTACTTGTTGGCGGCGGGCTGGGCCGTACGCCGCGCATGGGAAGAGAGCTGACAAGCCATCTTCCAGAGGGTGACCTGTTTCATTATCTGGATGCGGTTATGTCAGTTTATAACCGGCTGGGGCGGCGCGATAATAAATACAAGGCAAGAATTAAAATTCTGATTGATGAGCTGGGCATTGATAAAGCCAGAGAACTGATAGACACAGAATTTCATTTGCGAAAGGACAGGCTGCCCGGGTTCAACCGGGCGCTCAAGGCGAAAATCGCCGCAGATTTCTCCCTGCCTGATTTTTCATCGGCTCATCCTCATGATTTGGCGCATGATATGGCACTCAGCCCGTCATTTGCCGCCTTTGTCAGACAAAATGTCTGCGCGCATAAAGATTCGCGTCATGCAATTGTATCAGTATCACTGAAACAGCATGGGTGTCCGCCGGGCGATGCCACTGCCCGGCAGATGCGTATTATCGCTGATTTAGCCGCAGATTACAGCTATGATGAGATTCGCATCAGCCATCAGCAGAATATCATTCTGCCGCATGTTCCAAAGTCACAGCTGGCATCATTATTTGCCCGTCTTGCAACAGCCGGGCTGGCGACAGCGAATATCGGGCTGGCATCAGACATTATTGCCTGTCCGGGGCTCGATTACTGTGCACTTGCAACGGCCCGTTCGATTCCGGTTGCCCAGCAGCTGGCCCTGCGCTTCCAAAAAAGAAAAAATGAACAGGATATCGGCCCTCTGCAGATTAAAATCTCAGGATGTATCAATGCCTGTGGCCATCATCATGTGGGCCATATCGGGATTCTGGGGCTGGACAGGGCCGGGGTTGAAAATTACCAGATAACGCTGGGCGGTGACGGCAGTGAACAGGCCGGCCTCGGCGAGCGCACAGGGCCTGGTTTCTCAGCCGGGCATCTGTTAGCCGCAGTTGATACGATAATAGATGTTTATCTGGAAAGCCGGACAGGGCGTGAGGAAACATTTATTGCCTGTTACCGGCGCATAGGAATGGCGCCCTTCAGACAGGCACTCTACAGCACCCCCAATGCGGATGCTGACCGGGTAGCTGCTAAAATAGCCTCATAATTGCACGAAAGGGCCCCAATATGGTTGTTATCACAGATACAGGTTTTGGCGCAGACAACTGGCAGGGGCTGGCCCCTGTCGGGCCGGATGATGACAGCTTTACCCGTCTGTCTAACGATGAGCTGGCCGCTGTCGTCATCAGGCTGGACAGTGATGCAGACATGGCCCCGCTTGTCAGCAGACTGGCGGTGATTGGAAAGATTGTCATCAATTTTCCCGCCAGCTCTGACGGGCGCGGCTTCAGCCTTGCGCGCCAGCTGCGCCTTTACGGCTATCAGGGCCGACTGCGTGCCTCTGGGGCTCTCATACCTGACCAGTACCGCCATGCCCGCCAATGTGGCTTTGATGAGGTGGCTGTCAATGACGGGCAGGCCCGCCGTCAGCCGCTGTGTCACTGGACAGAACAGTTGCCGCGTTTGCGTCCGGGCTATCAGGCGCGCCTCTTTGAAAGTCAGGTCTTGCCGCCTAGCTGAAAATATACCATCCATAGGCCAGTAACAGTGCTGGTACTGCAGAATATAAAGTTGCTGTGATGGCCGCCGCCGGTGCCAGTGCGATTGCTGGAAACAGCGCATCGCCA
>JAYPEG010000043.1:0-5974 GCA_038125645.1 Alphaproteobacteria bacterium
ACCCTGTTTGCGCCCAGGGTCTGTGTAACAATAATTTCAGAAATGACCGGCACCAGACGGCGGCGCAGCCATGGCTGTGCCTTGTCTGTATAGCCATTGGTGGCAGAAATCAGATGGTTGGCTTTCAATACCCCCTTTTCTGTCAGAATATGAAATGCCGCTCCCTTGCGGCTGACAGACAGAACCGGACAGGATGAAAATATACGCACGCCCGCTGCAAGGGCCAGGCGGGCCATCTCATGCAGAAGCTTTGCCGGATGAATCCCATTGATGTCAGGGCGGTAAACACCAGCTTTATAGATTGGTGAGGCGGTGTAATCTGCTACCGCCCCGCCTGATATGACCGTTGGGGCAATGCCATAGCGTTCAGTAAAGGCATCGGCCTCACGCTTCAGCCCATCCAGATTACAGGCCCCGCTGATCCCCAGCATGCGCCCGGTGGCGGTGAAATCACATGCCAGCTTTTCGTCCTTGATAAAGCGGTATAAATCTGCGCGTGCAGCCACAGCTTCATCACTGAACTCTGTTGCTTTGCGCGCGCCAAACCGTCTGGCCAGTTGTGCAGGTGTGAAACGCAGATTACCGCTCGTGATGCCGCCATTGCGTCCTGATGCCCCTTCACCTATCAAAGCCTTTTCCAGTATGATGACCTGACGCCCAGCCCGTGCCAATGTCAGCGCTGCTGCAAGGCCGGTGAAACCGCATCCGATGACCGCAATATCGCAATGCCCCTGCCATTCAGTCTCCGGGGCGGGGCGGGGGGCGGCTTCATGCCACCAATAGCATGACTGGGTGATGTCTTCCTGTTCTGCCTGATACAATTCGCTGCAAACCATCTGTTTGTTTTATGATAATCCATTTTTGCCTGAAAGGGGGGTATCAGTGCAAGTTCTGTTTATTGCTGCAGGTGATTGCTGCAAGGGCGAGATTTTCCTGCTCTTGGCTCTGGTGTGCGCGTTTAAAATATGCTTTAACTCAGGCAGAGAATTATTCAGTCGGTAACTTCATCATTAAAATTGAACAATGCCCTGTCAGCCTCGCCTGCAGGAATGCGCAGTTAAGGAGATATATGCATGTATGAACAGCTTGAACTTTTAATTGACGGAAAATGGCGTCAGGGCTCTGAGGGCAAGACAGAACCGGTGTATAATCCGGCAACAGGAGAGGTGCTGGGCCAGTTGCCGCATGCCAGTGCCAAAGACCTGGATGAGGCGCTGGCAGCCAGCCAGAAAGGCTTTGAGGTCTGGCGGCGTGAAACGGCCCTTAACAGGCAAAAGATATTGGAAACAGCTGCCCGCACACTTGAATCACGCCTTGATGAGATTGCCGCAAACCTGACCCGTGAAATGGGCAAGCCTCTGGCCGAGGCAAAGCTGGAAGTTCAGGTAGCGATCGATATTATGCGCTGGTACGGCGAAGAGGGTAAACGCATTTATGGCCGGTCTATCCCCTCGCGCGTGCCAGGCATGTCGCTGAATGTCCGCAAGGATCCGGTCGGGCCGGTTATAGCGTTTGTCGCCTGGAATTTCCCGGCTGTGAATGTTATCCGAAAAATTGCCGGATCACTGGCGGCCGGCTGTTCTGTGATTATCAAGCCATCAGAAGAAACACCGGCAACTGCAATTGCTATCGGGCGGGCCCTGTGCGAGGCCGGGGTGCCGGACGGGGTTGTGAATATTGTCTTTGGTGTTCCAGGTGAGGTGTCAACACATCTGTGTTCCTCACCGATACCGCGCAAGCTGTCATTCACCGGCAGTGTGCCAGTTGGCATTCATCTGCAAAAGCTGGCGGCGGAAAATATGATCAAATGCACGATGGAATTGGGCGGTCATTCGCCTGTGATGGTATTTGATGATGCTGATATTGATAAAGCAGCCAAAATCGCGGCTGCGGGAAAGTTCCGGAATGCCGGTCAGGTCTGTGTCTCGCCTACACGGTTTCTCGTGCAAAAATCTGTGCATGGAAAATTCGTTGATGCCTTTGCTGCGGCGGTCGACAAAATCAAAGTCGGCGACGGTATGGAAGAGGGGACGACAATGGGCCCGCTCATTGCAGACAGACGCATTGAGGTCATGGAAGGGCTGGTTGCTGATGCCGTTGAAAATGGTGCAAAGCTGGTAAAGGGCGGGCACCGCCTGAACCGAGAAGGCAGCTTTTTTGCCCCAACCGTTCTTGATAATGTATCGGATGCCGCCCGGATTATGAATGATGAGCCGTTTGGCCCCATTGCGCCGATTGACAGTTTCTCCAGCGTGGATGAGGTGGTCGCCCGTGCCAACCGCCTGACTTTTGGCCTGGCGGCCTATGCCTTTACCGAGAACCCGTCAGTTGTTGCGCGTCTGCGTGAAGAAATCCAGACTGGCCTGCTGGCAGTAAACTCAACAGTGGTCAGTTTGCCGGAAACGCCTTTTGGCGGTGTCAAATATTCCGGCTATGGTTCTGAGGGCGGGATCGAGGGCCTTGAAGCCTTTCTGACCACCCGCTTTATCACTGAAGCCTATTAAAGGCTACCGGCCCCGCTTTAACAGGGCTTTTGCACAGAAACATATAAACGCACAGACAGGCCCCGTCTGTGCGTTTTTTTAATGCGTCTGTGCTGTCACATTCTGCCCGGTTTTGCCGCTTGGTTTTGCCTCTTGGTTTTGATTGACGCAGACTGGCAGATTTGCAAGCCTTGTTTGTTCAGATAAATGCTGTCCGCTGGCAGTCAGTCCGATAAGAGAAGAGAAAGAGAGTGTGATGACCCGGAAAGATGAGAATTTTTTTCATATTGACACCTCTGAGCAGGGTATTTTCAGAGAGCTGGCAAAGGGGATTACAACCCGTATTTTTCCCGGACAGCAGGCGATGCTGTCTGTTGTGCGTGTGGCACCGCATGCCAGGGGGGCTGTGCATTCGCATGAACAGGAACAATGGGGCTATGTGATTTCCGGTTCTGCTATCCGCATCCAGGACGGTGAGGAAATCCATGTCGGCCCCGGTGATTTCTGGTGCTCGCCGGGCGGTGTTGCCCATGGGATTGTTGGCGGGCCAGAAGGGGCGGTTATTCTGGATGTGTTCGCGCCGCCGCGCCCTGAATATCTGAAATCAGGCACAGGCTTTGGTGTCTGAGCCCTACTCCTGCCCGCCGGGCCGGCGCGCTACTTGACGCAGGGATAAATCTACACCATCTCATCAGTCTGGATATAAAGACGGGGTTCAGCTATGGAATTTTTGCTGATTTGGGTTCTGGGCGGACATTTTATTGACAGCGGTATGCGTTATCAGGATGCAGGGGCGTGTTATGCCGCTGCCCAGAATACCGGCTCTGATCTGACTTATGCTGGCCTTAACCCGCCAAAATTCACCTGTGTGCCGTTAAAGCAGGGACAGGCCTTTACTGTTCATATTACCCCGCCCAACAGCCGTTTTCCTTTCTGACGCTGCCAGCCTGTTCATATTTCTGGACTATGCGATTGCTTTTGCCTGCTATCCATACAGGTGATTGTGGCGCCTCTCTGCTCTGTGCCAGCGTGACTGCTCCACGACAGCCCGTCTTTCAGGCAGTCATAAACTTCAAAAAGAGGCGAAGATGAAAACCAATTCAAAACTGAGATCAAATCAATTTGCCCAGCGGATATTGGGCACTGATCAGGATGACACGCTTAACGGCTTTGACAGTGATGACCTAATCAAGGGTGGCCCGGGTGATGACAGGCTTTATGGCAACACAGGACATGATCGCCTGTTTGGCGGACAGGGAAATGATATTTTGCAGGGACAGGCCGGCAGGGACTATATCGATGGCGGCGCGGGTGCTGATATTGCGTCCTATTCTTTTTCCATATCTGGCGTGCAGGTCAGTCTTGGAAATGGCACAGCCGATGGCGGGCATGCAACAGGCGATGAGCTGGTAAATATTGAACATCTGTTTGGCAGCGCATTTGGCGACCGCCTGACCGGCGATGATGGCGCAAATATTATTTCTGGCGGCGGCGGTAATGATATTATTTCCGGTGCTGGCGGCGCCGACCGGCTCTATGGTGATGATGGTGCTGACATCTTTGTTCTTGATGCACGGGAAAAGGGAACAACAACACAATATACCATAATCCGCGACTTTGATGATGGCAGCGAGCTTATTCAACTGAAATCAGTAAACGGCCATATCGTGCGCAAAACAGCCGTTGGCGATCACACCATATTATGGCTGGATGCGATTGGCGGTGATGTTCTGGCCCTGATTGAGAATATTTCCCCCATGATATCACCGCGTCTGATCTTGTCTGACGGGACGGCCATTTCAAGCGTTCGGCTCTCAGCCATGAGGTCATTTCCCGGAAGTCATTTCCCGGGGCGGTCAGTCATGCCAGAGCTGGCAGGTGCCAACCTCGCGCCCGTTGGGCTGGGAATCGACATAATCCTGGCCGGGCTTTGCATAGCGATAGCGCATTTTCCAGCCTGGATCGCCGAAATTGACCACCGTATCCCCCCAGATCAGCATATTGCGGTGGCGGAATTTTGCCACCTGGCAAAAGGCCTCTTTGTTACCCATGCGGAAGGTCTGTTCATCATTGGTCGGGCACCATTCTGTCCAATCGCCATTATTGCGCCGTTCATAGACTTTTTTGCTAAAAAAACCCTCCAGCTTATAATTGCGGACACCCACGCCCTTTATCTTGCATTTGATGATCGTCGCGCTGTGGGCGGGAAGGGCGAATAACAGCCCCAGACACAGCATGGCGAAAACCACTCTTACCACTCGAAACATAACACCTTATCCCTGCACAGCCCGCCCGTGGGCAGGCCGCATACCGAACATGACAATAACATCCTGGACCCAGCATGCCAGTTTTTGCAGCACAGGTCAAAAACCCAGTGCCAGCCACCTGCAGCAAAGCAATATAAAACGGGCGCAGGGGATAAAAGCGGTGCAGGGAATGAAAGCAGCGCGGTAACAAAAAGAGCACCCGGAGCGGGGGGGGATTCCAGCCAGCTGTCCTGTCTTTACTCTTCTGCGGCAAAGACAGCGCGGGCAATGGCGCGGGCCATCGTTATGCCGGCGCTGTGGGCCAGTATCAATGCGGTTTCTGCAGTTGCTCTTTGCCCGGCCCTGCCCGTCGCAGCGGCAAAAACAAGGTCGCCGTCAAACAGGCTGTGGGCCGGGACAATCGCACGGGCAAAGCCGTCATGGGCGCTCACCGCAAGGCGCTTGGCTTCTGCCGAGCTGAGGATGAGGTCTGTTGCTATCACAGCTATTGTGGTATTGGCCCCGGCCTGCCGGGCGGGGCCCTGTTTTGTCCGCGGAATAAAATGTGGCCCTGGGGCCGGTGCACAGCCGCGCCCGCCGAACTCGTCTCGGTCTTCAAAGGGGGCCGCCCAGAACTTGTCTGTGCCTGGTACAAAGGGGCTGCCAAAGCTGTTTACCGCCGCCAGTGCACCAACACAGAACATTGTGCCGTCTGCCATCGTAACATGGGTTGAGGCAGAGCCCAGCCCGCCCTTTACAGGCCCCGCAACTGCCCCTGTACCGGCCCCTGTGCTGCCCAGTTCAAACTGATGGCTGCAGGCAAGAAATGCCTCGGCCCCCAGCCGGGGATACGGATTTTCAGTCCAGTCCCTGTCACCGCCATTATTCAGATCAAACAATATCGCTGCTGGAACAATCGGCACGCGCGCGGGCCCGACTGCAAAGCCGCGCCCCCTGGAATGCAGGGCATCTGTTACACCATCGGCCGCGCCCAGCCCAAAAGCAGAACCGCCGGACAGCACCAGCGCATCAACCTGCTCAACCAGCCTGCCAGGTTCCAGCAAATCAGTCTCGCGTGTGCCGGGCGCCCCGCCAAGCACCATACAGGAGGCTGTAAAGGGCTGGTCTGCAGTGACAACGGTAACACCGCTTTTCAGCCTGTCATCGCTGGCATTGCCGACAACAAGGCCAGTGACGTCTGTTATCAGATTGCGTTGGCCAGCCTGTATTTTCATCGCTTTACCC
>JAYPEG010000043.1:5984-11836 GCA_038125645.1 Alphaproteobacteria bacterium
TAGCTGGTCTGCCCCATAGCTGGTCTGCCCTGAATATCCGATTGCCAGAGAACAGCCCCGCAAGACAGTCCCTGGGACATTACCGTAACAGCTCAGTGGGGTGCTGGCCAGTTTATACCCTGAGGCAGTCAATCAGCCTGACCGGCCCCAGATGCACCGCTGCCAGCAGGATACCGCCTCTGGCATAGCGGGTTCGTGTCGCCAGTGTTCGGCTATCACAATAGCTGAAATAATCTATTTTCGAAAATCCGGCCGAGATAAGCGTTTCTGCGGCTCTGTTGCACTGCTCTGCAGGGGGGGTGTTATTTTTTATTGCTGCTGCGGCTTTGCCCAGCTCTGCATAGAGGCGCGGTGCGAGACTGCGTTCAGCCGGGCCCAGATAGCTGTTGCGTGATGACAGGGCCAGGCCGTCTGCTTCCCTGACCGTTGGCCCGGAGAGGATATTAACAGGCAGATCCAGATCAGCTGTCATTTGTTTTATGACCTGCAGCTGCTGATAGTCCTTTTCACCAAAGACAGCGACATCTGCAGCGGTACGGGTAAACAGCTTGAGAACAACTGTAGCCACACCCGCAAAAAAATGCGGCCGTGAGGCGCTCTCATAACCAGCGGCCAGCCCGGCTGGTTTTACAGTTGTTGCATGAGTGTCATCATACATGGCGGGCGGGTTATAGACAGCATGACACAGGCCGGTTGCTTTCAGCCTGTCTAGATCAGCGGCAAATGTGCGCGGATAGCTGTCAAAATCCTCATTCTGTGCGAATTGCAGAGGATTGACATATATGGACACGATGACGCGCTCTGCATTCTGTGCGGCAATCGCCAGCAGGGACAGATGCCCGTCATGCAGGTTGCCCATAGTCGGCACAAGGCCAACACGAAGGCCCTCCTGCTTCCATGATTTTACCCGGTCAGCGAGGTCAGCCCTGTTTTGAAAGATATCCATCCGGCCCCTGTTATTACTGTTGTGCCCCTGCCAGTTCCTGTCTGCCAGCGCGGCCCTGGCTATGACAGCCAGATAATAATATGGTTAAGAAAAACTGTCCTGTTCTGAAAGGGGGAAAAGACAGAAAATGTCTTATGTCTTATCATTGTCATAAAGCACATCCACCATTGTCAGCACAGATTTATCCGGCCCTTTTGTCTCTACGCCCCGGCAGAACAAATCCACTAATGCAGAGCTCAGCGCGCTGTCATCATTGGCCTGAATGAAATAGCCGATATCTTTGGCAGCATTGCTCATTGAAAATTGCAGTCTGCTGATATCCTTATCTTTCAGATAGGGGCTGAATCTGTCAAGCACCACAGACCGGCCACCGCCGGCATGCAGGACATCAATGAATATCTGCGGGTCAATACCGGCCCGCAGGGCAGCAGCCGATGCCTCTGCCATAATGCCAGCATAGCCGAGCGATACATAATTATGAATGAGCTTCAGGGCCTGGCCTGACCCGATACCACCGGCATGTGTGACGACTTCCGCAAACTGCCCCAGCAGAGGGGAAAGGCGGTCAAAGACCTTGCTTTCTGCCCCGACAATCAGATTCAGGCGCCCTTCTTCGGCCTCTTTTGGTGTACGGGTCATAGCCGCATCACAGAAATCAATGCCGCTGGCGGCCAGTTTCTGGGCAAAAATCTGTGTTTTCTGTGGCAGGCTGGTCGAACAGTCAAGAACCGTCTGGCCCTTGCGGGCACTCGCAGCAACGCCGGCCCCGCCAAACAGTATTTCCTCAACCTGTGGGGCCCCCGTAACACACAGCAAAATCACATCGGCCTGTTTTGTGACATCTGCGATGCTGTTCACCCCGATAGCGCCGCTGGCTTCTATGTCATCTGTCGGCTGATTGCCCGGATGACGCAGAAAGGTCAGGCAATAGTCTCTGTTTTTAATGATATTGGCGGCTATTCCATGCCCCATCAGGCCAACGCCAATCATGCCGATATGCATAATATGCCTCATTTTGCTGTTTTGTGTGACTGATGCTGTCAGTAATGCTCGTAGGATTTTTCCTCAACCAGATCAGAGCCTGTGGCCAGGTTTATCTTTTTCTTTATCTCAGCGCGCCGGTCATTGGTAATATAGACAGCGCGAGCCAGCTCAATAAAATCCTCATCAAAACTCTGTGCCGCTTCTTTTTCTCTTATCCTGTCCTCGATTGTCCATAAGGACTGATTGACTGTGCGCAGCTCTGTCATCAGGCCGGTGATTTCTTGTGTCTGGTATTTTTCAGAATCTATAAGCGGCAGAAGGCTGCGAAGCTCATGCACAACATTTTTCAGCTTTTCAGGCTCTTTTATATTTTCTGCCTTAATTTGCAGGATTGTGATCTTGTCTACGACTTCACCCACCGACACGGGAACCAAAAGAGTCATTCCAGTGTTACTCCTGTTTGAACATCACTTCTGAAATACTCATAGCAGACACGGGCCGTCCATGATAGGTAAAAGAATAGCCCGGCCAAAAGAGTGCGGGCATGTCTCCGGCTCTGGCGTGCGGTTGTTGCCACGGTGCCGGTGCCGGTGCACGCCAGGAAAGACGAGTGCCAGTGAAGACAGTGAAGACGAGTGCCTGTTAAGACAGTAAAGACAGTGAAGACGAGTGCCAGTTAAGACAGTGAGAACAAAGAAGGTGGCGGCGTTTGCATCGGGTGGAATCGGTGACCAGCTTTATCATTTCAGCCAAATGCGGGCCCTGTCAGATTATCATGGCTGTCAGATTGACCTTGTCTGCCGGCACAAAGGGGTGATGGAGCAGATAGCTGCGGGCTGCGACTGGCTTGGACATGTCATTGATGCTGATCCGCTGCGTCATGTGACGGTGCCTGCTGCCTTCATTTACGCGGTTCAGGGGCTGCGGGCTGCACAGTATAGCCACGGCTATATTCTGCACCGTTCGACCAGTTTCAAGCTGGCAGCTGCCCTGGCAGGAATTGAACGGCGCGTTGGCTTTGCCGGCAGTGCAGCTGACAGGCTTCTGCTGCACAGCGCGCTTGCCGGTGATGCAGGCGGGCAGCGCCGTAAATTATGGGGGCACCGGCCCTTTATAGCAGCTATGGATATGTATCTGCTGGAAAGGGGGGCAGAACTTTATGGGCCTGCCCCTGTCCAGCCCGTAAATGCGGCCCTGGAATGGGAACAGCTCTTCAGCGAAGCCTATCCAAAGCCCTATACGATTACCAATCTGTTCGCACAGGATGCCGCGCGCCGCTGGCCGCTAGCACAGGCATGCAGATTTCTGGCAGATTATCAGAAAAGGCGTGGCGGCACATTGCTTGTCAGCGCGGGGGCGGATGCGCTTGACTATCACCGCCAGCTGCTGAATATCTGGCCAGAGGGGATGCCGGCACCTGTAATACTGGTGGATAAGGGTGTTTCACTGGCCAGGGAAATTGCGCTTTATCACCGTGCAGACGCTTATATCGGTGTTGACAGTTTCACAGCCAATCTTGCTATTAATTGTGATCTGCCGGCACTTGTTTTGTTTGCAAAAAAAAGTGATAGTCTTTGCTATCGCCCGTGGGTGACAGCCCTGTCACCTGCCGACAGGTTGCCTGTCGGCAGCATTAGTCAAACAGATTTTGAACAGGCTGTGAGCGCGCTTGAGAGGCTGCAATTTGAGATACACAAAACAGGATAGAATAATGAAACTTTTTTCAGCAGGAGCGTCACCTTTCGGACGCAAAATCAAACTGGCACTGCATGTGTTGAATCTGACCGGGGATGTTCAGGTTATCGCAACAGATACCAGCCAGCCGGATTCTGAAAACAGAAAACATAACCCGCTTGGAAAAATTCCAACGCTGCTGACTGAGGACGGTACAGTCATTTATGACAGCCGGGTTATCATTGACTATTTGAATGAGCGCGGCGGCGGCAATATCCTGGTTCCCGCCAGCGGAAATGACCGTGTTAATGTACTGACACGCGCTGCGCTTATGGACGGGATTATGGATGCGGCTATTTTGGTGGTCTATGAGGGGCGTATGCGCCCTGAAGGGATGCAGGTTCAGTCCTTTGTTGATTATCAGCGCGGTAAAATAGAGCGGGCCCTTGCGGCGATTGAGGCTGGCAAGCCTGTCTACAGTTCAGGAAAAACGCCAAATGCGGCTGAAATCGGACTGGCGTGCGTGATTGACTATCTCGATTTGCGCGGCGTTGTGAACTGGCGTGACCATGCCCCCTCGCTGACCGGTTACATCACCGAATTTTCAAAGGCTGTTCCGGGTTATCATGACACGCTGCCCGAAGGGATTGCCGCGGCTGACTGGCGCTGAGCCTGATTGACTGAACCCCCGCATACAGCCAGATTGTCAGTCTGCCTCTTCTATATTTAGTACTGCTGTCTGGCTGGCACGGGCCAGCGGGCCGCTGGCAGCTGCAAGCAATGGCGGTATCATGAATAAGGTTGCAACAGTGGACAGTGCCAGCCCGCCAAAAACTACAGTGCCAATGCCGCGGTAAAGCTCTGATCCCGCGCCGGGGAAAATCACCAGCGGAATGAGGCCGAACAGCGAGGTCAGGGTCGACATGAAGATTGGCCTGATGCGGTTTCTGGTTGCTTCCAGTATAGCCTCATTCACAGCCATTCTGTCCTCATGGATATGCAGGCTGGTCTGCTCAATCATCAAAATGGCGTTATTCACAACAACGCCGGTTAAAATCACAAAACCCAGCATTGTCAGCATGTCGAGAGACTGGCGCACAAACAGGTTCAGAACAGCCAGTCCGGCAATGCCGCCGGCCCCGGCAACGGGGATGACCAGCAGAATAATTGCCGGCAGTGTGAAGCTACGCAGCAACACAACCATCAACAGGAAAATCACCGCAATCGCGGCCAGAACATTATTCTGCATGGCCCGCCATGTGCGGGTCAGCTCGCTGGCAGCACCGCTGACATCGATGCGGACATTATTATCTTTTATCAGCGTTTCCAACTGCGGGAGAATATCTTGATTAATTGTGCGGACAGCAGCTTCAAGGGGGATGGCTTCATCCGGGCGCAGTTGCACGCTCATTACCTGTGTGCCGCCCAGACGCCTTATTTCCTGTGGTGCGGAAACAAAGCTGATACTGGCAAGCTGACTGACGCTCATAATATCACCGCGCGGTGTGACAATCGGCAGATTTTCAAGATCAGCTGCGGACAATGCCCCTGCTTTCGTTCCCGATAAAACCAAATCTATCAGTTCACCGCCTATGGGCACCTGCATGATCCGCATGCCGTCATTATATATGTCAACAGCCTGTGCAAAGGCCTGAAGGCTCATGCCGGCGGCGGCCAGCGCGCGCGGCTCTGGCGTAACCCTGATTTGCGGCGTGCCCGTGTTCAGACTGGGCAGTACCCTTATCTGATTATCCTGATTGCGGGGAAAGGACTGCTGCAGCAGGTCGTTCAGGGCAGCTGTGACTGTCTGGATACTTTCCTGTGACAGGCCGGTAACATTTATGCTGATAGAACGCGATCCCCCCACAGACCGGCCAAACAGTGATGCCTGTCTGACAAAGGCCCTGGCACCTGGTTCAGAAAAGACAGGGCGCATCAGCACCGGTTTCAGATCAGCTATCCGCCTTGGATCCACAGAGGCTGCCCCGGCAAAGGCACCGCCAGCATAGGCAACAAAGAAAAAGCGGGAAATAGCAGGCGGCCCGTCCGGTTCAATGCGTCCCTCCCACAAGGGGCGGGCGGTTGCTTCCATTTTTGCGGCTATCCGTTTTGTTTCATCCATTGAATAGCCGGGCGGCACAATAATAGAGCCGAAGACAAAATTCGAATTGCCGTCAGGAAGATAATCAAGCTGCGGCAAAAACCGCCAGCTGGCACCACCTGCAAGACAGACAAAGACAGCAACAAG
>JAYPEG010000043.1:11846-15315 GCA_038125645.1 Alphaproteobacteria bacterium
GGCCCAGCCCCGCTGCCCGCCTGCGTATGGCCAGATTGGCAGAGCGGATCACCAGCTGGTGAAAGCCGGCCGCCAGTCTATCTATCAGCGGCAGTCGCCAGGGGCGGATGGTGCTTATTTTTTCAGATTTCAGCAGTATGGCAGACAGGCTGGGAATTAATGTCGTTGATACAAAAACAGAAATCAGAACCGATACAGAAATAGCAACGCCAATATCGCGGAAAAGCTGGCCCACTGGCAGGTCAAGCATCACCACTGGAATAAAAACAACGACAGTTGTCAGTGCTGAACCCAATATGGGGGCCCAGACCTGGCGGGCCCCGTGATAAGCCGCCCTGTGTGCAGACCAGCCCATCTGGCGCAGGCGGAAAATATTTTCCTGTGAGACAATAGAAGCATCAACAACCATGCCGACCGCAAAGGCAAGTCCGGCAAGGGATATCACATTAATCGACAGGCCCAGCCCAGCGATCGCAACAAAGGTGCCGATAACTGATGTCGGTATGGCAATGAAAATGATAAAGGTCGGAGCCGCAGTCCGGAGAAATAAAATAAGTATGGACAGGGCCAGTGTGCCGCCGACCCAGATATTCTGCTTCACCAGCTCTATAGCAGAAGAGATATAATCTGTCTCGTCATAGACCAGCCGCAAATCAAGGCCTTCTGCAGCCAGACTGCCCCGGTTCAGATCACCGATCACCGCGCGCAGGCCTACCATTGTTTCCACCACATTGGTATTTTGCTCGCGCAGGGCACTTAAAATCACAGCGTCCTTGCCATTGAGCCGGCGAAAACTGGTGCGTTTCTTTGTTGTGATCACCACATCTGCAATGTCTGCAATCAATATGGGGATCAGCTGGCCCGTCGCGGTCAGCTCGTTGCGGATAACAATACTGCCGGCTGTCTCGGCTGTGAACATGTCGGCTTCGGTGCGGACAGTATAGGTGCGCTTGCCCTTGTCAACACTGCCAACAGTCAGGGTTGCTGAGGCCTGTCTCAGTGCACCAAGAACTTCTGTAAGGCTGAGATTATAGCGCACAAGTTTTTCCGGACTTACCTGGATACGCATTTCACGTCTGCCGCCGCCATTAAATGAAATCTCTGCAATGCCGGATACGCGCTCCAGCGGGGCGACAATCTCATCTTCCAGAAAATTGCCAAGCCCCTCTACATCTGTGTCATGGCCGTCTGCTGCTGTCAGCGCCAGCCGGGCAATCGGACTGTCATCTGAATTTGAGGTGCGAATCTGCGGGGCGCTGGCTTCTTCCGGCAGATTGGCAATATTTGACAATTTTGACAGCAGCAATGTCAGGGCCTTGTCCATGTCACTGCCCACCGCATAGGTCAGTGTGACACGCGCAGAACCTGTGCGCGACTGAGAACTGATTTCCTCTACCCCGTTCAAGCCGGATAATTCGGTTTCAAGACGCGAGACAATTTCCCTGTCTACATCCTCCGGGGCGGCACCGGGCCATGACTGTCTGACCTGGAGAATCGGTTTTTCTATGTCCGGGCTCATCTGAATGGGGATAGTGCGTGCGGACACAAAGCCGAACATCACAGTCATGACCATCACGGCGATGACCGCAACAGGACGCTCTATCGCCAGCTTTATAAGCCCGTTCATTGTGCGCTCTTTTTCAGCTGTTTGGCTTCGGGCTGGCCGGGTCTGTTGCCCACTGTGCCTGTATTAGTTTTGGTGCCATCTGGTGCGCCGTCCCTGCTGCGGCCGGCGCCTGCCAACTTTACCGCACTGCCATCGCTCAGCACTTCATTGCCCTTGGTGATCACCATCTCGCCGGCTGACAGACCGGACAGAATGACAACCCTGTCTTTTTCTGTCCCTCCCAGCTTTACAATCCGGCGTTCAGCGCGTTCATTATTGATAACAAAAACCACATGGCCGCCGCCAACCGGTATCACCGCATCCTGAGAGATCAAAATAAGCTCTTCTGGCTGCCTTGTCGGAATTTCCAGCATAACGGCCGTATTTTCCGCCCGCGTGTCATCGTTAAGCGGCGAGAGCGGTATAAATCTGACACTTCTGGTTCCGGTGCGGCTGTTCTGGCTGGGCAATACCGCACGCAGCCTCAGCCTGATGATAGGGCTGTTCTCTGCGGCTGCCGCGATAATGCTGTCCCGGCGGGCCTCAATCACGTCATCCTGCGACAGATATGCGATATAATCTGCTGGTATATCCGCCTCAATCTCAAAGCCGTCATCATTGCGGATGCTGGCTATCTGATCGCCTTCACGCATAAACATACCATTCATTTCAGCACGTTTGATAATCTGTCCAGTGGCGGGGCTGGTTATCACTGCCTGTTTTATATCCCCCTGCATCTTGCTGGCCTGTAACTTTATTCTGGCTGCTGTCAGCTCTGCTAATTTCAGCTGTGCGTAAAGCTGTTCCAGGGCCTTGTTTCTGCTGACCAGCTGTTCGCGGGCAGCAAGATAGGCGGATTTGCTGGCGTCAAACATTTCCGGGGAAATTGTCTGATTGGCTTTCAGTTTTTCTGCCCTGTCCAGCTTGGTGCCGGAAAGTGCCAGTTTTTCCTCTGTGACAGAGACCAGCTGTTCTTCAAAATCGATATCAGTCTTAATCTGCGCGATCCGTGCGGCTGTCTCCTGCTGCTGAAATTCCAGCAGCCGCAGCTGATAGACAAGCTCTGTGTCATCCTGGCGGGCCAGAATCTGTCCTTTGTCTATAAAATCTCCGTCTTTTAATGCCTCAATCTCAACAATTCCGGTGCCGGGTGCGCTGACAACAACCGCCATGCCCGGCTTTACACGCCCCTGTATCACTGTCTTGGGTGCCACAAGAGCCGTCTCAGCTTTCTGTGTCTCCACAGTTGTTGCGCGGCTGAAATTCTGCGCGCTGCCCTGGACAGGGATGAATACAGCGCCCGCAATAGAGGCAAGCGGCAAGAAGAAGAGGATGATTTGACTGTATCGCCGCAGATAGGTGCTGACTGCCAGCATGTCCACGCTCCTGAAACTATCACTGAATTTGCTGTATCCTATAAATTGCGGTTTGACTATTGAAGACTGCAGAACAGCGCGTCTTTTTATTAAAAAAAGCGCATAAAATGAACAAAGCCTCTTTCCGTCAAGGGAAAGAGGCTCATTCTGCGGCCAGAGGACCGCAAGCAAACTGCCCGGCTGCTTTTATTTGGGAGGAGGAGAAACCAGCCGCCGGGCAGAAGATAATCAGTTAAATGCCAGCTAACCGGCCGGAATGTCAGGCGGCGTCACTGCCGCGCTCTGACCATGAGCGCACAAAATCGTTGATTTCAGAGCGGTTCAGACCAATATCGGCCAATGTGCGGTCATCAAGACGGTTCAGGGCGTTCACCGCACCTGAATGTTCAATCCACTTACGCAGTTTGCCCAAAAATGTAGGGGTATTGTCGTTAACAGCTTTTTTTACCATAGACATAGCTGAATTCCTTTCAAGAATGTTCTGAAT
>JAYPEG010000044.1:0-15100 GCA_038125645.1 Alphaproteobacteria bacterium
CGTCTGGGGCTGCATGCCATTACCGTGCCAGAGGCTGATGGCGGGGCAGGTATGGGCTATCTTGCCCATTGTGTCGCGATAGAGGAAATCAGCCGGGCCTCGGCATCCGTGGGCCTGTCTTATGGTGCCCATTCCAACCTGTGCATTAATCAGATTGCCAGATGGGGCACAGCCGCACAGAAACAGACCTATCTGCCGGGGCTGATTTCAGGGGCGCATGTCGGCTCTCTCGCCATGTCAGAGCCGTCAGCCGGGTCAGATGTTGTGTCCATGCGGCTGCGCGCTGAAAAACGCAATGACCGCTTTGTCCTTAATGGTAGCAAGATGTGGATAACAAATGGCCCGGATGCGACAACGCTGGTTGTTTATGCAAAAACCGACCCGGATGCAGGCCCGCGCGGAATCACGGCCTTTCTGATTGAAAAAAGCATGGCCGGTTTCAGCACCGCCCAAAAGCTGGACAAACTTGGCATGCGCGGCTCTAACACCTGCGAGTTGATTTTCCAAGACTGCGAGGTGCCTTTTGAAAATATTCTGGGTGAAGAGGGAAAGGGCGTGAATGTGCTGATGTCAGGCCTTGATTTTGAGCGTGTTGTTCTGGCCGCCGGGCCAGTGGGTATCATGGCGGCGGCAATGGATATCGTCATGCCTTATGTTCATGAGCGCGAGCAGTTCGGCCAGCCCATCGGCAGCTTTCAGCTGATGCAGGGCAAGCTGGCTGATATGTACACAACAATGAATGCCTGCCGGTCATATGTCTATGCGGTCGCAGCTGCCTGTGACAGAAAAGAGACAACCCGCAAGGATTCCGCTGGCTGTATTCTGTATGCCGCAGAAAAGGCCACCCAAATCGCCCTCGATGCAATTCAGTGTCTGGGGGGTAATGGCTATATCAATGATTATCCAACCGGCCGTCTGCTGCGTGACGCCAAGCTCTATGAAATTGGCGCCGGGACATCAGAAATCAGAAGGATGCTAATCGGGCGTGAGTTGTTTTCTGAGACACAGTGAAAATACGCATTTTTTTCACCGTGATTTAAAAGGATGGTTTTATGAAAAAATCAAAAGCAGAACAAACAGCCCCGCTCAGTGAAGACGAGAAAAACCTGAAAGCAATGCAGGCCCAGATCGCAATGGCCGCCAGCCGTGCAGAACAGATAATGCAAGGGGGCAGCACGCGTGCGCGTGAACGCCATCTGGCCCGGGGCAAGCTGCTGCCACGCACCCGCATTGACCGGCTGATCGATCCGGGCACACCCTTTTTGGAAGTGGGTCTGTTTGCGGCGTTTGGCCTTTATGACAATGAGGTGCCGTCAGCCGGTATCATTGCCGGTGCCGGTAAAATTGCCGGACGCTGGTGCATGATCATCTGCAATGATGCCACTGTTAAGGGCGGCACCTATTACGCGCTGAGTGTAAAAAAACATCTGCGGGCCCAGGAAATTGCTGAACAGAACCACCTGCCTTGTGTTTATCTGGTTGATTCCGGCGGGGCCAATCTGCCCAATCAGGATGATGTGTTTCCAGACCGCGATCATTTTGGCCGGATTTTTTACAATCAGGCCCAGATGAGCGCCAAGGGCATTGCCCAGATTGCTGTTGTGATGGGCTCCTGCACAGCAGGCGGGGCCTATGTGCCGGCCATGTCAGACCAGACAATCATCGTACGCGAGCAGGGCACTATCTTTCTGGCGGGCCCGCCGCTGGTCAAGGAAGCAACAGGTGAGGATGTCGATGCTGAAACGCTTGGTGGCGGCGACACGCATACCCGCCTGTCTGGCGTAGCAGATTATCTGGCCGAGAATGATGACCATGCATTGTCACTGGCACGCGGTATTATCAGCGCGCTTGGCCCGCCACCACTAACACCGGACAGACAGATACCAGCAGTCCCGCCCCTGTTTCCGGCAGAGCATATGCTGTCGCTGATTCCGGCTGATGCCAGACAGCCCTATGATGTGCGTGACATTATTGCCTGTCTGGTCGATGGCTCTGAATTTGATGAATTCAAGGCGCGCTTTGGTGCCAGCCTGGTCTGCGGTTTTGCCCGTATCGCCGGCATCCAGACAGGCATATTGGGAAATAATGGGGTTTTGTTCTCGCAGAGCGCACAAAAGGGCGCGCATTTTATCGAGCTGTGCTGCCAGCGCGGCATACCGCTTTTGTTTCTGCAGAACATTACCGGTTTCATGGTCGGCTCTGCCTATGAGGCAGGCGGCATCGCCAAGGACGGGGCCAAGCTGGTTGCGGCTGTTTCCTGTGCGAATGTGCCAAAGCTGACCGTTATTATCGGCGGTTCTTACGGCGCCGGAAACTATGGTATGTGCGGGCGGGCCTATTCACCTAATTTCCTGTGGATGTGGCCAAATGCAAAAATTGCCGTGATGGGCGGTGAACAGGCCGCCGGTGTGCTGGCAAGGGTCAGGCGGGCCGCATTGGAAAAACAGAGTAAAAGCTGGTCTGCAGATGAAGAGGCAGCATTCAAACAGCCTGTTCTTGACCAGTTTGCCGAACAGAGCGACCCCTTTTATGCCTCTGCACGGCTGTGGGATGACGGTATTATCGACCCGCTGAAAACACGCGATATTCTGGCTATGTGTCTGGAAATCGTCTCATGTGGCCCGGAGCTGCCCAGAAAATTCCCTGTGTTCAGAATGTAAGAGGACACGATGATAACCACCTTGCTGATCGCCAATCGCGGTGAAATTGCCTGTCGGATAATAAAAACAGCCTGTAAAATGAGCATAAGGACTGTAGCTGTCTATTCCCAGGCTGACCTGAACAGCCCCCATGTCAGACTGGCGGACATAGCGGTGCCGATTGGCCCGCCAGAAGCCAGTGCCAGCTATCTGGATGCTGATAAAATTATCAATGCAGCCCGCGATACGGGTGCCGAGGCTATTCACCCCGGCTATGGGTTTTTATCAGAAAACCCTGAATTTGCTGAAAAAACAAGGAAAGCCGGTTTCATATTCATAGGCCCGTCTGCAGATGTGATCACACAGATGGGACTAAAGGACGCCGCAAAGAAAAAAATGGCTGCTGCCGGTGTGCCAGTGGTGCCCGGCTATGATGGCACAGACCAGAGCGCAGCTGTATTGGAGGCAAAGGCAAAGGAGACAGGTTATCCTGTGCTGATTAAGGCACGCGCCGGCGGCGGCGGCAAGGGGATGCGGCGCGTTGACAGACCGGACGATTTTGCTGCCAGTCTCAAAGCTGCTGTCAGAGAGGCAGAAGCCAGCTTTGGTGACGGCCATGTGATTATTGAAAAATATATCGCTGCCCCGCGCCATATCGAGGTGCAGATAATCTCTGACACGCATGGCAATCATCTGCATTTGTTTGAACGCGACTGCTCTTTGCAGCGCCGCTATCAAAAGGTAATTGAAGAGGCTCCTGCCCCTGACATGCCAGATGAAGTCAGACAGGCCATGACACAGGCTGCCCTAAAGGCGGCACAGGCCATTGGTTATACCGGTGCGGGCACTGTTGAGTTTATCGCGGACGGCAGCAAGGGGCTGCGGGCAGACAGTTTCTGGTTTATGGAAATGAATACCCGTCTGCAGGTTGAACACCCGGTCACCGAAATGATTACCGGCATTGATCTGGTGGAATGGCAAATCCGCATTGCCAGCGGCGAGGCCCTGCCCCTGCGTCAGCAGGATATCAGCATCAGGGGCCATGCTGTCGAGGCGCGCATATATGCTGAAAATCCGGCGCAGAATTTTCTTCCCGCCCCCGGGCGTATCACCGGTCTTTCTTGGCCGCGTGCCAGGGGGCTGCGGATCGACAGCGGCGCCAGAAGCGGTGACGAGATTTCACGCTATTATGATCCGATGATTGCCAAGATGATCTGTCATGCCGCAGACAGAAACAGCGCGTTTGAACAGTTGGCAGATGCGCTCTGCCATACGCATTTGACAGGCACTGCCTCTAATCTGTCCTTTCTGGCCCAGCTGTGCCGCCACCCACTTGTGCGTGCTGCCACGCTTGACACACAGTTTATTGACCGCCAGCTGGACGGGCTGATAACACTGCCTGCCCCGCCACCGGCCATTATGCTGATTGCCTGTCTTGCCAGCACAGAGATTCTCGGCCAGCCGGCTGCAGGATGGCGGCAGTGGGGTGCTGGCCACACTCCCTGTCTGTTGGATGATGGCAACATGGTTTATCGCTGTATTGTCGCGGCACACAGCAATGACAGCTTCAGCATTGAATATGATGGCAGCTCATCCAGCCTGACAGGCCTGCGCTGTAAAAAACAAAGGAACGGCCAGCTGTGGCAGGCAGCTGGCGAGCACAGCTTCATATCAGCTACAAGCTGTATGGCGGGCGACCAGCTATCAGTCAGTGACGGCATCCATAAATGGCAGTTCAGACGCCACGATTATATCCATACAGAACATAAGGGCAATATCAGTGCCGAGCTGAAAGCCCCGATGACCGCCACTGTGCGGCAGATCGCCATTACAGCCGGTGAAGAGGTGAAACAGGGGCAGAGTCTTGTTATCCTTGAAGCAATGAAAATGGAATATAATCTGAAAGCAGAGCGTTCAGGCCAGATAAAGGATATAGCTGTCAAGGCCGGACAGGGCGTTAATGACGGTGATATATTGCTGCGCTTTGAGACAGAACAGAATAATGAGGAAAGCAAAAATGACTGATAAACAGGTTCAGCTGTTTGAGGTTGGCCCGCGAGACGGACTGCAGAATGAAAAGGGGGTGATCCCGGCTGCGGATAAAATCGCCCTGATTGACCATCTCTCTGATGTTGGTTTTTCCCTTATTGAGGCAACCAGCTTTGTATCCCCGAAATGGGTGCCGCAGCTGGGCGATGCCGCTGAGGTGATGACAGGTATAAAGCGCAAGGCATCCGTTCGTTATGCTGTGCTTACGCCCAATATCCGCGGCTTTGATGATGCCCTGCGGGCACAGGCTGATGAAGTGGCTGTATTCGGAGCGGCGACACAGGGTTTCAGCCAGAAAAATATTAACTGCAGCATGGATGAGAGCCTTGAGCGGTTTCGCCCGGTTGTTGCAGCAGCACACCGGCATAACATACCTGTTCGCGGTTATATTTCTGTTGTGCTGCACTGTCCTTATGAAGGCGGTGTTAAACCAGAGGCTGTGCTGTTCATGGCAGAGGCGCTGCTTGAAATGGGCTGTTATGAAATCTCACTTGGCGACACAACCGGCCATGGCACGCCCCAGGGCGTTGCGGCATTGCTGGATGTCATTACAAAAAAATTACCCACAGATATTCTGGTCGGGCATTTTCACGACACAAAGAACCGGGCGGTCGAAAATGTGTTCACCTGTCTTGATTACGGTGTGAGAAAGTTTGATTCTGCGGTCAGCGGTCTTGGCGGGTGTCCCTATGCACCGGGTGCCAAAGGCAATGTTGGAACCGGGCTTTTACATGACGCACTGACAGAAAAAGGCTGGAAAACAGGACTGGACAGACAGGCATTGCGCCGGGCCGAGGCACAGGTTGCCCGCATGGGCCTTGCAGCACGCCAATAAAGGGGCAATGACCATGTATAAGACTGTCACGCTGGATAAAGATAAACGCGGGGTCGCACGCCTGTGCCTGAACCGCCCTGACAGGCATCATGCGCTGAATGCAGAGATGATTGGCGAGCTCCATCACGCTGTGGATACTGTCTCAGCCGACGCTGATGTGCATCTTGTCCTGTTGTGTGCCAGCGGGCCGCATTTTTGCGCCGGCGGTGATTTGCGCTGGATGCAGGATCAGATGCAGGCTGACAGGCAGACGAAAATTGCTGAAGCTGAAAAATTAAGCGCCATGCTGAACGCCATTGATACCCTTGCTAAGCCGGTTATCGGGCGCATACAGGGCAATGCCTTTGGCGGCGGGCTGGGGATGATGTGCGTATGTGACAGTGTCATTATTGCTGATCATGCGCGCTTTGCCCTTACTGAAACCCGTCTGGGGCTGATCCCGGCCACTATTGGCCCGTTTGTTTTCAGGCGGCTGGGTGCCGGGGCAACACGCCAGATTTTTATTACCGGTAGCCAGATTGATGCCGCACGGGCCGTACAGCTGGGGCTGGCGGCATTTGCCGTGCCCGAAGCTGAGCTCGACAGCAGGATTGAGAGCGAAATCATTTCAGCCCTGAAAGCTGGCCCCGGGGCCATGGCACGGGCAAAGGCCCTGCTGCGCACTTTCAACTACACCGCCAGCTGGGATGATCAGAACAGGGCTGCGGTCAGCGCACTTGCTGACTGCTGGGAATCTGCTGAGACCAGAGAGGGAATCAATGCCTTTTTCAATAAGCAGCCCGCCCCATGGATAAAGGGCTGAGCCTGAAATGCAGCCTAGGGATACAGGTGCGTGCCCTAATCTTCTGTCCGGTCTGTCTGGGAAAAGGCCCTTTGTTCTGCGTCGGTGAGCACAGACGCCCGGTGAAGAAGTTTTTCGATATCCCGCCGCATGGCCTGTGAGGCCTCATTCACCTGTGAAAACAGCCCCAACAGACGAATAATCACCGTACCGATAAAGACAACAAGGCCAACAATCACCACCAGTGAAATGCTGCTGATTAATAACAGAACAAGCGAGATTTCCTGTATGAGCATAGCGGCTACCGGATCAAACCATAAAAATCGGATTCGAAAACAAACTAGCTTAAGAAAAAATTAATATCGCCTGTGCAAAAGGATAGACAGCCATCAGGTTAGGGCCTTTTCAAGCCAGAAGTGAGATGCTATATCATAGGCGTTAAAGCGCGGCTGTGGTGTAGTGGTAGCACAAGAGCCTTCCAAGCTCTTAGGGCCAGTTCGAACCTGGTCAGCCGCTCCAGTTTTTCTCTAATTTTTAAAATATTTATTTTTAAAATATTTATCCGGTGCCGGGTGCTAAGGCCAGCCCCTTTGATGCCGTTTATGGGATGATGAGAGAAAAAACTGACAAACAGAAACGTCAGTCAGTGCCAGGGCGGCTGGCAGTGCTTCACCCCGTCCTTGCCCTGCTGGCTGGTTGCTGGCTTGCATCCACACAGCTAGCGATAAGTGCAGATGCCCCGGAAAATCGCCTGAAGGCGCGTGCCGCCCTTGCTGATATGCGTTATCTGCAGGCCGTGCATTATGCGCGTCTTGTGCTGCAGGAACGCCCCGATGATCCGCAAATGCTTATCATGATCGCTGCCGCCTATGACAGCATGGGGGCAGGACTGGCAGATATTTCTGCTGCTTATCAGCGGGCCCTGTCCGTCAGCCCTTCTCATCCAGGGCTGCTGGCAAATGCCGCGCGGTTTTACCGGCGCACTGGCAATACAGATTATGCCCGCCAGCTGGACGCGCACCGGAAAACCAGTTGCGTCTATAATTGTGCACATTGAGCCCCGCAGCCCCCTGACACGCGCCCGCCACCGCAATTTGCGGTGATAGATGGGGGTATCACACCCTTCAAGAACAGCCACACAGACGCGCAGCACAAACCGGCGTCATATTTACGGGCAAACTGGAACACGGGCATATTGGAACACAGATATACTGGAACACGGGCATATTGGAACACAGATATACTGGAACAAAGATATACTGGCCCCCGCAGTAAAATGCGCCCTCAGCCCAAATGGCCGAGTGCTGTCATATGAGCGCTGACGCTGTCACGCAATGCGTCCAGATCATAGCCACCCTCAAGCAGGCTGATAACCCGCCCCTGCGCTTTTTCATCGGCCAGCGCAATGATATCGGCTGTGAGGGCGGCAAAATCCCCTGCATCAACATTCAGCCCGCCTAGCGGATCACGTCTATGGGCATCAAAGCCGGCTGAAATGATGACAAGATCGCAGCCGCATTCGCGCACGCGTGGCAGCAGATGCTCACGCCATCCCTGCAGAAACGCTTCTCCTGAACATCCTGATGAAAGCGGCAGATTAAAAATTGTGCCAAAGTCGCCGGTTTCAGATTTATCACCTGTGCCGGGGTAAAGCGGCATCTGATGGGATGAAGCATAAATCAAGTCTTTCTGTGACCAGAAAGCAGCCTGTGTGCCATTGCCGTGATGAACATCAAAATCAAGCACAGCCACACGGCCCGTACCCCATTTTTCCTGTGCATGACGGGCTGCTATTGCTGCATTTGAAAAGATACAAAAGCCCATCGCCCGGTCGGGTTCCGCATGATGACCAGGCGGGCGCAGCGCAGAAAACACAGCCCCCCTCTGCCCCTCTGTCATTACCAGATCAACAGCCCGGCACGCCGCACCGGCCCCGTTCAGGGCAGCCGGCAGGCTGCCCGGCCCGGCATAGGTGTCATTGTCAAGCTGCAGCAGCCTGTCTGCTGTATCCAGCCCCTCAACTGCTGCAAATATACTGTCAATATAATTGCTGTGATGCACCAGACAGAGCTGTTCATAGCTGGCAGGTGCGGCCTGTTCGCTACGCCAATGGGGCCCGGCTGTCTCAATCGCCGCACAGACCGCCTTATAGCGCGCCGGCCGTTCGGGATGGCCTGGCGGCACCTGATGCGCCAAAGCCCCTTCATCTGTAATAACAACTGCCATAAAAACTCTCTTGTCTGTGCTGCAGAAACCTGGCGGGCCGCACCAAAGATGCGCTTAACACATATGTCTGCCCTGCCTGTCAGTGAAAGTGAAAAAACAAAAAGACACAAGACCGACATAGCAATTATTGCAGGCCGCCGCCCCGTTCTGGTAACAGGCTGCGCCGGAATCCTGCTGGCACAAGGCTGCAAACCTCAAAAAATAAGATGAAAATTCAGTCAATCCCACCTATCTTCCAATATTATTGAATAATTTTAGTGCAATAAATTATAAATTGCCTAATTTTTATTCAGTTTTAGTCTGTCTTGTTAATTTTTTTCTCAAGGCTGGTGCTTTTCTTCTGAGTGCCTAGACTGGCGCACAAACTTTAGGTGCGCAAACTGTGGGCGCAAACTGTGGGCGATGGGGAGACTCATGACAAAGTTTTACAAAGGGCTGTTGACGGCTCTTATCTTCTGTTCGGCACCGGGCATGGCCGTTGCCGCTGTTGACAGCGGTGATACAGCGTGGATTTTAACATCCACTGCCCTTGTTCTGTTCATGACATTACCGGGCCTTGCGCTGTTCTATGCCGGTCTGGTTCAGCCAAAAAATATTGTGTCTGTCTTAATGCATCATTTTGCGATGGCCTGTCTGTGTTCTGTGCTGTGGGTAGCCGTTGGCTATTCACTGGCCTTTTCCGGTAGCGGGGCCTATCTTGGTGACCTGTCCAACCTATTAATGGCTGCGGTCACATCTGAGAGCCTCAGCGGCACCATTCCGGAATCCTTATTTGCCGCTTTTCAGATGACTTTTGCGGTGATCACACCGGCCCTGATTATCGGTGCCTATGTAGAGCGGGTGAAATTTTCTGCGGTTCTGATTTTCTCCGGGCTGTGGCTGTTGGCGGTATATGCACCAGTAACGCATTGGGTCTGGGGCGGCGGCTTTATGGCGGCAATGGGTGTCATGGATTTTGCCGGTGGTATTGTGGTTCACGCAACAGCCGGAACTGCAGCGCTTGTCTGCGCCCTTGTGATCGGCAAACGCCGCGGCTTTCCTGGTTCCATTCAGCCCCCGCACAGCCCGGTTCTGACCATGATCGGGGCCAGCATGCTCTGGGTTGGCTGGTTTGGGTTTAATGGCGGCTCTGCCCTTGCTGCTGGACAGAATGCAGCAATGGCGCTGCTGGTCACGCATATTTCTGCCTCAGTTGCCTCACTTGTATGGATGGTGATCGAATGGCGGAAATTCGGCCGCCCCTCTCTGGTTGGGATGGTCACCGGCATGGTTGCCGGACTTGCCACTGTCACGCCTGCTTCTGGCTTTATCGGGGTTCCGGGGGGAATTATTCTGGGGCTGGCTGGCGGCTATATCTGTTATGTGGCTGTTGACCTGATCCGCAACCGGCTGAAAATCGATGACAGTCTTGATGTGTTTGCCGTGCATGGTGTTGGCGGTATTCTGGGCAGTCTGCTGGTCGCTGTGCTGGCAACACAGACATTTTCCGGTGCTGGTCTTGGCACCGGCACCAGCATGGCCTCACAGCTGGGTGTTCAGGCCCTCAGCATTGTCTTGACAGTTTTGTGGACAGCCGCAGCCTCATATATCATTTTAAAGATTGCCGGTGTCTTTGGCGGTCTGCGTGTCGATGAAGAACAGGAAATTGAGGGGCTGGATCTCTCTCAGCATGGTGAGCGCGGCTATCACAACAGCTGATCTGTGTTAAGCGGTTCGTTACAGCCGGCCCTGTTTGTGATGTGTTTTCACCCGCGACAGGGCCTGTTGCCATTCCGCCTGAACCGCCCTATCCGCCTCATCGGCCGGGCACAGCCCGGACAGCTGTTCTTTGTCCATATATTGTGACAGGGCCCAGACAGCCATCGCCCGCAAACGTGAATCCGCATGCCGCAGATAGGGAATAACAGCAGCGGCCAGCTGCGGGTCACCGGCATTACCAGCTGCAATCAGCAAATTACGGGTAAAGCGTATATAGCCTGTGCGCTTGACCGGGCTGGCAGAAAAATGCTGACGGAACCGGGGTTCATCAAAAGCAAGCAGCCCGGCAAGGGCGGGCAGACTGCTATCTGCGGCACTGAGCCTGATATCCTGCGCGGCGGCCGCAAATTTATTCCAGGGGCAGACAGCAAGACAGTCATCACAGCCAAAGACGCGGTTACCCATAGGCTGTCGGAACTCAAGCGGTATATGACCGTCATATTCGATTGTCAGATAGGAAATGCACCGGCGGGCATCCAGCTGATAGGGGGCCGGAAAGGCGTTTGTCGGACAGATATCAAGACAGGCTGAACAGCTGCCACAGCTGTCTGGTGCCGGCCTGTCAGCTGCGATCTCACCATCAGTCAGGATCGTGCCCAGAAACAGCCAAGAGCCATAATCACGCGAAACCAGATTGGTATGCTTGCCCTGCCAGCCGAGTCCAGCCTGTCCGGCCAACGGCTTTTCCAGAAGCGGAGCCGTGTCAACAAACACTTTCACCTGCCATTTTGTGCGTGCCTGCAGCTGCCCGGCAATCTGTTTTAACCTGCCCTTGAGGACATCATGGTAATCACGCCCGCGCGCATAAACCGAGATATTGGCCACCCCCCGCTGCTTCAGCGTTTCCAGCGGGTTGTCAGCTGGCCCGTAATTGCAGCCGAATATCACCGCGCTTCTGGCATCGGGCCACATTAAATGCGGTGAGCGCCGGCGATGAAGGGTTTCTTTCATCCAATGCATCTCGCCATGCCTGCCGGCAGCGACAAAATCATCAAGACACCGGCCTGTGTCTGCGGGCAGGCGGGCGGGGCTGACACCGAACACATCAAATCCCTGTTGCCGGCCGGCATGGGACAGAAATTGCCTGAGTTTTGCTGCACTGGTTTCACTGCTCATTCAGCTACCTTGGGTCATTCAGCTACCTTGGGTCATTCAGCTACCTATGGGTCATTCAGCTGCCTATGGTCGGAATATCGCCTGCCGCCTGTTCTTCGGCAAAGGCAGCCGCAAAATCAGACAGACTGCCAGCTTCAATGGCGGTGCGGAGCGCCTTCATTAAATCCTGATAATAGGTCAGATTATGCCAGGTCAGCAACATCAGCCCCTGAATTTCATCTGCCCTGAAAAGATGGTGCAGATAGGCGCGGCTGAACCGGCTGCAGGCAGGACAGCCGCAGCTGCTGTCAAGCGGGCGCAGATCCTCTGCGTGACGGGCATTGCGGATATTCACCGGCCCGTGGCGGGTAAATCCCTGGGCGGTGCGCCCGGAGCGGGTCGGCATGACACAGTCAAACATATCCACCCCGCGCAATACAGCCCCGACAATGTCTGCCGGCTTGCCCACACCCATAAGGTAACGCGGCCTGTGCGCCGGCAGCATCGGGACAGTAAAATCAAGGGTTGTTAACATCAGCTCCTGCCCCTCACCGACAGCCAGACCGCCAATGGCATAGCCTTCAAAGCCAATCTGCTGCAGCCTGTCAGCTGATATACGGCGCAGATCCTCAAACACAGAGCCCTGAACAATACCAAACTGGCCATAGCCTGTGCGGGCGGCAAAGGCCTTGCGTGACCGCTCTGCCCAGCGCATTGACAGCGCCATACTGTGTTCTGCCTCTTCTTTTGTACAGGGATAGGGCGTGCATTCATCAAAAGCCATGGTAATCGTGGCATCCAGTTTATGCTGTATGTCTGTGGAAATCTCTGGGGTCAGCTTATAGCGCGTACCGTCCAGATGGGATTTGAACAATACCCCCTCTTCATCGATAGCGCGCAGAGGGCCAAGTGACATCACCTGAAACCCGCCTGAATCTGTCAATAGCGGGCCGTCCCAGCCCATCATTTTTCTTACCCCGCCCAGCCGCTCTATCCTGTCCGCCCCTGGCCGCAGCATCAGATGATAGGTATTGGACAGGATAATCTGTGCCCCGGTCTCGGCCACTGACCAGGGCATCATAGCCTTGACAGAAGCAGCCGTGCCCACTGGCATAAAGGCCGGTGTATCCACAGCCCCCCATGCGGTCTGTACCTGGCCCCTGCGGGCTTGGCCGTCCTGATGGCTGACAGCAAAACTGAAGGGGGGCTGTATGTTGCTAGGCTCTGTCATGTTACAGTTCTCTTTTCCCTGTTACCGGCATTGTGTGCGCATGTCAGCAGACATGCATCGCCATAGCTGAAAAACCGGTATCCATTATCAATGGCATGCTGATAGGCAGATAAAATTAGTTGGTGCCCGGCAAAGGCACTGACCAGCATCAGCAATGTTGACCGCGGTAGATGAAAATTTGTCAGCAGCATGTCGATGACCGCAAATTTATAGCCCGGTGTAATAAATATATCTGTCTCGCCTGAAAAGGCCGCCAAATGCCCGTCTGTCTGATAGGCAGCCTCTAATATCCGCAGGCTGGTTGTCCCCACGCTGATAACCCGACCGCCAGCAGCGCGTGTGCTGTTTATTGCGGCCACTGTCCTGTCAGGCACTGTTCCCCATTCAGCGTGCATTTTATGCTCAGAAACAGTCTCTGTCTTGACTGGCAGGAATGTACCGGCCCCGACATGCAATGTGACCTCAGCAAATCCGGCTCCTGCCTGTTCCAGGCGCTGGCGCAGGGCATCTGTGAAATGCAGCCCGGCTGTTGGTGCGGCTACGGCACCGGCATGGCGGGCAAACACTGTCTGGTAATCATACCTGTCATCCTCATCCCCGCCCGGCGGGCGTTTGATATAGGGCGGCAACGGCATCACCCCGCAAAGTTCGATTGCCTGTGCAAGCGCATCGCCAGAACGGTTGAAGCACAGTGTCACCAGCCCGTCACCACCTTTGTGCGTCACATTTGCTGCCAGCCCGTTATCAAAGGTGATAAGCGTGCCGGGCGTGCATTTTTTTGCCGGCTTTGCAAAGGCCTGCCAGCTGTCTGGGGCCAGTTTTTTATGTAAGGTAAATCCAATGCGCCCCGCAGCTTTTTTTCCACTCAGCTGTGCGGGTATAACTTTGGTATTATTCACAATAAATAAGTCGCCCGGCCGCACAAGCCGGGGCAGATCAGCGACAGTCAGATCATCAAAACCGCCAGCCTGTGGAAAGAGCAGACGTGCTGCCTCACGCGGGACAGCCGGCTTTTGTGCAATCGCCCCAGAGGGCAGATGAAAATCAAAATCAGAGAGTTTGTCAGTCATTGTTGCTGAGTGTAAGAGAGCATTTCAGAAAATCTGAACAATGCCTTCTACGCGGCCTGTGTCTGAGGTAACAATCAGGCACTGGATTTTTGCCTCTGTCATAATCTCCTCTGCCTTGCCAAGCGGCGTGTCGGGGGGAATTGTCTGCGGGGCCTTTGTCATAATGGCCTGTGCCTGAGTCCTGTGCAGATCCCGCCCCTCAACCAGCATCCGGCGCAAATCACCGTCTGTGATAATGCCCTGCAGTTCATCCGGCGCGCCGACAAGTGCAAGGCCCAGCCGCCCTTCTGTCATAGCCACAATAACTTCAGAGACGGGTCTGTTCGGCTCAACAAACGGCAAATCATGTGTACGCATTACATCGCGCACCTGTTCAAGCAGCTTGCGCCCCAATTTTCCGCCCGGATGCGTAGCAGCAAAATCATGCGCTTTAAATCCGCGCCGCTCCATCAGCAGCAGGGCAAGCGCATCGCCCAGAGCCATTGTCACAAGGGTTGAGGTTGTCGGGGCCAGATTTAACGGACAGGCTTCTTTATTCACATAGCTATTAAGGCATATTGAGGCTGCCTTACCCAATGTTGAGTTCTGCTGACTGACAATCGCTATTATCAGCACCTCCAGACGACGAAGTGCTGGTAATAGCCGGACAATCTCCTCTGTCTCGCCGGAATTGGAAATCAAAATCATCACATCGCCGCGGCGCACGATTCCCAGATCACCGTGCATAGCCTCTGCCGGGTGCAAAAAGACAGCGGGCGTTCCGGTGGATGACAACGTCGCAGCAATCTTGCGCCCGACAAGTCCGGATTTTCCCATCCCGCAGACAATCACAGAGCCGTTATGGCTAAACATCATCTCTGCTGCCTGTTCAATTTCTGTACCCAGCTGTGCCTGCAGATCGCCCAGCGCATGCTGATAGGCATCAAACATATCTTTTAGAATCTGTGCTTGCTTTGCTGGCATTATCCGCGCCTCTCAGAAAAAAATCTGTAAACTTTTGCCCTTTTTAACAAGAACACGGACAAAAGGCGATAGGCGGCCACCCTTTTAAAGGGGCCCGGTGAGGCAATGATCCTCAGCATAGCTGATATCCTCTGGCCGGTTAACATTCATGAACGGATCAGGCGAGCGATCAAAATCAACCACAGCCACGGAATAACGGGCTGTAAAATCATCAATTTTACGTATCCCCTCTTCGACCAATGCATTGTGCAGGGCTGTCTTTACTGATACCGGCCACAGCCCGAACACAGGATGCCTTCGTCCGTATGAGGATGCCTGTGCCAGCTGTGCCTTTTGCTGCTGGCAGGCCCGCCCCAGTTGCACAGCCAGATCAGCGGGAATAAATGGCGCATCAGTTGCACAGGATAACAGGCAGTCAATCTCCGGGTGGCAGCGTTCCAGATACGAAAGACA
>JAYPEG010000045.1:0-15034 GCA_038125645.1 Alphaproteobacteria bacterium
GATAATGCGGCCCTGACAGCGGCCACCGCATCCGCAGCCCTGTCGGCATCCGGCCCGCCAGCCTGTGCCATATCACGGCGCCCGCCCCCGCCTTTGCCGCCAACAGCTGCCGCAGCCAGCTTAACCAGAGCCACCGCATCAAAATTGTCCTTCAGATCATCGCTGACACTTACCACAGCTGAGGCCTTGCCCGCGAAAGCAGACACCAGACAGATAATTGTATGCGGTGCTGACTGACGCAGGTGATCGGCCATGGGTTTGAGATCACGCGGCGGTGTGTCATCCAAAACCCGGCCGATAAATGATATATTGCCAACCATCTCTGCTTCATTGTTCGGCCCACTGGCAGAGGCAAGTTTCTGGCGAAGCGTGCTGATTTCCTTTTCCATGCGACGGCGCTCGTCCAGAAGCTGGTTCAGGCGCTGGGGAATCTGGTCAGCAGGCGTTTTCAGCTGGGCGGCGATATCTGTGACCAGCGCATCACGCCCCGACAACCAGTTCAGGCCGCTTTCATGGGCGCTGGCCTCAATTCGGCGCACACCGCCGGCAACCGCGCTTTCAGACAGAATTTTCAGCAACGCAATATCGCCGGTCTGCGTGACATGTGTGCCCCCGCACAGCTCAATCGACCAGGCAGAACGCGGCGCCTCTCCCCCGTCAGCCGCGCCGCCCATTGACACAACACGCACCTCGTCACCGTATTTTTCACCAAACAGGGCCAGGGCCCCTTCAGAAACGGCTTCATCCGGGGTCATGATGCGTGTGTTCACCCGGCTGTTCATTCGGATACGCTGATTGACAATCTGCTCAACGGCCTGAATATCTGCCCCGCTCATCGCCTGCGGATGCGAGAAATCAAAGCGCAGACGCTCTGCTGTCACAAGAGACCCCTTTTGGGCAACATGGCTGCCAAGCACCTGACGCAGGGCCTCATGCAGGAGATGGGTCGCGCTGTGATGGGCCTGCAGCCCTTCACGCCGGCCTGCATCCACGCTCAGGCTGACCGGCTGACCATTGGCAAGCCCGCCCTTGTCAAGGCGCAGATGATGGATAAACAGACCTGCCGTTTTTGTTGTGTTCAGAACGGCCGCGCTGCCGTCTGTCCAGACCATCTGGCCAGTATCACCGACCTGCCCACCGGATTCGCCGTAAAAGGGCGTCTGATTGACAATCACCATCACCTCATCGCCTGCGCGTGCGCTGTCAATCTGTTTGTCCTCTCTGACAATCGCCTGTACGACTGCCTCTGCTGAGAGCTGGCTATACCCTAGAAACTCGCTGGGCCCGCAACTGTCTGCCAGCTCAAGGAAAATCCGTGCATCAGCCTCTGCCCCAGAGCCTGCCCACGCCTTGCGTGCCGCCTGTTTCTGGGCTGTCATTGCTGCCTCAAAACCAGAGGTATCGACACGCCAGCCGTGACCGCGCATAAAATCCTCTGTCAAATCCAGTGGAAAGCCATAAGTGTCATACAGCCTGAAAGCAGTGGCACCGTCCAGAACACCGCCTGAAGCCTTTCCCTCTATTTCTGAGGTTAAAATTTTCAGCCCGCGTGCCAATGCTTCCTTGAAACGGCTTTCCTCCAGCTTCAGTGTCTCTGTGATTAAGGGCCTTGCGCGTTCAAGTTCCGGATAATGCCCGCCCATCTCGCGCACCAGTGCCGGAACCAGCTTGAACATGACCGGCTCTGCACAGCCAAGCTGGTGCAAATGACGCATGGCCCGGCGCATAATCCGGCGCAAAACATAGCCGCGCCCCTCATTTGACGGCAACACCCCGTCCGCAATCAAAAATCCGGCTGAACGCAGATGGTCGGCCACCACGCGGTGCGAGACATTCTGCGGCCCGTCAGGATCAGTTGACGACACATCGGCTGACGCCTCTACAAGCGCGCGCATCAGGTCAATATCATAATTGTCATGCTTGCCCTGCAGCACAGCAGCAATGCGCTCCAGCCCCATGCCAGTATCAATAGACGGACGCGGCAGGTCGAGCCGTTCTGTCTCTGTCTGCTCATACTGCATGAACACCAGATTCCAGATTTCGATAAATCTGTCCCCGTCCTCATCCGGTGAACCCGGCGGCCCGCCCGCAATATGATCGCCATGATCATAGAAAATTTCTGAACAGGGGCCGCAGGGGCCGGTACTGCCCATAGACCAGAAATTATCTGTTGTCGCGATCCGGATAATACGGTCATCAGACAGCCCGGCAATACGCCGCCACAGACTGGCCGCCTCCTCATCCTCTGAATAGACTGTTACCAACAATTTATCCGCATTCAGCCCAAAGCCGGACGTCACCAGGTTCCATGCCTGCTCAATCGCAACATCCTTGAAATAGTCACCAAAGCTGAAATTGCCCAGCATCTCAAAAAATGTATGGTGGCGGGCGGTGTAGCCGACATTCTCAAGATCATTGTGCTTGCCGCCGGCCCGCACGCATTTCTGTGCCGTGGACGCACGCGAATAGCCGCGTTTTTCAAGCCCGGTAAAGACATTCTTGAACTGCACCATACCTGAATTGGCAAACATCAGGGTCGGGTCATTCTGCGGCACGAGCGGGCTGGAGGGAACAATCTCATGTCCGCGCGCGGCAAAATAGCTGAGGAACTGGGCCCTGATATCACTAACACTGGTCATGGGTAAGCCTTTATCTGCAGTCAATTAAAGTCAGGCCGGGACATGAATGGAAACGCCTGAAAAAATCCGGCTTTATTTACGCCAATCATAACCGGTTTGTCCAGTCACAGCACAGGGGCAGCACAGCACAGGGGCAGCATGGCTTTCATAAATGTATAATGTACAAAAAAAGGCCCGGAAAACCTGTTCCGGGCCAAAGCTGGCCAGCATATAAAACAAGCCAGGCAGGTCTTATTCCTCAGCCTCGCTGTCCTCAGCGATGCTGGCATCCATCATCTGCTCCTGAACAAGGCCGGCATTCTGCCGGATGGCCGTTTCAATTTCATCAGCAAGTGCCTTATTTTCCCGCAGAAAGCTCTTGGCATTTTCACGCCCCTGCCCGATGCGCTGGCCAGAATAGGAAAACCAGGAACCGGATTTCTCGACCAGTCCCGCAGCAACGCCAAGATCGATAAGCTCGCCCAGCTTTGAGATACCCTCACCATACATGATATCAAACTCAACCGTGCGGAACGGTGCGGCCACCTTATTTTTTACAATTTTTACCCTGGTCTGGTTGCCAACCACATCCTCTTTGTCCTTGATCGCCCCGATACGTCTGATATCAAGACGCACGGATGCATAAAATTTCAGGGCATTGCCGCCGGTAGTGGTTTCCGGGTTCCCAAACATCACACCGATTTTCAACCGGATCTGATTGATGAAAATAACCAGGCAGTTCGATTTGGCGATCGATGAGGTCAATTTCCGCAGGGCCTGGCTCATCAGCCGGGCATGCAGCCCTACATGATGGTCGCCCATCTCTCCCTCAAGCTCTGCCCGCGGCACCAGCGCGGCAACAGAATCAACAACCAGTACGTCAATCGCCCCGGAACGCACCAGCGTATCCGCAATCTCAAGTGCCTGTTCACCAGCATCCGGCTGCGAGATAAGAAGATCATCAAGATTGACCCCCAGCTTACGCGCGTATGTCGGATCAAGTGCATGCTCTGCATCAACAAAAGCACAATTCCCGCCCCTGGCCTGTGCCTCTGCGACAGCATGCAGGGCCAGCGTTGTCTTGCCAGATGATTCGGGGCCGTAAATTTCAATAATACGCCCCTTTGGAAAGCCGCCGATGCCGAGTGCAATATCCAGCCCCAGAGAGCCGGTGGAAACAGACTGTATATCTACAACACTGTCACGCTGGCCAAGTTTCATGACTGACCCTTTGCCAAAAGCCTTTTCTATCTGGCTGATAGCCGCATCAAGGGCCCTGCTCTTGTCATTGTCATTCATTTTCAAATCCACAAGTTCTGCTGACATTTTCAAAGCCTCCATCTTGCACAGTCACAGCCACCTGTCTATAAGGCTGTGCTGGCGGTGGTAAAAATCACTGGCCTGCCATAAGCCAGATCATCATAATGTTCTTTTTTTGTTCTGATTGCAAGCGATATTCTGCTTTTGTTCTCTTTTTCTTTTTCATTCATAGATTTCATACAGTTAGTCATAGAGACATTGCTGATCCGGCAAAATGAACAGGGCCTGGTTGGGACAGAGCCGGAGACAGTGAACAAAAAAGAGGGCTGCAAAGCCCCCTTTTAATCCCTGCTGAACAATGTTTCAAAAACAGTCAGTCATCGCGGTGAATTCGTTCCATTTTCTCATGCCGTTCCTGGGCCTGCAGACTGAGGGCTGCAATCGGCCGTGCCTCCAGCCGCGCCAGGCTGATAGGCTCATCAGTTTCGATGCAAAAGCCAAAACTGCCATCCTCAATACGGCGCAGTGCATCCTCAATTTTCTGCAGCAATTTGCGTTCTCTGTCGCGTGTGCGTAAATCAAGGGCCGCATTGCTCTCAATCTGGGCCCGATCCATCTGATCTGGTTTGTGCAGACTCTCAGAGGATAAATTCGCAATCGTCTGATTAGCTTCATTGAGCAGCTCAGCACGCCATTTCATCAGCTTTTGCCGAAAATATTCACGCTGTCTGTCATTCATGAAATCTTCATTGGCAGACGGCTTGTAACCCTCTGGTAGCACTGTTATCGGCGTGTCGATAATTTTTGGTGATACTGAATTCATAATCCACCCTTATTATAAATCCATTTTCTGCCAACTGTTCCCAGCATTGAAACTGTTCCCAGCAACAAGAAAACGGCCAGCTCTGAAATGTTCATGCGAATCACAGAGCCTGAACTTTTTTTCCCACCTTTGCCAACCGGCCTATCCTTCAGCGTCCTGTCAGCGCAGCTAATCTCTAATAACCCAGCATGGTGACGAATTTGTTACTGCAAATACAGCCGCCTTTCAAGCCCAAATTATGTATCGTGGAACTGCCGCCCAACATAGACTAACTAGCGGATAAAAACGGTAAAATTGCCTGTGACTGCGAATGCTGGCGGTTTGTCAATCACGCATATGTGATTTGCCACAACCCCGTATCTTCCCTCAAAAATCTTAATGAACGCTGAAAGCTGGTCTGTTTTTCATGGCTGTCTTTCACGACAGGTTGCAGAAAAGTGCGTCTTTTCAATGCAGCAGGACAATATGAACAGCCAGAAGAGAAATGCAAAATTAATACATCAGCGCCGCTAAAAAAACATCCAGCCAGAGTTGCCGCGAACGCCCGAAACAGCATCGGGGGTCTGTGCATCGGGGGCCAGTACCGGACAGAGAATAATGAGCGGACTGGCAGTAATGAAATAATGAAAGGAACAGGCTAGTGAAAATTCTTATAGTTGAAGATGATACCGTTATTGCAGATGCGATTGGCATCACCCTTTCCCAGGCCGGTTATCATCATATGCATGCAAAATCGATAGAAGAGGCCCTGAATGAGCTTGGGCATAACCATGTTGATGCTGTCCTGCTGGATATAAACCTGCCTGACGGTGACGGCACACGGCTGACCCGTCTAATCAGGAAAAGCCATCTTCCTGCCCCGATACTGGTGATTTCAGAGAATTCGCGTGTTGATAACCGTATCACGGCGCTGAGTGCCGGGGCTGACGGCTATTTAACAAAGCCTTTTGACCGGTTTGAGTTGCTGGCCCATCTTGAAGCGATCAGACGTGCCAACGGCCACGCCTCTGCCCTTATTTCCGCTGGTAACCTGACCCTTGATCTGAACAGAAACATGATAACGATTGATGGCAAGTTTGTCCCGCTCACCCAGAAGGAATATCAAATTGTTCAGCTGCTGTGCATGCGCAAGGGCACCGTGCTCAGCAAAGAGGCATTCATTTCGCATATCTATGGCGGTATTGATGAACCTGATTCAAAAATTATTGATGTGTTTATCTGCAAGCTGCGCCGCAAGCTGGAGAAAAGCGGGCTGAGAAAAGCCACTATTGATACGGTCTGGGGACAGGGATATGTCCTGAAAGATGATGATTACCCGCTGCAGGAAATTATCACTGCAGCGGCCGATGAACAGGCAGTCGCGGTCTGAAGCTGGCTTGTGCTTTGCCGGCATCAAAAAGATGTATAATGCGGCCTTTACACCTGGCAGGGGGCCTGTCCAGATTTGTCAGGCTGACAGTTGTGGGCGCAGCCGCCGGGGGTATTGTGACCGGGCTTCACTATGACCGGGCTTCACTATGACCTGTCCTGAGCGGGTCTGTCTGGTGGCCCGACTGCAGCAGATTTTCCTGACTGCAGCAGATTTTATGGTCTTGTATTTGGGGGCGTGCAGCTGCAGGCCCTGTTCACAGGCGGGCCGGCATGGCCGTATGCGGTCTGTTGCGGCGGTCTGTTGCTGATTGAAACAGTAGAACGCTTAAGCTAGACTGGATAGGCTGATGCTGGACAGGCTGATTCTGGATTGCGGGCGGGACGCTGGTGTTATGATATTTGAATATACTGTCGGTGATTTTGTTGTTCATCCTGATTGCCCGCATTGGGGGCATGGCCAGGTACAGTCCGTGATCGGCAGGCGTGTCACTGTCACCTTTGAGCATGCCGGCAAAACTGTGATCATGGCAGATGTCGTTAACCTGGAACCTGTCGCAGACAAGACAGTTTCAGCCAGAAACCCGTTATCCCGCCCGCGCTGAACACGGCATGGTGACGACAGGTGGCAGTTATGTCATCATCACACAGAAGTATCAGGATCAGGGGCCATGCCAGAATCAGGACAGCCATCGCGGCACAAAGCAGGGAAAAAGGGACGGTTCCGTCCCAAGGGACGGCTGGTTGAGGCAGATGCCCGTGCACAGATATGCCAGCTGCTGTCAGATGAGCAGCTGCAGCGCGACCGGCTGATTGAGGCCCTGCACGCAATCAATGATCAGTTTCACCATCTTTCGGCCCGCCATCTGGCCGCATTGGCAGAGCTGATGCGTCTGCCCATGGCAGAGGTCTGGGAAGTCGCCTCATTTTATGATCATTTCACCCTTGTAAAGGAAGAAGACAGCCCGCCGCCGGCGCGCACATTGCGGATATGTACCTCATTATCATGTGCACTGGCCGGCAGCGAGGAGCTGCTGGCTGCGGCACAGACCCTTGACGGGCCAGATTTGCGCGTCATGGCAGCCCCCTGTCTTGGGGCCTGTGACCGGGCCCCTGCTGTGGCTGACGGTCATCAGCTGATCAGGGCTGCAGATATCAAGGATATCAGGGCCAGTTTCAGCCAGCCGCCCCGGCCGCAGGAGCTGGACAATCTGATAAAATTTGATGACTACAGGAAAAACGGGGGATACAGGCTGGCTGCTGACCTTGCTGGCGGGCGGGCAGATAAACAGGCATTGCTGGCCGAGCTGGCCCGTTCTGGTCTGCGCGGGCTGGGCGGTGCCGGGTTTCCAACCGGCCGCAAATGGCAGATAGTCGCTGGATATGAGGGGCCGCGGCTGATGGCTGTCAATGGTGATGAGGGTGAACCCGGCACATTCAAAGACAGGCTGTATCTGAGCACTGACCCGCACAGAATGATCGCAGGCGTGCTGATCGCCGGTCATCTGGCCGGCATTGAAAAAGCCTATCTCTATATCAGGGATGAATATCCTGAGATTCTGGCCGCCCTGAAAACAGAAGTGGCGGCTGTGAAAAACAGCGGTCTTGGCGATCATATGCAGCTGGAGCTGCGGCGCGGGGCCGGCGCTTATATCTGCGGCGAGGAATCAGCCATGATTGAGAGCATTGAGGGCAAACGCGGCCTGCCGCGTCAGCGCCCGCCTTTCGTTGCTGAACGCGGCCTGTTCGGCCGCCCGACACTGGTCAATAATGTGGAAACACTGTATTGGGTGCGTGACATTCTGGAACAGGGCGCAGACTGGTATAATGCACTGGGAAAGCCGGGGCACCCGGGCCTGCGTAGCTATTCTGTGTCCGGCCGCGTGGCACGGCCGGGTGTGGTGCGTGCCCCTGCCGGCTCAACCGCCAACGAGCTGATTGCCCTGTGCGGCGGCATGGCACAGGGGCACAGGTTCAAAGCCTATCTGCCCGGCGGTGCCTCTGGCGGTATTCTGCCCGCTGATAAGGCGGATATCGCGCTTGATTTCGGCGGCGCGCTGGCAGATGAGGGCTGTTTTGTTGGTTCTCACGCCCTTGTGGTTCTCTCGCAGCAGGATAATCTGTGGCAGGCCGCGTTGAATCTGATGCGGTTTTTCAGGCATGAATCCTGTGGCCAGTGCACCCCGTGCCGTTCGGGCACGCAAAAGGCTGTTGAACTGATGGATACTGACACACCTGATACAGCGTTGCTGCACGAATTATCTGCTGTAATGGCTGATGCCAGCATCTGTGGTCTTGGACAGGCTGCCGCCAATCCGTTGCTCAGTGTCATGCGGCACTTCCCCGAAGAGATTCCCGTATCTGACAAGGACAGGACATAATGGCAGGCACAGACAGACAGGCCCGTTTTACAATCACGCTGGACGGCAGGAAAGTTAAAGCGCGTTCTGATCAGACGCTCTGGCAGATCGCGCGTGATAATGGCGTTGATATTCCGCATCTGTGCTATCGCGATACAGAAGGATACCGCCCGGACGGCAACTGCCGGGCCTGTATGGTTGAAATAGAAGGCGAGCGGGTGCTTGCCGCCTCATGCCAGCGCCGCGCTGCACCGGACATGAAGGTAAACAGCCAGAATAGCCGTGCAACGACTGCCCGCAAAATGGTCATGGAACTGCTTGTTGCTGACCAGCCGGCTAGGGCGGACGCACATGAGCCGTCATCACAGCTCTGGCACTATGCGCAGCAGCAGCAGATAACTGCCAGCCGTTTTTCAGCCCGAAGCCAGCCACAGACAGACAGCAGCCATCCAGCTATTGCTGTGAATATGGATGCCTGTATTCAATGTAATCTGTGCGTGCGGGCCTGCCGCGAGATACAGGTCAATGATGTAATCGGGCTGGCCGGACGCGGGGCAGAGGCAAAAATTATTTTTGATTTTGACGATGATATGGGGGCGTCAACCTGTGTGGGATGCGGTGAATGCGTACAGGCCTGTCCCACCGGGGCGCTGATGCCAAAAACCGTGCTTGACCCGGAACAAAGACTGGCGGTGACACCCGACCGGCAGATTGCGTCTGTCTGCCCCTATTGCGGCGTGGGCTGCCAGCTGACCTTTAATGTCAGGGATGACAAAATTGTTTCTGTTAATGGCCGTGATGGCCCGGCGAACCGGGGCAGGCTCTGTGTTAAGGGGCGTTATGGCTTTGATTATATTCATAACCCTGAACGCCTGACCCAGCCTCTTGTCAGGCGTGATGATGTACCAAAATCGGCCTCAATGGAATTTGACCCCGCCGCCCCTTTCAGCCATTTTCGCCCGGCCAGCTGGGACGAGGCACTGGCACGCGCCGCCGATGGTTTCAAAAAAATAAAATCAGACCATCAGGCCGGGGCGCTTGCCGGTTTTGGTTCAGCCAAGGGAACCAATGAAGAAGCCTATTTGGTGCAGAAATTTGTCCGAAGCTGTTTTGGAACCAACAATGTTGACCATTGCACGCGCCTGTGCCATGCCTCTTCAGTTGCCGCGCTGCTTGAGACTATTGGTTCAGGGGCAGTCACGGCTTCATTTTCCCAATGCAGGGATGCAGAAGCAATTATTGTCATCGGGGCCAATCCGGCTGTCAATCACCCGGTGGCGGCCAGCTTTATTAAAAATGCTGCGAAGTCAGGGGCAGAATTATTTGTTCTCGACCCCCGTGGACAGGCACTTGACCGCTATGCTGCCCATTCCCTGCACTTTACGCCAGGCAGCGATGTGGCCCTTTTGAACGCTATGCTGCATACAATTATTCAGGAAAATTTATATGACAGCGATTATGTTGCCAGCCATACAGAGGGGTTTGAAGCGCTGGCAGAACAGACCCGCCTGACCAGCCCAGAGTCAATGGCACCGGTCTGCGGTATTGCCCCGCAGACTATCCGCGATGTCGCGCGCCGTTTCGCGGCTGCCAGAACTGGCATGATTTTCTGGGGCATGGGCGTGTCACAGCACACGCACGGCACTGATAATGCGCGCTGTCTGATCTCGCTGGCGTTACTGACCGGCAATATCGGCAAACAGGGGGCCGGGCTGCATCCGCTGCGCGGCCAGAATAATGTGCAGGGCGCCTCTGATGCAGGGCTGATTCCCATGTTCTTTCCGGACTACAGGTCAGTTGAGGACACACAGACCCGGGAAAAATATGAACAGCTCTGGGGCCATCCTCTTGATGACAAAAAGGGCCTGAGCGTCGTGGAAATCGCAGACGGCGCCTGTGAGGGCACAATCAAGGGCCTGTATGTTATGGGAGAAAATCCGGTCATGTCTGATCCTGATCAAGCCCATGTGCGTGCCGGTTTTGAGCGGCTGGAACACCTTGTGGTTCAGGATATTTTCCTGACAGAAACTGCTGCCTTTGCCGATGTTGTGCTGCCGGCCTCTGCTTTTCCTGAAAAAAGCGGAACTGTAACCAATACTGACCGGCGTGTGCAGATGGGCAGAACAGCTGTTCCCATGACAGGCGATGCCCGTCAGGATTGGTGGATTATCCAGGAGCTGGCACGGCGTATGGGTCATGAATGGAACTATCAGGGCCCACAGGACATATTCAATGAAATGCGTATTGTCATGCCCTCATTAACCGGCATTACATGGGAACGGCTGGAGGCAGAGGATGCTGTCACTTATCCCTGTGCAGATGAGAACAGTCCTGGCCAGGATGTCATTTTTGCTGATGCCTTTCCCACTGAAAGCGGGCGCGGCCGCCTGAGTCCGGCTGCCATTCTGCCGCCTGATGAGGTGCCGGATGATGATTTTCCCCTGGTCATGACAACAGGCCGACTGCTGGAACACTGGCATACAGGTTCCATGACCAGGCGTTCCCATGTCCTTGACCAGCTGGAACCAGTGGCAGAGGTTCATATCAGCACACAGGACATGGCGCGTCTCTCAATCAGCATCGGACAGCGTGTCTGTGTAGAAACAAGACGCGGTACGATAGAGCTGTATGCCCGCCTTGACCCAAACCTGCCAGAGGGGATGATTTTTGTACCCTTCTGCTTCAGCGAAGCCCCGGCAAATATGCTGACTAATGCTGCCCTGGATCCATTTGGCAAAATACCAGAGCTGAAATATTCTGCGGCACGGCTGCGCCGGGCAGAGTGACCGCATGCGCTGGCATCTGCAGGCTGCGGGCTGTTATTCCGGCAGGCATGATGATTTTCTCTGCTGTACGGCCCTTATTGTCGCACCCGTGACCAGAGATGTTGCTGTTGGACAGTAAAAAGACTATATTCAAGTGTATCTGCCAGGGTTTTAGTGCGCGCGGGCAGCGCGGTGAGGATAACAGGTGAACTATCAGTCTCTGTTACAGGAAAAAGTCGACCAGCTGAAAGACGAGAACCGCTACCGGCATTTTGTCGAGCTGGAACGTCAGACAGGCCGTCATCCCTATGCGCTCTGGTCGCATCCGTCCGGCCCGCGTGAAGTCATCATCTGGTGTTCCAATGATTATCTGGGAATGGGCCAGAGCAAGCATGCGATTGCCGCGATGAGCAAGGCTGTGGCCGCCCATGGTACGGGGGCTGGCGGCACCCGCAATATTTCAGGAACAAGCGCATCGATTGTGGCGCTGGAAGCTGAGCTGGCTGATTTGCACAAGAAGGAACGGGCGCTTGTTTTCACGTCTGGCTATGTGGCGAATGAGGCGGCTATCAGCGCGCTTATCAGTCTGCTTGACGATCCGCTGATTCTGTCTGATTCCATGAATCATGCCTCGATTATCTCCGGCATCCGTTACGGACGGGCAGAAAAGGTCATTTTCCGCCATAATGACACAGCTCATTTGGAAGAACTGCTGTCAGCACAGCATAAAAGCAGACATAAGATTATTATTTTTGAATCTGTATATTCAATGGATGGTGACACATCCCCAATCGCTGAGATTGTTGCCCTGGCAAAGACATATAATGCCATGACCTATTTAGATGAGGTGCATGCAGTCGGCATGTATGGGGCAGAGGGCGGCGGCATTGCCCAGCGTGACGGCATTGAGGGCGAAATTGACGTTATACAGGGCACATTGGGCAAGGCATTTGGGGCCATGGGCGGCTATATTGCCGGTAGCGACGCGCTGTGTGATGCCGTGCGCGGCTATGGCTCTGGCTTTATATTCACAACAGCAATGCCCCCTGCCCTCGCAGAGGCCGCACTTGCCTCTATCCGTTTTCTGCGCGGCTCTGAACATGAGCGCTGGAAGCAGCAGCAACAGGCCAGCTATCTGAAACAAAAGCTGGCCGAACGCAAATTACCTGCGATGGCCAGCACCACCCATATCGTGCCGGTAATGGTCGGTGATCCGATGAAAACATCTGAAATCAGCTGGACATTGCTGCAGGAACATAATCTGTATATTCAGCCGATCAACTATCCAACGGTTCCACGCGGTACAGAGCGGTTGCGGATAACACCCGGCCCGCTGCACAGTAATGAGATGATAGACCATTTGGTTGACTGCCTTGACAAGGTCTTTCAGCGCGTTCGCCCGCCTGCCTACAAGCCGGATTCGGCACCGGCCAGCAGTCTGGCTGGGATTAACCGGCTGACAGGCTACATCACCGCCTATATCAATGGTCAGGCCAGGGTCGCTGGCGGACATTAAGGAAAAGGCTTTGTTGTGCTATGAGTATAAAGGCTCCCCCTTCTGATCATCCCGCCTATCCCGGACATGCAAAAACCGGCCTGTTGCTGGTCAATCTGGGCACACCGGACGGCACAGACAAAAAATCCATGCGTCGTTATCTGAAACAGTTTTTGTCAGACCGGCGGGTTATTGAGGTGCCGCGTCTGTTATGGTGGCTGATTCTGAATCTGATCATCTTGAATGTGCGGCCAAAGAAATCAGGAGCCGCGTATGACCGCATCTGGCTGAAGGATGATCCTGACGGCTCGCCCCTGCGCAAATATACGCGCCAACAGGCAGACATGCTGAAATCTCACTACGGGACGCGTGATGATCTGGTGGTCGACTGGGCCATGCGTTATGGCCAGCCATCTGTTGCCTCACGCCTTGATGCGCTGAAAAGGGATGGATGCAATCGGTTTGTCATCATCCCGCTCTACCCGCAATATGCGGCTTCTACAACCGCAACAGTCAATGATGAGGTGTTTTCATGGGCACTGAGGCAACGCTGGCAGCCAGCCATTCGCACCGCACCGCCCTGGCATGACCATCCGGCCTATATTGAGGCGCTTGCACAATCTGTCAAAGATCATTTCAAGGGGCGTAAACTGCCTGAACATCTGATGGTGTCCTTTCATGGGATCCCCTACCGTTATTTTGTACAGGGCGACCCCTATCACTGCCACTGTATGAAAACTGCCCGGCTGCTGCGCGAGAAACTGAAATGGGATACAGGAAAATATCATGTATGTTTTCAGTCACGCTTTGGCTCTGAGCCATGGCTGCAGCCCTATACAGATGAAACGCTGGAACAGTTGGGCAGCCAGAACATCTCCTCTCTGGGGCTGATGGCCCCGGGGTTTTCAGCAGATTGCCTGGAAACACTCGAAGAGCTGGCCATTGAAGGGCGCGAGAGTTTTCACGAACATGGCGGCGGCGATTTTGACTATATTCCCTGTTTAAATGCCAGCAAGCCGGGCATGAAGGTAATCAGACAGATTGCACAGGAAAACCTGGCCGGCTGGATTGACAGCTGAAAGACAGGAAATCACCCAGCCAGGAAATTATCCGGCCGTTAATTTGTCTTGACAAAAAACCGCACAACCCAAAATATAAACGAACGTTCATTTTTAAAATGCTGCGGTGGCAGGGATGGCACGGCCGGTCGGCACGAAGGGCAAGGATACAAGCGAACGCATAAAGGCCTGCAGCCTGCGGCTGTTTGCCCATTCAGGCTATGCAGCTGTCAGCATGCGCGAAATCGCCCTTGCGGCCGGCGTGGCCCCAGCGGCCATTTACAATCATTTTGCAACAAAACAGCATATCCTGCTGGCAATTTTGCATTCACATATGACAGAGCTGCTCAGCGCCTTTGAAAAAGACCGGCCAGCACCCTCACAAGGGGCAATAGCGCGGCTTCAGCATTTTGTCTGTTTTCATATTGATTATCACAGCGCGCGCCCTGATCAGGTGTTTCTGTCCTATATGGAACTGCGCGCCCTTGAGGCTGAAAATTTTCAGCTGATAGAAGCATTGCGCCGCGATTATGAAGCCCATTTGAAAGCGATTTTAACAGCCGGTCACGCAGAACAGTCAATGCGGGCCTGCGATATTCATGTAACAGCCATGGCCATTCTGGCGATGCTGACAGGCATCAGCGGCTGGTTCCGTGAACGCGGCCGGCTCAGCCAGACAGACATACAAACCATCTACACAGACCTGGTACTGCGTGCAGCAGGGGCAGACCACCAGCCCGTTACCGCCAGGTCACAGCACAGCGCAGCCGGCTGAAATACCCAGTCCTGACGGCAGGAGGAGAGCAATTATGTTCGACAAGGAAATGAATTTTAATCTGGGCCCCGAAATTGACGCGCTGCGTGATATGGTTCGCCGCTTTGCCAGGGATGAGATTGCCCCGCGCGCTGATGAGATTGACAAAAGCAATGAATTTCCGATGGACCTTTGGGAAAAAATGGGGGCACTTGGCCTGCATGGCATCACAGTGCCTGAAGAACAAGGCGGGGCCGGTATGGGCTATCTTGCCCATTGTATTGCGATTGAGGAAATCAGCCGTGCCTCTGCTTCTGTAGGCTTGTCTTATGGCGCGCATTCCAATTTATGCGTCAATCAAATCAACAGATGGGGAACTGAGGAACAAAAACAGACCTATCTGCCAAAATTGATCTCAGGGGCGCATGTTGGCTCACTTGCCATGTCTGAACCCTCTGCTGGGTCTGATGTGGTATCCATGCGATTGAGAGCTGAAAAGCGCAATGACAAATTTGTGCTTAATGGCAATAAGA
>JAYPEG010000046.1:0-1138 GCA_038125645.1 Alphaproteobacteria bacterium
TCGAGGTTCTGCTGAAGGCCCAGGGCGGCAATACCTTGTGGACAGGCAGATTTGCTGGTAACAGTAATCAGATATCACTTTGGAAGGATTCGGTCGGAGAGCAGATTGCACAGCAGCTGTTTATTGAAATTATGAAAGTCCGCAGCCGGTATGAACAGAAATAGCTGCTTGTCCGTGAACAGGTATCTGGTCGGCACAGCGGACTGAACTGTGAATTTTGGCATTCTAGGTGACGCAAAGATCGCCCGCGAAAAGGTGGCCCCCGCTATTATCGCAGCCGGACACCGGATTGTTCATCTGGGCCGCCGCCGTCCTGATCAGCCCGCCCAGTTAAATATATCAGCAGATATTAAAATTTCATCCTATGAAGATATGCTGGCCGATCCAGAGGTGGAGGCTGTTTATAACCCGCTTCCCAATCATCTGCATGTTGACTGGACGATTAAGGCCCTGGAGGCTGGAAAGCCGGTTTTGTGTGAGAAGCCACTGGCCCTGACATTGGGTGAAACAGATCGCCTTGAAGCCGTATGCAGACAGACAAAACTCTATGTATATGAAGGGTTTATGGTGCGTTATCACCCGCAGTGGCAATGGCTTTCACAACTGGATATAGGAGCCCGCCAGCTAATCGTGGCCCAATTTTCCTATCCTCCGCAGCCAGACGGAAATGTACGCAATTATGCATCCATGGGCGGCGGGCCTGTATGGGATATTGGCTGTTACTGTTTGTTGGCGGGACGGATGATTTTCGGCACAGAACCAAAACTTGTTGCCAGCCTCAAGGCACCCGAAGCCGAACTGGATGTGGAAAAGAGCGCAGCCGCACTCTTTGATTTTGGTGACGGGCGTATGCTCAGCTTCATTGTGTCAAGCGGAACAGCCCTGTCACAGATGCTGCGTGTTGTCGGCACACAGGGGTGGGCAGAGCTTGACGTGCCCTTTAACCCGCCCGCAGTCACAACAGCACGCTGGGCACATAACAAAGACGGTGCTAATACGCTGCTGTCACCTGGCCAGCCCATCAGCTTTCCTGCCTGTGATCAATATCAGCTGATGATAGATGATTTTGTTGCGGCCTGCCAGCAAGGGCGGCAGGCTGATTTCACAGACAGCCGTATGCTGACACGGCATTTGGGAC
>JAYPEG010000046.1:1148-1864 GCA_038125645.1 Alphaproteobacteria bacterium
CTGTCTTGCCGCTCTCAATAATCCGTTTTCCAATCATATAGGCGCGTGCATCCCCCAGGGAATCAACAGCCAGCAGCTGATCGCCGCGGTAATACCAGACAGATTTTGTCCCCGGCTTTGCGCCCTCACGGGTTATTGTGTGCTCATACCCTGTATTCAGGCCAGCTATCTGCAATGTCAGATCATACTGATCAGACCAGAACCACGGCTTGGGCTGATAAGCGGTTTTCGTGCCGGCCAGAGTGGCAGCGACAGCCTCTGCCTGGTCAATGGCATTACCGACACTCTCCAGACGCAAAGACTGGCCACGCCAGAAAAAACGTGTGCAGTCACCCGCAGCGAAAATATCTGGCTGGCTGGTTTGGCAGTATTCGTCAACCAGAATCCCTGAATCACATGCCAGCCCGGCCTGCTCGGCCAGCTCAGTATTTGCCAGAATGCCAATGCCCGCAATTATGAAATCTGCTTCCAGCTGCCGGCCGTCAGCCAGAGAGACCCTGCAGCCCGCAGGAGGGGTGTTTTCACATAAATCTATGCCGGTCTGCTCATGAAACACAACGCCCCTGTCCTGATGCATGGCGCGGATAAAATCAGCTGTTGGCACGCTTGCCACGCGCCCTAATATGCGCTCTGCGGCCTCTATGACAGTTACGCTGAGCCCTGTTTTTCTGGCAATGGCCGCAGCCTCGAGGCCAATATAGCCGCCGCCAATGACG
>JAYPEG010000046.1:1874-3332 GCA_038125645.1 Alphaproteobacteria bacterium
AAGTGCGGGCGCATCCTTTCTATATCCGCAACCGAACGCACATAAAAAAGCTGTTTTACCGCGTTTGCCATATTCTGCGGAAGCGGGCGTGCACGCGCCCCGGTCACCAGAACAAGCCGGTCATAGCGCAGAACCTGGCCGTCTTTCAGGGTAACTTGATGCCTGTGCGGCTCCAGCGCCGCAACCGGGCTGTTCAGACACAGTTCAATTGCGTTCTTCTCATACCAGTCAGAAGGGCGCAGATACAGCTTTTCCACTGGCATCTCACCGGCCAGATAACCCTTTGACAAGGGGGGGCGCTGATAGGGCGGCTCGGCCTCATCACTGAAAATGATAAAGCGGTCTGTGCCGCCAAGGGCACGGTATTTTGCAGCTGTGCTTACTGCGGCTTGTCCGCCGCCGATCACGATAATTGTCATGGCGCGAGATTAGGCATTTTATCACAGCTTTGCAAGCATCACAGCAGGGCGCAGACGCAATGGGAATCAGCCCGCCGCGCTATGCACAAAAGAGCTGCCCGCCAATATGGGGGGCTGGCAGCAGGGCTGCGTGCAGCATCATATGCCAGCCAAGAACCAGATTGGATGACAGCACCGGACAGCCGCATGTCTGTTCAATCTCGCAGATAACATCGAGTGTCTGTAAATTGGTGCAGGAGATAAAGATTGCATCACATTTTTTGCTGTCATAAAGCGCCTGTGCAGCGGCAATGATTGAATGTCTGTCAATATGGGCAACCTTGGTCTCGCTGGCCTCGTTGAAGCTGCCGAAAATATCAGTGGTAATGCCGGCCCCGGCGATAGTCCGGCGCAGGGCAAATGATACATCCTCAACATAGGGGGACAAAAAAGCAAGGCGCGATACACCAAGACGCTCACAGGCGGCCAACAGTGCAGAAACCGGCTCTGTGACTGCCTGGGCCGCACAGTTTTCGGTTATTATTTGGTTGACCTGCTTTGCCCCGATGACAGATGTGCCGGAAGTGCAGCCATAGCCAACACAGGCATATTCCAGTGCTGTAGGCAGCAGACTGGCCGCAGCCGGCAATTCACCGCGCATTGCCGCCAGTGTATCATGAGAGACTGAGGGCGCGCTCTTTATTCTTGTTGTATAGAGTCCGACACCGCTGGCTGGCAGCATCTGGCGTAATTCATATTCCAGTGTCTCATCCGACTGCAGGACAATCAGTCCAAGACAGGCAAGGTACCCCACTGGCGGGCCCAGCTGATAGTCAAAGGCGCGGTTCATTGCAAATGCCCGAATTGCGCTACTGGTGGCAAAGGCTGTTTATGTGCAACTGCCAGCCGCGTTTTAAACTCACCGCCGCAAAATGCCTGCATCTCAGGCACCCTCGCTCAGGATACATAAAATCCGCGCCCTGACATCCTGTGCCGCCGGGCTCTGGATCGCGGCTGCCAGTCCGGCCCCGCCCGAGGGTGAGGTGGAAAATCCGGTAGC
>JAYPEG010000046.1:3342-13665 GCA_038125645.1 Alphaproteobacteria bacterium
TAGCCGCCAGGTCATTTATGACCTTTTCAACATCGCTGTCAGAGAGCAGAATGAAACCATCGGCATCGCGGGCCAGCCCGTTCAGTGCAATCAGTGAGGCTTCTTTGCAATCGAGGCGGCCCATAGAGGATACCGGCCCTGATGCAGGGGTAAAGGCCCCGGCCTTGATAGAGTCATACAGCGCCGGGGCGGCCTCTGGTTCAACGACAAATATCCGGGGTTTGTCCTGCCAGACAGAGCGGAAATAAGCTGCACAGGCCGCAGCCAGCCCGCCGACGCCCGCCTGCAGGAAAATATGCGTGGGCGGTGCGCTCATCTGTGCGGATGTTTCGGCCGCCAGGACGGTATATCCCTCCATCAGACGATGGGGCAGCTCAAAATACCCCTCCCATGAACTGTCAGACAGCAATATCCAGCCCTGTTCATCAGCGTTCTTCATGGCAGCCGTCATTGATTCCTCATAATCAGCCCCGGCCCGGCGGACATCTGCCCCCAGCGCGGCCAGACGCCGGGCAAAGGCCTCTGGAACTGTCTCAGACAGGAAAACCACTGCCTTTGCGCCAAAAATCCGTGCGCCCATAGCCAGTGACAAGCCATGATTGCCTGCACTGGCTGTTGCGAAAATCCTGCCTTTCACACTTTGCGCCTGTGCCATATGGGCAATGACATAGGCGGCCCCCAATGCCTTGAAACTGCCCAGCCCCATCCGGCCGCGCTCATCTTTTATGAATATCTCTGCTGCTATCCCGTCCAGCCTGGCCCTGTGCAGAGGCGTCTGGCCGTATTCGGGACAGCGCCCTAGCAAAGCAAGCGGGGCTTCGGCATTGATGCTGGGAAAAGGTGCGTTCGCGGAAAAAGCGGGCTGATGTCTGCCGCGATACGGGTTCTCTAACATATGGCTTGCCTGAAATAGTTAACAATGCTCTGCTTTAATGCTTTCATGCCAGCTTTATCTTTTCAAGCAGAATAAGGATGAATAAAGATGCCGCAACAACCCGTTGATGCTGAAGCCAGAGCAAGAGCAAAGCCTGTTATCTGCTATCCGCCTGAAACATTGCCTGATGTTCAGCTGGCACTCTATCAGAGCGCACGAAAAAAAGCTGTGAAGAGTGATGAGATCACAGTTCAGCCCCGCACAGCTGGATGCTTTGTTGTTCCAGCGGGCTGTTTTTTTAGAATCACTTCAGTTGACGGCCCGCAGGTCGGCGATCTTAATCTGTGGAATGCTGACAATCTGGAAGAACGGTTTTATTCCGGCAAGACAAGAGCCCTGCATGGCACGCATTTAGACACAGGAGAGCAGATGTGGAGCTCTTTTCCCTTTATGCGGCCTATGGCCACGATCATTGCCGATACGCTTGGCTGGTATGGCATTGATGCTGACGGCGGCTCTGTCCATGATGTAATCGGTACAAGATGCGATCCCTATACAAATAAACTGCTGGCTGGAAGCGACTATCATAATTGCTGTCATTCCAATCTTGTGCGGGCGCTCTCGGCCCATACAGGCCAGCCGGCGGCCAGCATTGAACGTCATGTGCATGATGTTATGAATGTATTCATGTGCACTGGCTTTACCCGTGACACGGGCCAGTATTTTATGAAGGCTAGTCCGGTGCGGCCTGGAGACTATATTGAATTTTTTGCAGAAATTAATCTCCTTGGCGGGCTGTCCGCCTGTCCGGGCGGTGATTGCTCAGCTGAACATTCAAATGACAATGCGTCATGTTATCCTTTGCATGTTGAGATATTCACCAGCCCGTCAGAGGCGCTGGCGGGCTGGCGGTCACCGCCGGTGAACAGCTATGATGGGACGCATGGCCAGCAGGAACTATGACGGGGTGATGCCCCGCAGCCGCTCTGAGCGCCGCCGCAGAATTTCCAATGTTGCCAGCAGAATGACAGAGAGCGTCACAAGGATTGTTGCCACAGCAAGAATGGTCGGGCTTATCTGTTCACGCAGACCAAGGAACATCTGCCAGGGCAGGGTTTTCTGACTTGCCGCACCGATGAACATAACCACAACCACCTCATCAAATGAGGTGATAAAGGCAAATAGCGCCCCGGAAATAACACCGGGCAGAATGAGGGGCATCTGAATACGGAAAAAAGTTGTCACTGGCCCGGCGCCCATGCTGGCGGCTGCGCGTGTCAGTGATTTGTCAAAACCAACCAATGTTGCTGTCACGGTGATAATGACAAATGGGATACCAAGAACGGCATGGGCCAGAATAACCTTGATATAGCCGACCAGATCCTCGTCCATCCCGACTGTCTTTTCCAGAAAATTACCCATTGATGAATAGAAGAAAAACATACCGGTCGCTGAGATGATCAGCGGAACAATCATTGGTGAAATCAGCACCGCCATAATAGCGCGTTTGGCCGGCACATGGCTCTGGCTGAGCCCGATTGCTGCCAGGGTGCCCAGCGAGACAGAAATTACCGTTGCAAGGGGGGCAATGATCAGTGAATTCCAGAATGAGCGTATCCATTCCCCGTTTGAATCTGCCCGAATACCCAGAAAATCCGCATAATGGCGCAGAGAATAGCCAGCAGGATCAAGTGCCAGCATCTTTTCTGTGAAAGTAAAAAAATCCTCGGCATTGAATGACAGGGGCATGACCACAAGAATAGGCGAGATCAAAAAGACAAAAATTGCCCCGCAAATCAACAGGAATCCATAATGCCAGAGTACCTGTCCAGAGGTCAGATAGGGCAGGAGCCGGGCCCGGTAGCGCCCCTTGTAAAGCCAGAATATAAACCAGCCAAGACCCCACCCTATGAGCGCCCCCAAAAGTCCGGCCGGCAGTTTGCCGATTATAAAGCCAGCAGCAGCCACTGACAGGATGACCAGCCAGCGTCCCAGACGTTCTGACAGTGGCAGCCGTACAGCACTGAAAGCAAGCGCGGCAAAAAACAGGGCCCCGCCTGCAAGGCCGACAAATCCTGCCCCCTTTGATGCCCCTGTCAACAGGCCGGCAACAGCACCTGCCGCCGCACACAGGCTGAGCGTGAACACTAGGTGTTTATGGTTGTCATCAGGTAAAATACCCATCTCCTGTTACCCCAGCTTGACATTGTCAATGCCGACAATTTTATCGTAGGCCCAGTACAGTACCAGCACGACCGCCAGCAAAATTGCCCCCAGGGCCGCCGCCAGCCCCCAATTCAGTGAACTCGAGATATGATAGGCAATTCTGTTGGATATAAATACACCCTCTGTGCCGCCGACAATTTCGGGCGTGATATAATAGCCGATAGCAAGTATGAACACCAATATCGAGCCGGCCCCGATGCCCGGGACTGACTGTGGGAAATAGACCCGCCAAAATGCTGTCCAGTTGGTTGCACCCAGCGATTTTGCCGCCCGTACATAGCTTGGCGGTATCGTCTGCATCACAGAATACATTGGCAGAATCATAAATGGCAGCAGGATATGTGTCATCGCAATGACCGTGCCAAACTGATTGTTAATGATCTCCAGTCTGCTGTCATCAGCGACCAGCCCCAGCCAGACCAGAACCTCATTGATTACGCCTTGTTGCTGAAGCATGACTTTCCATGCAGAGGTACGAACCAGAAGCGATGTCCAGAACGGTAGCAGAACCAGTATCATCAGCAGGTTGGAAATCCGCATCGGCAGATTGGCCAGCAGATAAGCAACAGGATAGGCCAATAATATGCAGCTGACAGTGATAATCAGTGACATTTTTACTGTACGCTGAAACAGTTTTATCAGAATCTGTTTGCTTTCTGGCTGTGCGGCGGGCCCGTCAAGAGTCTTGCGCATATCAACAGCATTCAGAAAATAGCCCGCGGTATAAGCCGGGGCATGCAGCTTGATTGTCTGCCAGACCTCAGCCTCACCCCAGTTTCTGTCAACATCGCCCATCAGCTGCTGATAATTTATTTTTGGCCATGTCCGCACCGCCTGTGCCGCTGCTCTCAATATGTCTGCGTGCGGGCCCTTAAAGCTGTCAATGGCCCCGAACAGGTCTGGATTTTGCAGATCATCAATCAGGGCAACATAGACAGATTCCCATAATTTTGCCTTACCGGTGTCCTTATTTTTTTCCTGCGCCATGAACACAGCCCAAAAGGCAATCTCGCGGGCGGTCAGGGGCAGAACAGCCGCAGCCCTTGATGACAAATGAAGGGTAAGGTTCTGAGAATAGTGTTGGCCTTTCAGCTGTTCCAGACGCAGCTGCTGGCTGCGCGCCAGCTGGGTGTCTGCCTTTGCATTCCGATCAAAAAACAGATCAAGGAAAATCTGCTTTTTTTTCCATGCTGGGTCGATTTCAGCCAGCTGTTTGGCATCGTCTTTACCAGCATCATCAAGGGCCCGCCCGCTTTTACGAAAAGTTGAGGACACGCCTGTCTGCTCATAATTCAGCCTCGTGCCCAGTTTTGTGTGCTCCTTTGCCTTGGCAGCCACAAATAAATCAAAATAGGCGGCCCTGAAAACAGCTTCTTCAGGCAGCGCTGTCCCCTGCGGTTGCCAGGCCGCAATCTCTGTCACTGTATAGGGCAGGGTGGTGCTGACAATTTCATTCTCAACAGAACGGAAAAGCATAGCCCCAATGGGCATGATGAAAGTCAGTAGGACGAAGCCGAGCAGCGGGGCGATCAGCATCAGGGCCCGCAGCTTTTGTGCGCGCAGAGCCCGTGAAAGCGAGCGTTTAAGCGGCACACCATCGGCGGCAAGAAGTGGCTGGGCAGTGGGCTGTTCTGACAGGCTCATGTTTGCATTAAAAAGAAAGGTAAAAATATAACAGCACAGAAGGGGCATTTCTGCCCCTTCTGCTTTGTGTTTATGCCCTTATTTGGCAAGCCATGTCTGCCATTTGGCATCAATGTCATCGCGGTAATCAGCCCAGAATGAATAATTGTACAAGAACGTATTCCTGGCATTATTCGGGTCTGTTGGCATATGCGGAGCCATGTCAATGCCGAGGTCAGCATGCTTGCCGACCAGCGGGGCTGATGACGCGCGTGCCGGGCCATAGGAAATGTATTTTGCCTGATCAGCCAGACGCTGTGTGTCTGTTGCAAAATAGATATAGTCCAGTGCCCGTTTCTTGCGCTCATCACTGAGGCCAGCTGGGATAATCCAGCCGTCAAGGTCAAATACCTGTGCATCCCAAAGCATAGCCACCGGCTGCTTTTGCTCAACAATCACGCTGAACAGACGCCCGTTATAGGTTGAGCCCATAACCACCTCGCCGTCAGCCAGTAGCTGCGGCGTATCAGCCCCGGCACTCCACCAGATAACGCTATCTTTAATCGTATCCAGCTTTGCCAGCGCTCTGTTCTGCCCGGCATCAGTTGCCAGAACATCATAGACATCTGCTTTAGCAACGCCATCGCATAACAGGGCCCATTCCATATTGTTGATTGGGCGCTTTTCCAGCGACCGCTTGCCAGGATAGGCTTTCAGATCAAAAACATCGCAAATGTCATCTGGCGGGTTGCTGCCGACCATATCTGTGCGGTAGCCAAAAGTGGTTGAATAGACAATTTGCGGGATAAAGCATTCTGAGACAATCAGATCGCCGAAATCCTTTGATGCAGGGGTGCCGTCAGGGGCAGCCGCCAGCTGGCTGTCAGCATCAATTTCCATTGCGAGGCCCTCATCACAAAGGCGCATGGCATCAGCTGCGACAACATCGACCACATCCCAGGTGACATTGCCCGCCTCATTCATGGCACGCAGCTTTGCAACGGCTTCAGCAGAGCTGTCATCATTGATGATTTTGACCCCTGTCTTAGCGCTGTAAGGCTCATGATAGGCTTTAAGCTGTGATTTTGAATAGGCACCGCCCCATGACACGATTGTCATTTCATCGGCCAGTACCTGTCCTGCAGCAACGCTGAGCGCAGTTGCAGCAAGAATGGCTTTAACAAGTTTCATCTTTTACTCCCTTTCCCGTCGTTGTTAGTCGGCCTGAATACGGGATATTTTCAGGCTTTCAGTTTTCGTGAACCTGAGATTGTTGCACGAAAATTCCTATGCATCAAGGGCACGGCAATCCCTGGGCAGCCAGCCAATCTCAATCTGCTGGCCGGGCTCAAGGCGCACCTGATCAGGGGCATTGCGTGTCTTGATAATAAACTCATCATTGCCTGCAACGCGCAGGCGGGTGCGGAAAATATCGCCCATATAGATAAATTCCAGCACTTCAGCCTTCAGCGTGTGTGCCCCTTTTTTCAGGCGCTGTTTGTTGTATTCCACGCGTTCGGGGCGAATAGAGACGCGTGTACGCTCGCCCGCCTTTGTTATATTGACGGGCTTGCAGTCTATAAGCTCACCGTCATCCAGCTGAACCAGCGCCTGGTCAGCAGAAATCTTTTTCACCACCCCTTCAAGGGTATTGTTCTCGCCGATGAATTGGGCGACAAAGCTGTTCTCAGGTTCTTCATATAGGGTGTCTGGGCGGGCCAGCTGCTGAATGCGCCCGTCATTAAATACAGCGACCCGGTCAGACATGGTCAGCGCCTCTGTCTGGTCATGGGTAACATAAACTACAGTGATCCCCAGATTATGGGCAAGACTGGTGATCTCAAACTGCATTTTCTCGCGCAGTTGTTTATCAAGCGCGCCAAGCGGCTCATCCATCAAGACCAGCTCAGGCTCAAATACCAGTGCCCGTGCAAGGGCAATGCGCTGCTGCTGCCCGCCTGATAACTGTGCCGGTCGCCGGCCGGAAAACGCACCCATTTCCACCATATCAAGGGCGTGCATTATTTTGGCATCGCGTTCAGCGCGGCCGATTTTTCTGACCTCAAGCGGAAAGGTCAGGTTTTCTGCAACGCTCATATGCGGGAACAGGGCATAGTTCTGAAACACCATGCCAATGCCCCGCTTATGCGGCGGGATATTATTAATCGACACACCATCGAGCAGAATATCACCATGTGTGGCGGTTTCAAAACCGGCCAGCATCATCAAACAGGTTGTTTTGCCGGAACCTGAGGGGCCCAGCATAGTCAGAAACTCACCGCGGGGCATTTCGAGATTCAAATCTTTCACCACCAGCGTCTCGCCGTCATAGCTCTTCTGGACGCGGTCAAATTTAACAAATGAATCACTGTGTGATGCGCCTGGCAATACTGTCTCCTGCATTTGGCCTCAATAACCAACGACTATGTTAGACGAACAGGATTTATCCTCAAGGCTTAATCACATATTCGCGGCTAAATTTTGGCTTACGGACGGCATCAGGCCGAAAAAATGCTGTTTTTTGCACAATGGCGCAATTTTATTGTCCGGCATCTGCTGAAAACATCACCGATACAGCAGGTACAGGAGAATCGCAGCCGGTAAATGGTACAGGAGAAACACATCTTCTGGCTTGTAAATCATCATATGCTGGGGCAGTCTGACAGGTGAAATCCGCAAAGGCTGACGGCTATTGTCAAACAGGCAGACAGATGAACAAATCACTTCCCTTCAGCGCAGTTGAATATGAGCGCAGGCTGGCCCTGACAAGAGCGGAAATGGCACACAGGAATATTGACCTGCTGTTTGTCACAGACCCGTCAAATATGGCGTGGCTGACCGGCTATGACGGCTGGTCATTTTATGTGCATCAAGGTGTTCTTGTCACGCATGATACAGCGCCCCTGTGGTGGGGGCGGCGCCAGGATGCGAACGGTGCCCTGCGGACGGTCTGGATGGATGACGGACAGATTTTCAGCTATGCTGACAATTATGTCCAGTCAACAGAGCGTCACCCGATGCAGGATCTGGCAAGACTGATAAGCGCGTTTCCGGCTGTCCGTTCAGTCGGGGTGGAAATGGATAATTATTATTTTTCTGCCAAGGCCTATACAACCCTGAAAACAGAGCTGCCGGAACTGAAACTGATTGATGCGACAGCGCTGGTTAACTGGCAGCGCGGCATTAAATCTGATGAAGAGCTGGCTTATATGCGAAAGGCAGCTGCGATATCAGAGAAGATCATTGACGGCCTGTGCGAATATGTAGAACCGGGACTGGAAAAACATGAAGCTGTGGCCCGTATATACAATGATGCGATAGGCGGGGTGGACGGAACATGGGGGGATTATCCAGCGATTGTGCCACTGTTGCCATCGGGGGCAGATGCCTCTGCCCCGCATCTGACATGGGATGGACGCCCCTTTGCCAGCGGTGAGGCAACATTTTTTGAAATATCAGGCTGTGTGCGCCGTTACCATGCCCCGCTCTGCCGGACGATTTTTCTAGGGCAGGTGCCGGATGTGATCAGGCGTGCAGAAGCTGCACTTGTCAAGGGTCTTGAGGCCGGTCTAGAGGCAGCATGTGCTGGCAATCGTGCCTGTGATATTGCTGACGCGCTGGCGGCCCCGCTGGAGCAGGCCGGCATAGAGCGCGGGGCCCGCTGCGGCTATCCGGTGGGGCTGAGTTATCCGCCTGACTGGGGAGAGCGCACGATATCGCTGCGCTCTGAGGATAAAAATATACTGCAGCCGGGAATGACGTTTCATTTCATGCCCGGACTGTGGATGAAAGGCTGGGGGCTGGAAATTACAGAAACAATCCTGATCCGTGAACGCGGCCCGGCTGAAACATTGTGTAACAGGCCAAGAAAGCTGTTTGTCAAATGAGCAGTCTGCAGCGAACAAAGGAGATTTTAAACGAGCTTATTGGATTTCAGAGCGTTTCTGCTGACTCTAATCTAGAGATAATCGGCTTTCTTGAGGATCATCTGAAGGCGCTTGGTGCGCGCGTTGAAATATTTGCTGATGACACAGGGAAAAAGGCCAATTTATTTGCCACGCTGGGGCCAGACAAAAAAGGCGGGATCGTGCTGTCCGGCCATAGTGATGTGGTGCCGGTTGCTGATCAGGACTGGTCATCTGATCCATTTAAAATGACAGAGAGGGACGCCCGGCTTTATGGACGCGGCAGCTGCGATATGAAAGGATTTATTGCCTGCAGCCTTGTTCTTGCAGAACAGCTGGCAGCAGACCGGCTTGATGCGCCGGTGCATTTTTCCTTTACCCATGACGAGGAGACTGGCTGTCTGGGCGCACAGGCGATGCTGCCGCAGCTGGAGGATAGGGGCTATCGCCCGGCCCTTGCGATCATCGGCGAGCCGACAGACATGCAGATAATCGAGGGGCATAAGGGCTGCTGTGAATACACCACTCACTTTACCGGTCTGCCCGGGCATGGCTCACTGCCGCACAAGGGTGTGAATGCAGCAGAATATGCAGCCCGTTTCATAACAAAATTAATTGCACTGCGAGAGGAAATGGCCGCTCGCACACCAGAGGGCAGCTGTTTTGAACCGCCCCATACGACAATGAATATTGGCTGTATACGCGGCGGTGTGGCACATAATGTCATTGCCTCAAATGCAGAGATAGATTGGGAATTCAGGCCTGTGAATGATGCTGATTTTTATTATTTCAAAACATCAGTGAACAGCTTTATTGACCGGGTTCTGTTGCCAGAAATGCGTGCTGTTTATGACCGGGCTGATATCCGCACTGATATTATCTCAGAGGTTGCAGGCCTCGTGCCTGAAAAGGTCAATGCTGCCCGTGCCTTGGTAATGGCGCTGACCGGGGCCAATACGGCCGGGCTGGTGGCCTTTGGTACAGAGGCAGGTCTGTTCCAGAAACTGGGGATTTCAGCAGTTGTCTGCGGGCCGGGCAGTATTGAACAGGCCCATAAGGCAGATGAATATGTCAGTCTTGAGCAGCTCTCGGCGTGTCTTGCTATGCTCCGGAAGCTGGGCCAGAAATTGTCGGCCTGAGAAATTCAGGAGGATAATTTCAAGCTGGCATTTCTGTGTGGTTTTTTATAGTTAGGTAAATGATGGGCGCTGCAGTGTTTTTGTAACAGGAACAGGGTAGAGATGAAAACGATTGTAAATAGTTGGAATGAGTGGGATCCCCTGAAGCATGTAATTGTCGGGCGGGCAGATGACTGTCATATTCCGCCTGCTGAACCGGCATTGGATGCAAAGGTGCCAGAGGACAGCGACATGCGCGGACAGTGGGGACGCCGCCCGCAGGAAACCATTGATAGGGCAAACGAGCTGCTGGATAATTTTGCCGCGCTTCTGGAAAGGCGGGGAATTATTGTTGACCGGCCCACCGCGATCGATTTTTCGCAGCCTGTCACAACACCTGATTTTGCTACAGACAGCCAATTCGGCTGTATGCCGCCGCGTGATGTATTGCTGACTGTTGGCAGTGAAATTCTTGAGGCTACAATGTCTTATCGCTGTCGGTGGTTTGAATATCTGTGCTATCGCCCGCTCTTGCAGCGGTACTGGGAAGAGGATCCCAATTTCAGGCATGAGGCCG
>JAYPEG010000046.1:13737-13981 GCA_038125645.1 Alphaproteobacteria bacterium
TGACGGACAGGGATTATCGTCCTGACTATCTGTCTGAAAAGATAGGCATTGACCAGCGCCTGAAATGGACAGCAGAAAAATTCTTCGTTACCACAGAAGAAGAGCCCCTGTTTGATGCAGCTGATGTCCTGCGCTTTGGCCGCGATTTGGTTGTTCAGCACGGCTTTACAACCAATCTGCGTGGGATAGAGTGGCTACGGCGGCATTTTCCTGATCACCGTGTCCATGCAGTGAACTTTCCAGG
>JAYPEG010000047.1:0-13878 GCA_038125645.1 Alphaproteobacteria bacterium
AGCTGATAAGGGCACATGGCAGGGCCCTGCGGGCCGGGCAGCAAGCCTGATACTATAATTCTTCTGCGGACAGGCCGCGATTCACCACTTCACGCAGGACAAAATTGCTCTCCATCCGCAGGACATGCGGCAGGGCAGACAGATATTCACTGTGTATGCGGCCGAAATCCGTTACATCCTTTGCCGCTATCCGCAACAGATAATCGCTTTCCCCGGCAAGCAGAAAACAGGCCAGCACCTGCGGAACCTTGGCCACCGCCTGTTCAAAATCAGACAGCATATCAGCAGATTGTCCATGCAGTGTGATATGCACCAGAACAAGAACAGAATGTCCCAGCTTCTCATGGCTGAGACTGGCATGATAACCTGTGATGAGCCCTGCTGATTCGAGCTGTGCCACGCGGCGCAGGCAGGCAGAGGCAGACAGGCCCACACGATCTGCCAGCTCAACATTGGGAATGCGCGCATTTTCCTGTAAAATAGACAATATGGATCTGTCGATTCTATCCATTGCCTTACCCCCTGTTACTGGTGACTGATATTGCCTATTTTTGTTTATATGCACAATAATATAATGCTTAAAATATTATATACAACATTAAACGCTAAAAAATAAAAAATAAACGCATAAATAAGCACATTAATTCTGTCAAAATTGGCCTATTCTGTTTCCTGATGTTTATTTATCAGCTTCAGCATGGTCTGAAGCGGGAGGTCTTCCAATGATTATCGGCGTTCCAAAGGAAATTAAAGTCAATGAAAATCGTGTTGGTCTGATACCCTCATCTGTCGCAGAGCTGGCGCAAAAGGGCCACCAGCTACTGGTTCAGAGCGGCGCCGGGGCGGGCATCGGTGCTTCTGATCATGATTATCAGGTCGCAGGGGCCGCAATCAGTTCATCAGCCGAACAGGTCTTTGCACAGAGCGATATGATTGTGAAGGTAAAAGAGCCGCAGAAACAGGAATGGGAACAGCTACGCGCCAGTCAGATATTATTTACCTATCTTCATCTGGCAGCTGACACACAGCAGGCCCTGGGGCTGATGAAATCTGGCTGTACTGCGATTGCCTATGAAACAATCACAGATGCCACTGGCGGTCTGCCTCTGCTGGCCCCGATGTCAGAGGTGGCTGGCCGTCTGGCCGTGATTGAGGGGGCTGCCCATCTGAAAGCTGGCAATGGCGGGCGCGGTGTTCTGGTGTCTGGTGTGCCGGGCTGTGCACCGGCACATATAGTGGTGATTGGCGGCGGTGTTGTGGGCACAAATGCGGCAAAAATGGCTGTCGGCCTGGGGGCACAGGTCACGGTTTTTGATCGTTCCCTGCCGCGCCTGCGCTATCTGTCCGATATTTTTGGCCCGTCTGTGACAACATGCTATGCGACTGCTGAGGCATTAGCCGCTGGCGTGCGGGCAGCAGATATGGTGATAGGGGCTGTTCTGATTCCAGGGGCAAGCGCGCCGAAACTGGTCAGCCGGGCCCAGCTGGCCGGCATGCGGCCGGGAGCGGTCATTGTTGATGTGGCGATTGATCAGGGCGGCTGTTTTGAAACCTCACGCGCGACAACGCATGAACAGCCAACCTATGTTGTTGACGGCATTGTTCATTATTGCGTGGCCAATATGCCGGGTGCTGTGCCCCTGACTTCGTCGCAGGCGCTCAACAATGCCACTCTGCCCTTTATCATGGCGTTGGCGCGTGATGGCATGGCAGCGTTGAAAGCCGACAATCATCTGGCTAACGGGCTGAATGTTCAGGCGGGCAAGATAGTGCATCCGGCTGTCAGTGACGCTCTGGGGCAGCTTTCTGCAGCTTAAATTTGGATAAAAGACGCCTTTTGCATCAAAATTGTCTTGACCTGACAGGTCATTTCATGAATAAACACCTCTGCTGTAAACTGGCGCTGTCCGGTTATACCGCAGTTTAAGGGTGTAGGGGGCCATAGCTCAGCTGGGAGAGCGCGTGCTTTGCAAGCATGAGGTCGTCGGTTCGATCCCGTCTGGCTCCACCACCCTTCGACCCTTTCAGCAGGGGACTACAGAATTTCAGCCGCCGGAATTGCGGGCCGGTATGTCTGCCACCTCTGGCGAGATCAAGGAAATAAACAGATGGCCGTTCCAAAGAGAAAAGTGACAAAATCCAAGCGTGATATGCGCCGGGCCCATGATGCGCTTCGCAGCGACGCCTATGTTGAGGATAAGGTGACAGGTGAGCTGCACCGCCCGCACCATATTGATCTTAAGACCGGCATGTATGGCGGGCGTCAGGTGCTGAAGGTCAAAGACCGTTTCTAAGCTGAACGGGCACTGATGACCGCGCATAAGAAAATCCCCACTCCTTACCCGCTATTTTGCATCGGCGATGTGGTTCGGCACCGCCTGTATCCGTTTCGCGGCGTTATTGTGGATGTTGATCCAGAGTTCGACAATACCGAGGAATGGTATGCTGCGATTCCCGAGGATGTGCGGCCCGCGCGCGAACAACCCTTTTACTATCTTCTGGCTGAAAATTCAGAAACCTATTACTCAGCCTATGTCTCTCAGCAGAATCTGATGTCTGACACAGAGAACGGGCCGGTTAACCATCCTGACATTGACGATGTCTTTGACGGCTTTGAAGAGGGTCGCTATCAGCTGCGTGCTGCAGCCTATAACTGAGCGACCGCGTTGTTGGGGCCCTGCTGGCAGCTGTCTTTATGATCGTGCCGGAACGGCAGGCATGTCTGACACGCAGCTGTGAATTTCTTCTAATCTGAATAATTTTTCACTTGTTTTTTTTTGCCTGGGCATTATCTGTTAGTTAATCAGGACTAAAATAGTCTTGTTTATGATAATCATTCGCAATTTCAACAGGCTAGAGGGTAGGGAGTTTACAGTTTTGCTGCGGCTGAACAGAATGACAGATTATGCGATTTTGACGCTGGGCGTGTTGCATGGCCGCACGGGCGAGCTGTTGTCCGCAGCCCAGATAGCTGAATATGCCAATCTTAACCAGCCGACAGTGGCAAAACTTATCAAGGCTCTTGTTGCGGCTGGTCTGGTGGAAACTGTGCGGGGAATCAAGGGGGGCTGCCAGCTTGCCCGTCCGGCACGCGCGATCAGCATTGCGGATGTGATAGAGGCAGCAGAAGGCCCGATTGCCCTGACGGCTTGTGTTGACGGTGCAGATGAGCCCTGCATGGTTCAGAAAGGCTGTTTTATGAGCGGCAACTGGAACCAGGTTAATACGGCCATCCGCTCTGCACTGGACAGCGTAACACTAGCGGATCTGTTTGATCCCTCTGCCCTGTTTCCCGAACAGTCAGGCAGGGATGCGCAGATTTCCGCGTTCAAGAATTAGGACAGAAGATGGTTGCAACAACACAGACAATTTCGGCAGTGGAAGACGCCACAGGCACCTATAAATATGGCTTTGTGACGGATATTGAGACAGAAAAGGCGCCAAAGGGGCTGAATGAGGATATCATCCGTTTTATATCGGCAAAAAAGGATGAGCCTGAATGGATGCTGGAATGGCGGCTGAAGGCCTATCGCCACTGGCTGAAAATGGACAGCCCAGACTGGGCGAAGCTGCGGATACCGCCCATTGATTATCAGGATATCTATTATTATGCCGCCCCCAAGACCGCTGAGGGCCCGAAATCACTTGATGAGGTCGACCCGGAATTGCTGGCGACATATGAAAAGCTGGGTATCCCACTGCATGAGCAGAAAATGCTGGCGGGTGTGGCTGTGGATGCTGTTTTTGATTCTGTATCTGTTGCCACGACATTTCGCGATGAGCTGGCAAAGGCCGGGGTGATTTTCTGTCCCATTTCAGAAGCGGTAAGGAATTATCCTGACCTGATCAAAAAATATATGGGCACGGTTGTGCCGGTGGCGGATAATTATTTTTCAGCGCTGAATTCGGCTGTGTTTACGGACGGCTCTTTTGTCTATATTCCAAAGGATGTGCGCTGCCCGATGGAGCTTTCGACCTATTTCCGCATTAATGAGCGCAATACAGGTCAGTTTGAACGCACCTTAATCATTGCTGAGGATCGTTCCTATGTCAGCTATCTCGAAGGCTGCACAGCCCCGCAGCGTGATGAGAACCAGCTGCATGCCGCCGTGGTGGAACTGGTGGCCCTGGAAGATGCGGAAATCAAATATTCCACTGTCCAGAACTGGTATCCCGGTGATGAGACAGGCCGGGGCGGGATTTACAATTTCGTGACAAAGCGCGGGGCGTGCCGCGGTGACCGCTCAAAAATATCATGGACACAGGTTGAGACAGGCTCTGCCATTACATGGAAATATCCGTCATGTGTCCTCAGCGGGCGTGACAGTGTCGGCGAGTTCTATTCGGTTGCCGTAACCAATGGGGCCCAGCAGGCAGACACAGGCACAAAGATGATTCATCTGGGGGCGGGTTCACGCTCGACAATTATTTCCAAGGGCATATCTGCCGGAAAATCCCAGAATACCTATCGCGGGTTGGTGGAAATCCACAACCCGGCGGCAGGTGCGCGTAATTTTACCCAGTGTGATTCTCTGCTGGTCGGTGATAAATGCGGGGCCCATACCGTGCCCTATATCGTCTCGCGCAATCCCTCTGGCAAGGTCGAGCATGAGGCGACCACATCACGGATTTCAGAAGATCAGCTGTTTTACTGTCTGCAACGCGGCCTGGATGAGGAAGACGCTGTGTCATTGATTGTTAACGGTTTCTGCAAGGAAGTGATGAAGGAACTGCCTATGGAATTTGCTGTTGAGGCCCAGAAGCTGATCGGGATCAGCCTCGAGGGGTCTGTTGGTTGAAAAGGTACTTCAAAAGATGACTCTGCTTGAAATTAAAAACCTGCATGCGCGTATCGGTGATACCGAAATTCTGCATGGAATTGACCTGACCATTAACCGGGGAGAGGTGCATGCCATTATGGGGCCCAACGGTTCTGGTAAATCCACCTTGTCCTATGTCCTGTCCGGCCGGGATGGTTATGAGGTGACAGAGGGCGATATCCTGCTTGACGGCAAATCAGTGCTGGAAATGGAGGCTGATGAGCGCGCCCGTGCCGGTATGTTTCTTGCCTTTCAGTATCCGGTCGAATTGCCCGGTGTGTCAGGCATGGCGTTTTTGCGTGCGGCTGTGAATGCGCGCCGCCGCGAGGTGGGCGAGGACGAGGTTGATCATCTTGAATTTGTCAAGCTGGTGCGGGCACAGGCAGATCAGCTGGGTATTGGCAGTGAAATGCTGAAGCGTGCTGTGAATGTCGGCTTTTCCGGCGGCGAGAAAAAGCGCTATGAGATTTTGCAGATGGCATTGCTGAAACCTGCGCTTTCGATATTGGATGAAACAGATTCAGGGCTTGATGTTGATGCGCTGAAAATCGTCTCGGACGGGGTGAATGCCCAGCGTGGCGGGTCATGCGGCATGCTTGTTATCACCCATTACCAGCGTTTGCTTTCACATATTGTACCGGACTTTGTTCATATTCTGGCACAGGGCAGGATTGTGAAATCAGGTGATAAACAGCTGGCTCTTGAAGTTGAGGAAAATGGCTATGCGGGGCTGGTCGATGCAGCATGATATGGCAGACAGCCCCCTGAACTGGGCTGACAGGCAAAGAGACGCACAGCACTATCTGGACAGTAGGGGCTGGCCTGACAGGCGGGATGAAGCATGGAAATTCACCTCCCTGCGCCATCTGGCTGACAAGGATTTCACAGTTGGAAGTCCCGGTGCAGACATCACAACTGCGCCGGCCGGCACGCCCGCACCGGGTCTTGATGGTCTGGTAATTGGGATAAATGCGGGTATTTTCAATGCTGATAATCTGCCATCCCTGCCAAAGGGTGTGACAGTGCGGGATATCAGCAACGATGACCGGGCGCGGGCTGAATTATTCATACAGCCCTCAGGCGGCCATTTGTTAACCGCCCTGTCGGCTGTTCGCCAGACCAGTGCTCTTGTCATAGAGATCGCTGACGGTGTCCAGCTTGACCAGCCCCTTATCCTGCATTTCACCGGCGGGGAAGAGACAGTGTCATCGTATCCTTTTATTGCCCTGCAGATTGGTGCGGGTGGGTGGGCGGCAATCGCTGAAATTCACCAGTCTTCTGCCGGTTTATCCTGTCCGTTGCTGGCCATTGACATCGGTGATCAGGCGCAGCTTGATCATATCCGCATACAGGATGAGGCCCGCCATACGACTCATCTGGGCCTGAATCATATCCGAATTGGTGAACAGGCGGTGGTGAACAGTTTTGCCCTGTCCTGCGGGGGCTGTCTGTCACGGCTTGAGACGCACAGCCTGTTTGATGGCACTAAGGGCGATCTTGCCCAGTCAGCAATTTATCTGGGCCATAACAGCCAGCATCATGATATTACCAGTTTTGTTGCCCATGAGTCAGCAAACTGCACATCACGCCAGCTGATCCGCGGGGTGCTGGATGACAAGGCACGCGGCGTCTTTCAGGGCAAGGTCAGGGTTGCTCCTGATGCCCAGAAAACAGACGGCCAGCAGATGAGCAGGGCACTGCTGCTGTCATCTGATGCAGAAGCGGATGCCAAGCCTGAGCTGGAAATATTTGCTGATGATGTTGTTTGCTCTCATGGCGCGACCATCGGCGAGCTTGATGACAGTCAGCTGTTTTACCTGTGCAGCCGGGGCCTTACTGTTGAGCAGGCCCGCGAGATGCTGATAGAGGCCTTTCTTCTTGACGCGCTTGGGGAAATTGCCCGTCCTGACTTTGCCGCCTGTCTGACAGAGGCTGTCAGCAGATGGACAGCCGCCCTGTATAACCGCCAGGTGACAGCAGCAGGGGAATAGCGGCATGGGCAATAAAATAGTTTCTACCGGCTTTGACAGTATGGTGATCAAGAACAGCTTTCCTGTTCTTCAGCAAACAGTGCATGGCAAGCCTCTGGTTTATCTGGATTCGGCTGCGTCTGCCCAAAAGCCACAGCAGGTGCTTGACGCCCTGCATTCTGCCTATGCCAAAACATATTCAAATGTGCATAGGGGGCTGCATTATCTCTCTGAGGCTTCAACAGACGCTTATGAGGCTGTGCGTGGCAAGGTGGCCCGCCTTATCAATGCTGCCCAGGAAACAGAGATTGTCTTTACCTCTGGCGCGACAATGGGGCTGAATATGATCGCCCATATCTATGGGGACAGCTATCTGGCAGCTGATGATGAAATATTGATCACTGTTGCTGATCACCATGCCAATATTGTGCCCTGGCACCTGTTGGGGGCGCGAAAGGGCACCAGGACAGTTGCGGCCCCTGTGCGTGCTGACGGCAGCTTTGATATACAGCGCTTTAAATCCTGTATCACGCCGCGCACAAAAATTATTTCAGTGCCGCATGTCTCTAATGTTCTGGGAACAGTGTTCCCGATTGCAGAGATTGCCGCCCTTGCCCATGAAAACGGTGCCATCTGTGTGGTTGACGGTTGTCAGGGTGTAACCCATCTGCCTGTTGATGTTCAGGCACTGGGCTGTGATTTTTATGTTTTTTCCGGGCATAAACTTTATGGGCCGAGCGGCATAGGTGTGTGCTGGGGGCGGGCTGAGCTGTGGCAGAAACTGCCGCCATTCCTGGGCGGCGGGGATATGATAGATGATGTTGAGACTGACCGTTCCACCTATGCTGACCCGCCGCACCGCTTTGAGGCAGGCACCCCGCCCATTGCAGAATGTATCGGACTGGGGGCTGCGGTTGATTTTGTCCAGTCGATTGGCATGCAGGCGCTGCGTGATCACGAAACGGCCTTGCTGCGTTATGGCCATCAGCGGCTGGCATCGGTAAAGGGATTGAATTTCATCGGTCAGGCAGTGGAAAAATCAGGTGTAATCTCATTCACGCTTGATGCGGCCCATCCCCACGATATCGCCACCCTGATTGACCAGGACGGCATAGCGGTGCGCGCCGGCCATCACTGCGCGCAGCCATTGATGAAATTTTATGGCCTGACCTCTACAGCCCGGGCCTCTGTGGCAGTTTATACCCAGGAATCAGATTTTGACCGGCTGGCAGAGTCACTGGAAACAGTGAATCGGATTTTTAGCTGAAAGTGATGATAAACCAGACAGATGATAGGCGGTTATGAGTGTTTCTGACCCTGAAAATATTATTGATGACGGTCTGAGCCTGCATGATTTTATGCCGGATGTCAGTGCTGGTTACACTGCAACGGCTGGCCGCCCGTTGCCGGCTGAACAATGCAGGCCTGCTGACAGAACGGCAGTCATTGCCGCACTGATGACAGTCAAAGACCCGGAAATTCCAGTGAATATTTATGATTTGGGGCTGATTTATGATATTGTCTGTGCACCCACGGGTGATGTGCAGATTACCATGTCGCTGACCGCACCCGGATGCCCTGTTGCCGGCGAGCTGCCTGGCCAGGTGGCGGCAGCTGTTGCTGATGTCGCCTCTGCCGGGGTCGTTTCAGTTACGTTGGTCTGGGATCCCCCGTGGACAGCAGAGCGTATGAGCGAGGATGCCAGGCTGGCACTCGATTACTGACTCTGTTATAACAACACGGAAAGGTGTAACAACAGGGAAACTGAGACCGCATAGTTACGCAGGATGTGCTGAAAATGGAAACCACAAATACAGACAAGCCAATATTGACCCTGACAGATGCAGCCGCCAGTCAGGCCCGTAAGCTGATGGCAAGGGCAGAATCAGATACAGTCGCCCTTCGTGTTGGCATTAAGACGGCCGGCTGTTCTGGTCTGCAGTATCAGGTTGAATTTGCCAGTGAGCAAAAGCCCTTTGAGGATAAAATCGAACAGCATGGCGTGACAATCTTTATTGATCCTGCGGCTGTGATGTTCATTATCGGTTCTGAAATGGACTGGAAAGAGGATAAGTTTTCTTCCAGTTTTGTTTTTAATAATCCGAACGAGACCGCCCGCTGTGGCTGCGGGGAGAGCTTTACTGTCTCCTGATGGCCGGGGCAGAGAACAGCATTAAGAAACGGTCTGTGGCAAATTTGCTGCTGACCATTGCCGCCTATGCAGCACCCCGCGGCAACACGCGGCTGCGTGCCCGCATCATAGCAGCGTTTGGCTGTCTTGTGCTGGCAAAGGCATCAAACATAGTTACGCCGCTTCTGTATGGCCGTGCGGTTGATTATGTGAATGATGGTGCTGGCTTTTCGCTGATGCTGCTGTGGTATTTGCTGGGGGCCTACGCCCTCAGCCGCCTGGGCCAGCAAATCTTTACAGAGGCAAAAGAATATCTGTTCAGCCGCGTGGCCCAGCGGGCTGTGCGCGGGGCCGCATTAACCGCCTTTCGCCATCTGCACAGCCTGTCTATGCGCTTTCACCTTGACCGCCAGACAGGCGGTCTGACAAGGGCCATTGAACGCGGGGCCAAGGGCATGGAATTCATCATGACCAGCGCCGCATTTGAGGTGCTGCCGCTGCTGGTTGAGGTAATTTTTGTCAGTGGGCTGCTCTGGGTCTTATTTGGCTGGCCCTATGCTGTAATTACCTTTGTTACTGTCAGCATATATGCATTTTTTACAATAAAAATAACAGAATGGCGAATGAAGTTCAGACGCCAGATGAATGCAGCGGATGAACAGGCCGCCACAAAGGCTGTTGACAGCCTGAACAATTATGAAACTGTCAAATATTTCAATGCTGAAGAGCATGAGGCTGAACGGTTTAACCAATCCATGCGGCGCTATGAGGATGCGGCGGTGTTGTCACGCACATCGCTGGCGGCGGTAAATGTTGGTCAGGGCGGCGTGATTGCGCTGGGGCTGGTTCTTATCATGGGTATTGCTGGCTATGATATTCAGCAGGGCCGCATGAGTGTCGGTGATTTTGTGACTGTAAATACCTATCTTATCCAGCTTTATCTGCCATTGAATTTTCTCGGCTGGGTCTATCGTGAAATCAGACAGTCCCTTGTCGATTTGGAACGCATGTTTGGCCTGCTTGATGAATATCCTGATGTCAGGGATAAACAGAATGCTCCTGCACTTGTCCTGAAAAAAGGGGCTGTGACTCTCAGGGATGTGCATTTTGCCTATAAGGACAGGGATATTCTCAAAGGGGTCAGTTTTGATGTTCCTGCGGGAAAAAAAGTGGCAATCGTCGGGCCTAGCGGGGCAGGAAAATCAACAATTTCGCGTCTGCTGTTCCGTTTTTATGACCCCCAGCAAGGCCAGATAATGATAGATGGACAGGATATACGCGATGTTCGTCAGGCCAGCGTGCGTGCCGCTATCGGCGTCGTGCCGCAGGACAGTGTGATGTTCAATGCCAGCATCGGCTATAATATCGGTTATGGGCGTGAGGGGGCCAGCGAGGCGGATATCCGCGAAGCGGCGCGCCTAGCCTCAATCGACGGCTTCATAGCCCGTCTGCCCGACGGATATGAGGCGCTGGTCGGTGAGCGGGGCCTGAAACTGTCTGGCGGGGAAAAGCAGCGTGTCGCGATTGCCCGGGCGATTTTGAAAAAGCCGTCAATTTTCCTGTTTGATGAAGCAACCTCAGCCCTTGACAGCCAGACAGAAAAACAGATTCAGACCGCTTTGAACACTGTCTCGCACAGCCGCACCACCCTGATCATTGCCCACCGGCTGTCAACGATTGTTGACTGTGATGATATTCTGGTGATGAAAGATGGCCAGATTGCCGAGCGGGGCCGCCATGACATTCTGCTGAAACAGGACGGTCTCTATGCGGCTATGTGGGCACGCCAAGCCAGCGGCTTTGCTGATGAGCGCGGCCAGACAGCCTTTGATGAGGCTGCCAGGGGAAAAAAGGCGGTGCCATGACAGCCCGTCAAGACCGGCAGACCTCTATCGGTGCTGGGGATGACACTGTGCGTGCCGGCAAACTTGGCGGGAGCGATATATTGTTGCCGGCTGACCGGCATCGCCCGTGGCCGCTGCGTGCCCATATATGGCAGCCCGCCGGGGTGCGGCGCGGCTGGTTTGTGATTCTGCCCGGCTTTACCGAGTTCTGCGAGAAATATGCCCTTACCGCCCGGCGTCTTGTCAGGGCCGGGTTTGCCTGTCTTATCATTGACTGGCCAGGTCAGGGGCGCTCCGGGCATCTGGGCGCGCATCCTGCCCTTGTGCATATTGATGATTTTTCCTCACATCTACAGGCCTTTGATGAGCTGCTGGACGCCGCCAGCCTTGGTGAACAGTCCTTTTTTGTTCTGGGCCATTCGATGGGCGGGCATTTGGGACTGCAAATCGCTGCCCGCTATCCAGAAAATGCGCGCGCGCTCATTCTTCTGGCCCCGATGATTGTTCCGCTGGCCCCGCCGGTCTGGCTGACAAGGGCACTGGCCGGGGGTCTCAGTCAGTTTGGCTGGCATCGTCACAGGCTGCCCTTTACCCGCATCCCCTCTGTTCAGGACAGGCGCCGCTTCAGGATTGACAATGTGCTGACCCGCTATCCAGAGGGCTATGACAGACAATATCAGATTTTTGAAACATGTCCTGAATTGCGCCGGGCCTGTCCAACTGTCGGCTGGGTGGCCGCCGCGTTCCGTGCCTGTGCCCATACAAGCCTGAATGCTGACTGGATGCGGGGCATAAATCTTCCTGTGCTCAGTCTTCTGGCAGCAGATGAACGGGTGGTTGATCTGCCAAAAGCGGTGGAGATGCTCTCATATTTGCCTGGCAATGAAATGGTGATGTTTGACAATGCACGCCATGAGCTGCTGAATGAGCTGCCGGAAACAGTGCGCCGGCTGTTCAGTGAGATTGACAAGTTTGTCTGCAAGGCAGAACAGGCCGGCTGAGCGCAGCCCTTCAGCCTGAGAACTGTTCAGAGATGATGCGTTTTGACAGCCCGTGCCCATTGTCATGCAGGAGCGGAATTGTGATCGTTGAATCCTGCGAAATAACAGCCTGTGTGATATTCCTGAACTCGCGGTTATCTGCTGTTACTGACTGGCTTCTGAAGTCAGCCTCCAGCACTTCAATTTTCACTGTGCTGTCTGCCGGAAGCAGGGCCCCGCGCCAGCGCCGCGGCCGGAACGGGGAAATTGGGGTCAGTGCCAGCAGATTCGCCCCAATCGGCAGAATCGGCCCGTGTGCAGACAGATTATAGGCTGTTGAACCCGCCGGTGTGGACACCAGAACCCCGTCACAGACCAACAGGGCCATCTCTGTTCTGCCATTTACAGAAACAGCACAATGGGCAGCATTATGAGTCTGGCGCAGTAACGAGACCTCATTGATGGCAATGGCGGTGTGTGTCTGTCCGTCCTTGTCCTGTGCCTCCAGCCTGAGGGGGTGCAGGTTTTCTCTTTCTGCTGTGTTGATCCTCTCTATCAGATTGTCCGGGCTGTAATCATTCATTAAAAATCCAACATGCCCGCAATTCATCCCAAACAGCGGCTTGTTATGGCCGATAGTTTCGCGCATGGCATGCAGCATCTGCCCATCACCGCCCAGAACAACAATTGCATCAGCCTGTTCAACAGGGTGCTGGCCGTAACGCTGGCACAGCTCATCCATGCGCGCAGATGATTCAGGATGCTGAGAGGCTATAAAATGGATTCTCATCTAAATATCCTTTTGCAAAAGGCTGTTTTGCCAGCAAAAAAGCATATTGCTGAGACCATACATGAAGGAAAAAAAATCTGCAATTCGCCCGCGTTTTTCTTGCTGTTTTTTGTGTTTTACGCAAGATTACAGGATGGCGGACTTGTCCGTGCCTGCAGCAGACGCCATCTGATTGTCTGTAACATCATTGCTAACCGATCATGCGTGAGGCCAGATATCATGGCGGATTTTGATATTTCTCCTGATCCAGAGGCAGAGGGCCTGACAACCCGGCTGAGCGGCCTTGATGCACAGGGCCAGCCAGTCAGCCTGCCGGTTGTCAGTGAACGCCCGTTGACGATTTTTCTGAACCGTCAGGAAATCGTTACCGCTATGACATTGGGTGACAGCCCAGAAGAGCTGGCCGTCGGCTTTCTGTTTAACCAGAATATGCTGCATCGCGGTGAGGCCATAACCGGCATTGATTATGACAGCGAAATTGATGTTGTTGTTGTCCGCACAGAGCGCCAGACAGACTATGAGGAAAAGCTGCAAAAGAAAATCCGTACCAGCGGCTGTGCCCAGGGCACTGTCTTTGGCGATATTATGGAGCGTTTTGACGCTGTGTCTCTGAACCCGGATATGCGCTTTGCAACCAGCCAGCTGGCGCAGCTCTCAAAGGCGATTAACACGGCCCCCAGCCTCTATCTGAAGGCTGGGGCTATTCATGGCTGTGTTTTGTGCACATCAGAACGCCCGTTGATTTATGTCGAGGATATTGGCCGCCATAATGCAGTCGACAAGATAGCCGGACATATGTTTTTAAAGACTATAGACGGGCAGGATAAAATCTTTTACACAACCGGCCGCCTGACCAGCGAGATGGTGATAAAGACAGTTCTGATGGGTATTCCCGTGCTTGTGTCACGCTCTGGTTTCACAGAGGCGGGCGTGCGCCTGGCCCGGCAGGCGGGACTGACACTGATCGGGCGGACACGCGGCAGCCGCTTTATTGTTCTGTCCGGGGCTGAACGGCTTGTGTTTGACAAACAGGAATCCGGCGGCCCTGCGGGTGATGACCGCGAAATTGTCTCTGCCCAGCGCGCCTTTGATGAACAGGCACGATAGATGGCGCAAGGCTCTGAATATGATGATATTGCTGTTGGTTTTCTTGCCGGCGGACAGGCCCGGCGCATGGGCGGCGGGGACAAGGCCCTGATAACCATTTCAGGACAGACAATTTTATCGCGCCAGATAGAGGCAACCGCTGGTCACAGGGTTCGGATGATAAATGCCAATGGTGACGCTGGGCGGTTTTCCCGTTTTGGCCTGCCGGTCATAGCTGATACGCTTGACGGGTATCC
>JAYPEG010000048.1:0-10920 GCA_038125645.1 Alphaproteobacteria bacterium
ATGCTGCCGCCATATTACGGGCGCCAGCTGCTGCGGCAGATCATCGATATTGGCTTTTTCTCATTGCCTGTTGTCGGGCTGACAACATTATTTTCTGGAATGGTGCTGGCTCTGCAGAGCTATACTGGATTTGCCCGTTTTTCCGCAGAGGACACTGTGGCAACTGTGGTGGTGCTCTCAGTAACCAGGGAATTGGGGCCGGTACTGGCCGGGCTGATGGTGGCCGGGCGGATTGGGGCGTCAATGGCAGCAGAGATAGCCACCATGCGTGTTACAGACCAGATTGATGCGCTGGACACGCTTTCCACCCGTCCGATGCAGTATCTGGTGGCCCCGCGCCTGCTGGCCGGAACCCTGTGCCTGCCGGTACTGGTGCTCATCGGTGATATTATCGGCGTTCTGGGGGGATATCTTGTGGGTATCTATCAGCTGGGTTTCAACCCCGGCCTCTATCTTGCCCGGACATTGGAATATCTGGAAATATCGGATGTAACGCTGGGGCTGGTCAAAGCCGGTGTCTTTGGTTTTCTGATCGCGCTGATGGGCTGTTACCATGGCTATAACAGCGGGCGCGGCGCAGAGGGGGTAGGTCATGCAACAACAAATGCGGTTGTTTCTGCCTCTATCCTGATTTTGATAGCCAATTATCTGGTCACAGCATTGTTTTTTGGATAATCATCATGTCTGCCACAGCCCCGAAAATTGCCATTAGCCATCTTGCCAAAGCCTTTAACGGGCGCAGCGTGCTCAGCGATATCACGCTGGAAGTCCGCAAGGGCCAGTCATTATGCATTATTGGCACTTCTGGCTGCGGCAAGTCTGTCACCCTTAAATGCCTGCTGGGCCTGATCACGCCTGACAGCGGCTCTATGATTGTTGACGGGGTTGAAATGGTTGGCCAGACGCGCTCTGAAAGAGAGGCCGCATTGATGAAATTCGGCATGACCTTTCAGTTTGGCGCCCTGTTTGACAGCCTGCCTATCTGGCAGAATATCATGTTCAGACCGTTGCAGCAGGGCACAGTTAACCGCCATCAGGCACGCGAGGAAGCCGCGGCCATTGCACAGCAGCTGGGCCTGTCAGCTGATGTTATCGAACAATATCCAGCAGAGCTGTCGGGTGGTATGCAAAAACGTGTTGCTTTGGCACGGGCAATTTCTGACAAGCCTGAAATTCTGCTTTTTGATGAGCCAACATCAGGACTTGATCCCATAACCGGGGGCGTGATTGACAATCTTATCACCGATGCGGTCAAACGATTGGGGGCGACAGCCGTGACCATTTCACATGATATGGCCTCTGTCAGGCGAATAGCTGATCAGGTGGCGATGATTCATGACGGGCGGATTATCTGGTGCGGCCCGGCCAGGGATATGCAGAACAGCGGGGTGGCTGAGGTTGATCAGTTTGTCAAGGGCCTTGCGAGCGGCCCGCTGACAAACCCAGCACGCGCCGCTGTCAGATAGAGGCGGCTTGAGAGACAATGGCACGCACCCTCACCAGCTATCATTGTCAGGCCTGCGGGGCCGTCACAGCCAAATGGGCCGGACGCTGCGAGGCCTGTGGCGCATGGAACACCCTGACAGAAGAGCGCGTTGAACAGCAACCGGGTCAGGGCAGAAGAACAGGCGGAAAGAAAATTATTCTTGAGCCGCTCGATCAGAAAAGCCCGTCACAAATACAAAGACTGGCAACAGATATCAGCGAATTTGACCGTGTGACCGGCGGCGGGCTGGTGCCGGGATCGGCTATTCTGATCGGCGGCGATCCGGGTATCGGCAAGTCAACCCTTTTGTTGCAGCTGGTGGCCAGCCTGGCCAGAAGCGGGCGCAAAACAGCCTATATCACAGGCGAGGAATCAGCTGATCAGGTGCGTATGCGCGCGCGCCGTCTGGGCATCATGCAGATGCCAGCAGGACTGGCCACCGCAACCAACGCCATTGATATTGCGGAGACTGTCCGCTCTGCGCCAGAGCTTGATTTAATCATTATTGATTCTATCCAGACGATGTATGTTCCCGGTCTTGAAAGCGCACCTGGAACCGTCTCTCAGGTCAGGGCTTCCGCACAGGAATTGATCCGGGCTACAAAATCAGGCCAAGCGGCTGTTATTTTTGTCGGACATGTAACCAAGGACGGGGCGATTGCCGGGCCGCGTGTACTGGAACATATGGTTGACTGTGTTCTTTATTTTGAAGGGGATCGCTCGCATCATTTCAGGATTTTACGGGGTGTGAAAAACCGTTTCGGTGCCACTGATGAAATCGGTGTCTTTGAAATGTCTGAAACCGGATTGCAGCAGGTGCCCAACCCGTCAGAGCTGTTTTTGGCAGAACGCGCACACCCTGTTGCCGGAACGGCAGTTTTTGCCGGTATAGAAGGCACGCGCCCGTTGCTGGTTGAGATAGAGGCATTGGTTGCCGCCTCGTCACTGGCCACACCGCGGCGCAATGTTGTCGGCTGGGATTCAGGCCGGCTGGCCATGCTGACTGCCGTGCTCGAGGCGCGCTGTGGTCTGCCCCTGTCAGGGCGCGATATCTTCTTGAATGTCGCAGGCGGCATGCGGATACAGGAACCGGCAGCTGATCTGGCAGTAGCGGCAGCGCTGGTATCATCAGCAACAGCCCGGCCCCTGCCGGCCAGGTCTGTATTTTTTGGAGAGGTGGCCCTGTCTGCAGAACTGCGTCAGGTTGCCCAGGCAGAAACACGCCTGAAAGAAGCGGCCAAGCTAGGGTTCGAAACTGCCTTTTTGCCAAAATTGAGAAAAAAAATTAAGCCGCCATCGGGAATATCAACCAGCCAGCCTGCAAATCTGGCAGACTTTATTGACAGCCTCAGCCGATTGGACTGACTATAAGGCGGCAAGCGCTGCGTGAGGGCCGCTCAAACAGCCCTTGTATAAAAAAAGAGCAAGCCTATGCCCATTTTGGATTTTTCAGCCCTGACCTTTTTTGACATTTTTGTCATTATTGTCATTTGTCTGTCGGCATTATTTTCCATGCTGCGCGGCATGACCCGTGAATTTCTGGGCCTGGCAGGATGGATAGCCGCAGTTTTTGCCGCCGTAGTCAGCGCCGATTTTATGCGTGAGAAATTATCAGTTTTCCTCAAGGTTGACGGGCTGACTGAGATTCTATCATGGGCCCTGCCCTTTGTCGGAACGGTTGTCATCTGGTTCATTCTGGCCTCTGTTATCTCGCCGGGGCTGAAACAGGCGGGCCTGGGCGCCCTCGACAAATGGCTGGGCATTGTCTTTGGGCTACTGCGCGGTGTGCTGTTTTCCATGATCATCTATGGCGGCTGTGTGCTCTATACGGGATCAGAATCAGAACTGCATAAGGAAATAAAGGATGGTCAGACAGCTCCTTATATCAGCTATCTGATCGTATCTCTGCAGGGCTCCAGCCTGCTGCCACAGACTGTCAGTGAAGCGCTGGCAGCAATTAATCTGGACGCTGAAAACAGCGCCCCTGGCGCGCGCTCTAAACAGCAGCTAAACGAAATAAAAGACCGCACTGAGGACAGTTTAAACTTACTGTCTGATGAAAAATAGCACCATACGCCCGGCCATGATTTATGAACATGGACGCATAGCTGCCATTATGATACTGTCCCATATGTCACTGCCAGTCAGGGCATCCCAAATCATCTGCCAGCATCGAAATTTCATGACTTCTGCATCTGTTTTTTGTGAATCCTCAGCTGGCCGTGAAGACAGTTTTACCGAAGAGTGCGCCGTATTCGGCATTTACGGAACACCGGAGGCCCATATCCATACGGCCCTTGGTCTGCATGCCCTGCAGCATCGCGGACAAGAAGCCACAGGCATGGTCAGCTTTGACGGAGAGCGGTTTAACAGCTTCAGGGGCATTGGACATGTCGGCGAGAATTTCAGTGCCGGTTCCAAAACACTGTCCGATCTCAAAGGTCATGTTGCCATCGGCCATAACCGCTATTCAACAACCGGGCTGAATGAAGTCCGCAATATACAGCCCTTTTTGACGGAGATGTCCTTTGGTCAATTCGCTATTGCCCATAATGGCAATCTTATCAATGCCGGGCGCCTGCGTGCCAGTCTGGTAGAGGCCGGCTGTCTGTTTCAGTCAACAACGGATACAGAAATCATTATTCATCTGGTGGCCCGCTCGCATCTTTCTGATCCGACTGACCGGCTGGCAGAGGCACTGCAGCAGGTTGCCGGGGCCTATGCGCTGGTCAGTATGTTTGATGACAAGCTGGTTGGCATGCGTGACCCCCACGGCGTGCGTCCCCTGGTGCTGGGCCGGCTGGGTGATGCTTATATCCTGGCCTCTGAGACCTGTGCGTTTGATATTATCGGGGCTGAGTATATCCGCGATATAAAGCCGGCAGAAATGGTTGTGATCAGCGCATCTGGTATCGAAAGCCGGATGACAGGACAGCCGCGTCCCCCGCGTTTTTGTATTTTTGAATATATCTATTTTGCCCGCCCGGATTCAGAACTGGAGGGGCGGTCTGTCTATCAGGCAAGAAAAGCGATAGGGGCAGAGCTGGCAAAAGAAGCAGATTTACAGGCCGACCTGGTTATTCCGGTGCCCGATTCAGGTGTGCCGGCAGCGCTTGGCTATGCCCAGCAGTCAGGCCTGCCCTTTGAGCTTGGGATTATCCGCAATCACTATGTGGGCCGAACCTTTATTCAGCCAACTGAGGCCGGGCGCACATCTGGGGTGATGATGAAGCATAATGCCAACGAGGCTGTGATTGCCGGCAGGGATATTATTCTGGTTGATGATTCGATTGTCAGGGGCACAACATCACGCAAGATTGTGACGATGATGCGCGAAGCCGGCGCGCGCGCGGTTCATATGCGTATTGCCAGCCCGCCAACAACCCACCCCTGTTTTTATGGTGTAGACACCCCAGAGCAGGACAAGCTGATGGCGGCGCGCCTGACGGTTGATGAAATGTGCGCCGAAATCGGGGCAGATAGTCTTGCATTCATTTCTATTGACGGGCTGTACCGTGCAATGGGAGAGGCCGGCCGCCTCAGTGACAGCCCGCAATTCTGCGACGCCTGTTTTACCGGCGACTATCCGGTAAAGGAAACCAGTTACAGCTCTACTTCAGGAGCAGAAACATGATGAAGACAAACAGCGATCTGTCCAACCGGGTGATCCTTGTTACCGGGGCCAGCCGCGGTATCGGCCGTGCTGTTGCCTGTGCCTGTGCAAAAGCAGGGGCAGAGGTGATCATTACCGGCCGCACAATGGCCGGTCTGGAAGAGCTGGATGATGAGATTCAAAGTGCAGGCGGCAAGGCCACAATCGTAGAGCTGGATCAGACAGATCATGCAGCTATCCCCAGGCTGGCACAGGCGATCGGCGCGCGCTGGGGACAGCTTGACGGTTTTCTTGCCAATGCCGGACAGCTGGGCCAGATGGCGCCAATGCCGCATATTGATGCTGATATTTTTGAGCGTACAATAGATGTCAATCTGGTCTCTGTTTGGCATCAGATCGCTGCGTTTGACAGCTTGCTGCGCCTGTCTGATGCCGGGCGCGCCGTTCTGGTGTCAAGCGGGGCCGCCCATGGCGCGCGTCCCTTTTGGGGTGGTTATGCCGTATCAAAGGCCGGACTTGAGGCGATGGGACGGGCCTGGGCAGCAGAGAGTGAGCAAACAAATCTGCGGATAAATCTGATTAATCCCGGTGCCACTGCAACAGCGATGCGCGCAGCAGCCTTTCCAGGCGAAAACCAGCAGAGCCTGCCGACCCCGCAGGATATTGCGCCGGCCTTTGTCTGGTTGCTCAGTCCGGACTGCACCAGCCAGGGCCAGCTCTATCAGGCAGCAGAGCTGATTGCCGACAGATAAAAGAGCGGCCGTTCCGGCGGATCAGAAAATCAGCCGTTCCGGCGACAGGGCAGCCTTCAGCCTCTGATCAAGAATATCCGGGCGCCCCTGTAGTCTGCGCCCCAGCGACTCTGCCAGAAGGCCGGCAAGGGTAAGCCCGCGCGCACCGAGCGCAGACAGCACATAACGGGTCGGGCTGATGGGCCCGGCCAATGGCAGCCTGTCCGGCGTGGCAAGGCGGCGTGAACGGCGCCCCTGCCAGCTGTCTGCTGCACCGGCCAGCGGGCGCAGGGACTGTGGAAGCAGCTCCAGATTCTGTAGATGACCCGCAAGCGTAACATCCTGTGTTGCGTCATGATCAAATCCCGCCCCAATAATCTGGCGGCCATCATAACAGGGCAGAATATACCCTGAATAATTCAGCGCTGTTTTCAGCCCCGAAAACCCTGTACTCGCCGGCAGATAGCTTAACTGGCCTGAAGTTATCTGAAGGCGCCCGGCAGCCAGCTTGTCTGCGCCGGCACTGCAGTGCAGATCAGCCCCGCTGCAATAGATAATATGACTGGCTGACAGCGTGCCGCCATTGGTTATGTCCAGCTGCCAGTCCCCCTCATCGCCGGAAATGCCTGCCAGCTCTGCACCATAAAGAACTGGACTTGTGCCCAAAAGTGAACGGCACATATCAACAGGTGAGATTACGGCTGCCGCCTCGTGACAGAGCCCGCCCATTCCTGTGTGTATCCCGCACCGCTCGGCCACCTGTGCTGCTGTCAGATAATGGGCCAGATCAAAGGGAAATTCCTGTGCTGCAATATGCGACTGGCGCCTTGTCTTGCGCACTGAAAAATCGAGGCTGATCACACCAGAGGACAGAACAAGCCCGTGCCTGTCTGCATAAGCCCTGCTGTGCGCCAGTGCAGATATGGACAGGCGCGCTGCTGGCATGTCGCCAACACTGAGAAACGGAACCAGCAGCCCCTGCAGGTTGCCAGAGGCAGCCGGGGCCAGCTGTGTCTGTTTTTCCACTATTGTATGGCTGATGCCACAGTTACTGAGCACATTGCCAATCGCTGCCCCGGCAATTCCGCTGCCGATAACAGCCACATGCCGGGGGGCTGCAATCCTGGTGCTGGCCAGCCCCCTTGTTTCCAGCCTTGCAGCCAGCATTTCACGCTTACGTCCAAAGCCTAGCCTTTTTTCTACCGCAAAACCAGCATCTGCCAGATTGTCCCTGACCATACGGGCGACTGTGAATGTTGCCAGACGCGCTGAGGGGGCAGACAGACGCGCAATATGGCAACAGAGGTCAGCAGACCATAATTCGGGATTTTTTGCCGGTGCAAAACCATCAAGAAACCAGATATCAGCGCAGAAATCCAAACTGGCCATGATATCTGCCGCCTGACCGAAATGAAGCTGCACGCACAGCTGGCCACGGCACATGGACAAACAATGTACCCCGTGCCAACGGCGCGGCCACTGGTCGCGTAGCTCCTCTGACAGGGGGCCAATTTCTGCAAAGGGTGAATGGGCAGCTGCAACAAGCTGTGGCGTCAGAGGCGCCGATTCAAAGCTGATATAGTCAATCCGGCAGCGGGAATTCAACTCTTTTACCAATGCACATACTGCCAGAAGATTGAGACCGGTGCCAAAACCGGTTTCAGCAATCACAAGATGGTCGCGGTGTAGCAGGGCCGTGGCCAGATCAGTGCCGCCAATGAAAACATGGCGCGATTCTGCAAGTCCGTCCTCGCCGGAAAAGAACAAATCACCATGCACGGCCGAGCGCAGGGCACCATTTTCCAAGGTCACCTGCAAAGGGTCAAGCTGTGGCAGCGGCGGTTGTTCCATGGTGGCTATCTCTAGCATCAGCACTGCAGATTGTCTTGCAAAGTTTTGACCGGCTATGCAACTATACGCGAACACCCCCCCCAGGGCAAACAGGGCACAGGGTCAGGCTAACAGCAAATGACTGAATTCTGGAAAACCATACCCCTCAGTGAAATGAGCGAGTCGCAATGGGAATCGCTGTGTGACGGATGCGGAAAATGCTGTGTTCTGAAACTTGAGGATGCAGACAGCGGGACTGTCTATGCAACTGATGTTGCCTGCCGCCTGCTGGACTGCAACACCGCACGCTGCACAAATTATGCGGACAGAAAGGCCCATGTTCCTGATTGTGTCATCTTAACCCCGGACAATCTGGCAGCGCTGGGCTGGATGCCAAAGAGCTGTGCTTACCGATGTCTGCATGAGGGGCGCGATCTGCCGCAATGGCACCCGCTGAAAACCGGCACACAGCAAAGTGTGGTTGCCAGCGGCCACTGTGTTGCCGGAAAATTATGGCCAGAGGACATGATTGCGGATGCGGATATGATTGACCATATAACAGACTGGGGTTAAGCGGTTCAGATGTGAACAGTTTAGAGCACATGGGGGCACTGCAGCGGAGACAGCCAAAATGAATACCCGTTGGATATTGGTTATATTACTGACGGGCCTGATGATCGCAGTCATCTGGCGCAATGAAGTTTCAGAAATGGGTGATCCTAGCTGGACACGCTGCAAGGAGCCATTGCTGGTTCAGACACTGACCGGGGCCTGTACATTGCGTTATAAGGGCGAGACTCAGCCATCATGATAGGCTGTGCGCGTATGACAGACCAGGGATGAGCACGGGAAAATCAGGAAGGATGGTGAAAAAGGCAGATTTAGACGAAAAAATCTGCCTGTTCTGCGCGCGCCCTTTTAGCTGGCGCAAAAAATGGGCACGCGACTGGGATCAGGTAAAATACTGTTCTGAAAAATGCCGCCGCAGCAAAACAGGAAAAACAGCCCCCTAGCGGACGCCATTATCAGCGATTAACCCCATGATTGTGGCAACATCGTCTGCCTGTTCAGCCTGTTTATCCCATCTGATTGCATGAAAGCGCGGAAACCGCATGGCAAGCCCTGATTTATGGCGCCTTGAGCGATGCACAGAATCAAAGGCCACCTCAACAACCAGTTTGTGTTCTACCTCTCTTACCGGGCCAAAGCGGTTGATGGTATGTTCACGCACGAACTTATCCAGCCGTGACAGCTCTTTGTCACTGAACCCTGAATAGGCCTTGCAGACAGGCACCAGCTGCGGGCCGCCATCACCCGCCTGCCATGCCCCCAATGTATAATCAGAATAAAGAGATGAACGCCTGCCATGCCCGCGCTGTGCATACAACACAACCAGATCGGCACGAAAGGGATCGCGCTTGAATTTGTACCAGCAGCCCCTTGGCCGGCCGGCCAGATAGGCTGACCCCTTAGCCTTTATCATCAGCCCTTCTGCCTGTACCCCAATTTCTGAGGCACAGCGCAGACGTTCAAGATTCTCAGCGTCGCTGACCGCCAGAATTTCAGAGAGGTCAAATGCCGGTAAATCAATATTGTTATGCTGACCGGACAATAATGCCCGCCTGCGCGTCAGCGGCCAGCTGCGGATATCGTCATCGCCGCAGACCAGCAAATCATATATGCGCATGAATACTGGATTATCCGCAATCATCCGCGCCGATACACGCTTTCGGTTCAGGCGCTGCTGCAGGTCATTGAAACTGCCCAGCCTTTCAGGGCTTCCTGCCAGCAACTCTCCGTCCAGAACACCGCGCCAGCGCATGGGTCTGCTCAGCTCTGGAAACGCAGCAGATATATCATCACCTGTTCGTGAGAACAGCCTGACACCATCTTCTGCTGAGGCCAGCTGAACACGGATACCATCCCATTTCCATTCAAACTGCCATTGAGACATGTCCAGTTTCCCAGCCTGTTCAGTGTCAATCGGATGGGCCAGCATAACTGGCCGGAAGACAGCCCGGCCATGCGATGACGGACGCGCCGCTGACCCTTCCAGCCATTGAAATAATTCTGTGTAGGGCGGTGTGACAAGAGGCCATATTTCCTCGATCTCCTCAATTTCCCTGCCAAAGGCCTCGGCCAGCGCAAGGCGGGCCAGACGGCCTGAGACCCCGACACGCAGCCCGCCAGTGACCATTTTCAGCAATGCCCAGCGCTGGTCACTGTCCATTATATCCAGCCAGCCCCTCAAACATTGTTTTATCTGCGCGCGCTGTGTGCGTTGAAGCTGTGTGACAAGCATATCAAGGGTTGGCACCGCAGCCATGTCCGCCTTTGTATCCGGCCACAGCAGCGCTGTGGTTTCCGCCAGATCGCCAACAAAATCATAGGACAGGGAAAATAACTGCTGGCCTGTCACCTCGCTTGCCAATTCGCGCACAACAGCCGGACGCGCATGTGACAACATAAGATCACCGGTAAGAACCGCAAGCCCCCAGCCGCGGTCAGGATGCGGTGTATCCTGCAGCCAGCTGGCCAGATGCCGCAGCTTGACTGTGCGGCGCGGGGCAAAAATCAGCGCCCGCAGCAGCGCAGAGAACGCCTTCATTCCTCTGCCTCCTCATAGCCGATAATCGACAGGGCCCGTGCGGTGATGCCGCGCGCCTGACAGGCAAGGATAAGAGCGTCCTCACGCCCGTGCGTTACCCATATTTCACTTGCCTTTACATCCTCAATCGTTGCCAGCAAATCATTCCAGTCCGCATGATCAGAAATCACAAGTGGAAATTCAACACCGCGCTGCTTTGCGCGCTGGCGCACCTGCATCCATCCAGAGGCAAAGGCAAAGAGTGGATCAATGAGCCGGCGGGCCCAGCTGGTTGCCATTGCTGAAGGCGGGGCAAGAATAATCTGGCCGGCCAGCTGCGGGCTGGGCTGGCCGCCCGGCCCCGCTGTTGCGGATATAAGCGGGCCGAGCGCAACACCGCAGTCCTGATACAGCCCGCAGAGGTTTTGCAAGGCCCCATGAATGTAGATCGGTGCCTCATAGCCTGCCTGGCGCAGGGTGGCGATCACGCGCTGGGCCTTGCCAAGCGCATAAGCCCCGATAAGAACAGAACGTTCAGGAAACAATGCTTTATGTTCCAGAAGCCTGTTTATCTCGGCAAGCGGATCGGGATGTGAAAACACAGGCAAACCAAAGGTGGCCTCAGTAATGAATATATCACAGGGAACAATTTCGAAAGCCGCACATGTTGGAT
>JAYPEG010000048.1:10930-13225 GCA_038125645.1 Alphaproteobacteria bacterium
TGTAATCACCGGCTGCGATCAAACGGGTATCATTATAATCAACGATAATCTGGGCACTGCCCAGAATATGGCCGGACGGGGCCATGCTGACGCGCGCCCTTCCCAACATCATGGACTGGCCATAATCAAGGGCTGTTGCCTTGTTCGCAAAATCAGGCCCGTAACGGGCTCTCATAATGGCCAGCGTCTGCGAAGTGGCAATCACATGGTCGTGGCCGGGGCGGGCATGATCAGAATGGCCATGCGTAATGAGTGCCAGGGAACACGCACGCAAGGGGTCAATATAGGCCCCGGCGGGGCGGATATAAAGTCCGTTTTTATCTGTGCCTGCCCAATCCATATTACAGCAACCGTGCCGCCCTTGTTACTGCGGCGGGTGCTGTGTATCTGTGCCAAACAGGCGGCTGAATTCCTGTGCGCTCAACTGTTTCAAATCCTCTCGCCATTCAGCCCCAACGGCCATGCCCTTTTGCACAGCAGCACGCCCAAGCAACAGGCGGCGCCAGCGCGCCACATGCGGATAGTCATTCAGATCAACATTCTGGCGCTCATGGCTGTGTGTCCACGGAAAAATCGCAATATCAGCAACGCTGTAGCTGTCAGCTGCAACAAATTCATGTTCTGCCAGGCGCCTGTCCAGAACCCCGTAGAGACGGTTCGCCTCTTTGGAATAGCGGGCAATCGCATAAGAAATTCTTTCAGGTGCATAATAGTTGAAATGATGCACCTGACCCAGCATGGGGCCAAAACCGCCCATCTGCCACATCAGCCATTCATGAACCTGTGTGCGGGCGCGCCATTCAGCTGGCATCAGCTGGCCAGTTTTCTGGGCAAGATACAGTAAAACAGCACCGGACTCAAAAACGGTGATGCGCTGGCCGTCCGGGCCATCATGATCAATGATGGCCGGCATCCGGTTATTTGGTGAAAAGGCAAGAAAATCGGCCCGAAACTGGTCTCCCTTGCCGATATTGACCGGTTTCACCTCATAGCTGAGGCCCAGCTCCTCGAGCGCGATTGTTATTTTATGGCCATTGGGTGTTGGCCAGTAATAGAGTTCGATCATCACATCTTCCCTTTCATCCTGCCGCAGCACGCGCACGGCACTGTTTATACGTCCATATGCTGGCCGCAGCCCGGTCAGTAAAAAAGAAAACATACCATAAATATTCAGCTGTAGCTGAAGTGAAATATTCAGCTGTAGCTGAAGTGACTGCTGCTTGGCAGAAAAAAAAATCAGTTTAAATTATCTGTGTGTGCCCGATACAGAGTCTGAACAGAAATACCAAATGCCCCTGCCACCGCTTTTCCATGACTGGTTTTCACGACAAAAATGGTCTGTTTACCCTCACCAGAGCGAAATTGTTAGACTCACCGGCCAGGGACGCTCGGTGCTGCTTGCGGCACCGACTGGATCAGGAAAGACCCTGTCTGGCTTTCTGCCCAGCCTGATTGATCTCCACAAAAAAAAGACGCAGACCATACATACGCTTTATCTGTCCCCGATAAAGGCCCTGGCGGTTGATATCGCGCGCAATCTGGAAACCCCGGTAAGGGATATGGGGCTCGATATCCACATTGAAACCAGAACAGGTGATACGCCCGCGCAACGGCGCCAGCGCCAGCGTACCGCCCCGCCCCATATCATGCTGACAACCCCAGAGTCACTGGAGCTGATGCTGGCCTGGCCAGAGGCAGCACATCTGTTCGCTGAGCTGAAATATATCATCATTGATGAGATTCATGCACTGGCAGGAAGCAAGCGCGGCGATCTGCTCAGCCTGTCACTGGCAGCATTAAGGGGACTTGCACCTGCCAGCCGTAGCATTGGATTGTCCGCAACCATTGCCCGGCCGCAGCAAATGCGCTGCTGGCTGTCAGAACATGAAGATGATGTCTGCGTTCTCAGCCCGCCATTAGATAAGAAGATGGATATATCCATTTTGGAATCATCTGTACACCGCCTACCCTGGGCCGGACACAGCGCGCTCTATGCTGCAGAGGATATCTACGCGCTGGTGAGCGCAAACCGCCCGGTTATCATCTTTATGAACACCCGCGCACAGGCAGAAATGATGTTTCAGGCCATCTGGCGCCTGAATGAGAAAAATCTGAAAATTGGGCTACATCACGGCTCTCTTGATGTCAGCCAGCGCAGACGCGTTGAAGCGGCCATGGCAACAGGCAGTCTTGATGCTATAATTGCCACCTCTTCTCTTGATCTGGGCATTGACTGGGCAGATGTTGCGCTGGTGATACAGATCGGCGCCCCAAAGGGTACATCACGGCTGATAC
>JAYPEG010000049.1:0-1212 GCA_038125645.1 Alphaproteobacteria bacterium
ACCAACATTTGAATGCGCCCCAAAAGCCGCCTCTAATATCATGTCCTTTGAATAAAAACCGGCAAAAAACGGAAAACCGGCAAGCGCAAGAGACCCAATCCACATCATCGCATAGGTTACAGGAACCTGTCGCCAGATACCGCCCATTTTCCGCAAATCCTGCTCATCAGACAGCGCATGGATAACTGAACCGGCCCCAAGGAACAAAAGCGCCTTGAAAAAGGCATGGGTGGTGAGATGAAACATCGCCGCAGGATAGGCAGACACACCTGCTGCAAAAAACATATAGCCAAGCTGGGAGCAGGTGGAATAGGCAATCACCCGTTTGATATCAAATTGTGTCATCCCCACAGTAGCGGCAAAAATCGCTGTCAGCGCCCCGACAATGGTAATAATATCAAGGGCCACCGGGGCGTATTCGATTACCGGTGACATCCGGCAGACCAGAAATACACCGGCGGTAACCATCGTTGCGGCATGGATAAGCGCAGATACAGGCGTCGGGCCCTCCATCGCATCCGGCAGCCATGTATGCAGCCCCAGCTGGGCTGATTTTCCCATAGCCCCGATAAACAGCAGCACAGAAACCACCTCTAGGGCCGGCAGACTGAGACCAGGAAAGCTGATACGCGCGCCCTGATAAGAGGCCGTGTCAGCAAATATCGTCTCAAAGCTGACTGAGCCTGTAAGGGTGAATATTGCCAGAATACCAAGCACAAAGCCAAAATCACCAACCCGGTTCACAACAAAGGCTTTCATTGCCGCCTTATGGGCTGATTCCTTGTGATACCAGAACCCGATAAGCAGATAAGAGGCAACACCGACCCCCTCCCAGCCAAAAAACAGCTGCACCAGATTATCTGCTGTCACCAGCATAAGCATGGCAAAGGTGAACAGGCTGAGATAAGCCATGAAACGGGCAATCGCACGGTCATGATGCATATAACCAACAGAATAGATATGCACACATGATGAAACGCCAGTGACAACGATCAGCATCACGGCAGTCAGCGTATCAAAGCGTAGCTGCCAGTTAGCCTCGAAAGCACCGGAATTTATCCAGCGCGCAACTGTGACAATATGGGTGTTACCGCCAAGCGCCACTTCAGCAAAGGCAAACAGTGAGAGCAGGAACGACAGGCCGACCCCTGCGATTGATACAGTAATCGCCGCCGCGTTCTGAGCCCGCAGGGAAAACAGCCCGGCCAGAAC
>JAYPEG010000049.1:1222-13159 GCA_038125645.1 Alphaproteobacteria bacterium
AACAGCCCCGATAAGCGGTAAAAAGACTATCGCCTGATAAAACATTCTATATCAGCCTTTCATCACATTAATATCTTCAACCGAAATCGAGCCGCGATTGCGGAAATACACAACCAAAATCGCCAGTCCAATCGCGGCCTCGGCTGCAGCAACTGTCAGGATGAACAAGGAAAAAATCTGCCCGGACAGGTCATTCAAAAAGGCAGAAAAGGCGACCAGATTTATACTGACAGACAGCAGTATCAGCTCTATCGACATCAGTATTGTTATGACATTTTTCCTGTTGATAAAGATGCCAAAAACACCAAAGACAAACAAAATGGCCCCGACGCTCAGATAATGGGCAAGTGTGATTTCAGCCATCATTGTGCGCTCTCCTTAATCCCCTCACCGGATTTGACTGTGACAACCCTGACAGTTTCATCGCGGCTGCGGCTGTTCTGATCAGCAATATTCTGGCGGCGCACGCCTGTGCGTTTACGCAGAGTCAGGGCGATCGCACCTATCATGGCAACCAGCAGAACAAGTCCAGCCAGTTGGAAAAGATAGATATAATCTGTATAGATAACCTGTCCGAGCGCCTTTGTGTTATGTATCTGGCCTGGTTCCGGCAAGGCCTGTCCCGCACCGGTATAGTCAAAAAAGGCAGCGAACAGTTCAGCCAGAAGTATCGCACCGATAACCAGCCCGAGCGGGCGGTATTTCTGGAACCCCTCACGCAGCTCGGCAAAATTGATGTCCAGCATCATCACAACAAACAAAAACAGAACCGCGACCGCGCCGACATAAACAACAACCAGCAGCATAGCGAGGAATTCCGCGTTCAGCAGAATAAACAGACCAGCTGCATTGAAAAAGGCCAGAATGAGAAACAATACCGAATGTACGGGATTACGTGATGAGATGACCATCAATCCCGACAAACAGCATATGGCTGCGAACAGATAGAAAAACAATGATGAAATCATCTTAACTCAATCCCCCCGGAAAAAGGCATGTCTGCTCAACGCCATCTCGCATCCTGTGCCAGATTACGGGCAATTTCCCCTTCCCATCTGTCACCATTGGCCAGCAACTTTTCTTTTGTGTAAAACAGCTCTTCGCGTGTTTCTGCGGCAAATTCAAAATTTGGCCCCTCAACAATGGCATCCACCGGACAGGCCTCCTGACAGAAACCGCAATAAATGCATTTTGTCATATCAATATCATAGCGGGTCGTGCGCCGTGATCCGTCGGCACGCGGCTCTGCCTCGATAGTGATTGCCTGGGCCGGACAGACAGCCTCACACAGCTTGCAGGCAATGCAACGTTCTTCACCATTAGGATAGCGGCGCAGGGCGTGCTCACCGCGAAAGCGCGGAGACAGATACCCCTTTTCAAACGGGTAATTCAGCGTTGCCTTTGGCTTGAAAAAATATTTCAAGGTCAGCAATAGACCCTTTACCAGCTCAAGCAGCAGAAACGAACGGACAGCAGCAATCAATGCACTCATCACATCTCTCCTCAACTGCCAATCGCCGGCAGCTTGTCAAAAGCCAGCAAAAAGCCAGATGTCAGTATTACAAACAGCAGGGACAGTGGCAAAAACACTTTCCAGCCCAGACGCATCAGCTGGTCATAGCGGTAACGCGGCGTGGTTGCGCGCACCCATAAAAACACGAATAGGCACAGCATGATTTTCAGCACAAACCATATCGGGCCCGGTATGAGATTCAGCGGCGAAATATCAAATGGCGGCAGCCATCCCCCCAGAAACAGTATGGTTGTCATCGCGCTCATCAAAATCATATTGGCATATTCACCAAGAAAGAAGAGAGCAAAACTCATAGAGGAATATTCTACAAAATAGCCGGCAACCAGCTCTGACTCACCCTCTGGCAGGTCAAAGGGCGCACGATTGGTCTCTGCCAGTGTGGAAATAAAAAATACAATGAACATGGGCAACAGAGGCAGCGCAAACCACATATCACGCTGGGCCTCTACAATGTCTGAGAGATTGAGCGAACCCACACAGATCAGCACATTGATTATCACCAGACCCATTGAAACCTCATAAGAGACCATTTGGGCCGCAGATCGCAGCGCCCCTAAAAAAGCATATTTTGAGTTGCTGGCCCATCCAGCCATGATAACGCCGTAAACACCAAGAGAGCTGATAGCAAAAAGATAGAGAATGCCGACATTTATATCAGCCAGCACCAGGCCTTGATCAAAGGGAATAACTGCCCATGCCACCAACGCCAGAACAAAGGTCAGCATCGGGGCAATAACAAAAACAACCTTATCAGCACCGGCTGGCAGGATTGTTTCCTTTGCCATCAGTTTCAGCGCATCAGCAAATGGCTGAAATAGCCCGAACGGCCCGACAACATTCGGCCCCTTACGCAGCTGCATAAAGCCGATGACGCGCCGTTCTGCCAGTGTCAAATAAGCAACAGCAATCATCAGGGGCCCTACCACTGCCAGAATTTTTGCAATGATCCAGGCAAGGTCAATCAGCAGGCTCAGTTCCATTGTGCTCTCTCCTCCTGCCTGCTTATTCTGCTGCCAGCTCTGGTTTGCTGTCGGCCAGGGCGGCCTGATAGCATTCTGCCATCACCTGTGATGATCGTGATATTGCACACGTCATGTAAAACTGATCAATCGCTGCTGCCAGCGCTGTTTTTTGCAGACTTCCCGCGCGTCCGAATTTTGTCCATTTCGCCGGCTGGGTGATATCTGTGCCGGCAAACAGCGGCACCGCATCACACAGGGCCTCACGCAGCTCTTTATGGCTGTCAAAGGACAGTGTTTTGTTAATCCGCTCTGAAAAGGCCCGGATGATCGCCCAGTCCTCTCTTGCCTCACCGGGCGGGAAGGCGGCGCGGCTGGCCTGCTGCACCCGCCCTTCAAAATTCACATATAAACCGTCTTTTTCCGTCCATGCCGCACCCGGCAGCACAACATCGGCGCACTGTGCACCCCGGTCACCATGATGACCCTGATAAACAACAAAACTGTCGGCCAGCCGGTCTGTATCCAGCTCATCAGCCCCTAGCAGCCAGACAAGCCCCATCTCGCCCCGCTGGGCAGCTGTCAGTATGCCAGCAACATCCTTGCCCCCCCTGCCCGGCACAAAGCCCATATCCAGACCGGCAACACGGCTGGCTGCTGTATGCAGAATATTAAAACCGTTCCAGTCAGCGGTGACCATTTTGCTGTTCTCTGCAATCTTGTGACACAAGCCGGCAATGGCCTGACCGTCCGCACGCCTGAGCGCGCCCATCCCCAGAATTAACATTGGCCGCCTCGCCTTTTTCAGGATTTTAGCGAAGGGATGTTTGCCTGACGCCATCTTTTCAATCAGTTCTGCCTCATCACCCATATATTCATATGGATAGCTGAGGTCAGCCTGCGGCCCGATGACGGCCACCGGCACGCGTGCATTCAGATAGCGTTTGCGGATACGCGCATTCATCACTGCGGCTTCGCGGCGCGGATTACTGCCAATAATTAAAATGGCGTCAGCGTCATCAATGCCGGCAATAGTTGAGTTAAAGATATAGGAAACGCGCGCCTTTGCAGTCAGCTTGGCACCGTCCTGGCGGCAGTCGATATGGGGGCTGCCGATTCTGTCAAACAGCGATTTCAATGCAAACATGGCCTCTGCATCCACCTGATCGCCGCAAATCGCCGCCATCTGGGACGGCTTCAGCTTTTTCATTCTTGCTGTGACAGCATTGAACGCCTCATCCCAGCTGACCTTGTGCAGCCGGCCATCACGTCCCCGCAGATAGGGCACATCAAGGCGCTGGCGCCGCAGCCCGTCAATCGCATAGCGGGCCTTGTCTGTTATCCATTCCTCATTGATATCCTCGTTCAGACGCGGCAGAACGCGCAGCACCTCATTACCGCGTGTATCAATGCGGATATTGGCGCCCATTGCATCCATTACATCAATACTGTCTGTTTTGTTCAATTCCCAGGGCCGTGCCACGAATGCATAGGGACGTGAAGTCAGGGCACCGACAGGGCACAGGTCAATGACATTAGCAGACAGCTCGCTGGCAAGTGTTTTTTCAAGATATGTGGTGATTTCAACATTCTCACCACGGCCAATCGCACCCAGTTCCGGCACGCCGGCAATTTCAGTGGCAAAACGCACGCAGCGTGTACAGTGAATACAGCGTGTCATCACTGTTTTAATCAGCGGGCCCATATGTTTTTCGCTGACGGCCCGCTTGTTCTCAGCATAGCGGGACACATCATGACCATAGCCCATTGCCTGATCCTGCAAATCACATTCACCGCCCTGATCACAAATCGGACAATCGAGGGGGTGATTGACAAGCAAAAACTCCATCACGCCCCGGCGCGCCTTTTGCACCCGCTCAGAGTCAGTGCTGATCACCATCCCCTCGCCGGCCGGCATAGCGCATGAGGCAATCGGCTTGGGGGCACGTTCCATATCCACAAGACACATACGGCAGTTTCCGGCAACCGACAGACGATCATGATAACAGAAACGCGGAATTTCAACGCCCGCAGCCTCACAGGCCTGAAGAACGCTTGCGCCGTCCTCTACCTCAACCTCAATTCCATCGACAGTCAGCTTTGGCATAGAATAAACCCTTACTCAGCAGCATTAACAACAGCACGGTGGGCAGTGATGCGGCGTTCAATTTCTGGCCGGAAATGCTTGATCAGCCCTTGTATCGGCCAGGCAGCTGCATCGCCGAGGGCACATATAGTATGGCCTTCCACCTGTCGGGTTATCTGCTCCAGCGTATCAATTTCGTGGATTTCAGCCTCGCCGCGCACCATGCGATCCATCATCCGCCACATCCATCCTGTACCCTCTCGGCATGGGGTGCATTGACCGCAGCTTTCATGCTTGTAGAAATATGACAGGCGCGCTATTGCCCTTACAATATCCGTGCTTTTGTCCATGACGATAACACCAGCTGTGCCCAGACCAGTGCCGGCAGCGCGCAGGGCATCAAAATCCATTGTCATCGTTGTACAGACATCCTTTGGCATCAACGGTGTTGACGAGCCGCCCGGAATGACGGCCAGCAGATTATCCCAGCCGCCGCGCACGCCGCCAGCGTGCCGCTCTATCAGCTCCTTTAGCGGTATGCCCATCTCCTCTTCGACATTACAAGGATTATTCACATGGCCAGAAATGCAGAACAGTTTCGTGCCCGTATTGTTTTCCTTGCCAAGCCCTGCGAACCAGCTGCCGCCACGGCGCAGAATTGTTGGCGCAACAGCAATGGATTCAACATTATTTACCGTTGTCGGACAACCATACAGACCGACCCCGGCCGGAAAAGGCGGTTTCAGGCGCGGCTGGCCCTTTTTGCCCTCCAGTGATTCAAGCAAGGCTGTTTCCTCGCCGCAGATATAGGCCCCGGCCCCGCGCTGGACATAGACATCAAAGGCCCAGCCTGAACCGGCAGCGTCCTCTCCCAGCAATCCAGCGTCATAGGCCTCGTCAATCGCGTTCTGTAACGCTATGCCCTCATTATAAAATTCACCCCGTATATAAATGTAGGCTGTATGGGCACGCATGGCAAAACCGGCCACCAGGCACCCTTCTATCAGCTTATGCGGCTCATGGCGGATAATATCCCTGTCCTTACATGTTCCCGGTTCTGATTCATCAGCATTCACAACCAGATAATGCGGGCGGGCACCAACTTCCTTTGGCATGAACGACCATTTCAGACCGGTCGGAAATCCTGCCCCGCCACGCCCGCGCAGGCCAGAGGCCTTCATCTCCTCGACAATCGCATCAGGGCCACGGGCGAGAACGGCCTTGGTATTGTCCCAGTCGCCGCGTGCACGCGCGCCCTTCAGGCCGGCATCATGGCGGCCATAAATATTGGTAAAAATACGATCCTCGTCTGCCAGCATCTCTATCTCTTTTTCGTGCTTTTTCCTGCCGCTTTCAGCGTTGTTTCGCCGCCTTCCGGCGCAGAGCCCTGACGCCCCTTTACCGACCCGGCACGCGGCTGTTCGCCCTGTGCCAACGCATCAATTAATGCGGCTGTGCTCAAATAATCCATATCCTCGTAAAAATCATCATTGACCTGCAGGACAGGCGCATTCACACATGCCCCCAGACATTCCACCTCACGCAGTGAGAACTGGCCGCATGCAGACGTTTCACCTGATTTTATTTTCAGCTTATCATGGATACAGCGTGTTACATCATCAGACCCGCGTAGCATGCAGGGCGTCGTGCCACAGAGCTGCAGAAACCATTTTCCAACTGGTTTCAGATTGAACATACTATAGAAGCTCGCCACCTCCAGCACCCGCATTTCTGCCATATCAAGGCGCTTTGCAATCTCTTCGATAGCTTTCATGGGAATCCAGTTATCATGCTGGCGCTGGGCAATATATAACAGCGATTTGACTGCGCTGGCCTGACGGCCCTCGGGGTATTTTGCAACAGCCTTTTTTATCTCTTTTTCACTTTCCTTTGAAAAAGCGAAATGCTCAGGCTGATGTTCAGCGATAAGGGTCTGAATACTCATCTGTCAATCTCACCAAAAACAATGTCAAGCGAACCGATAATCGCAACAGAATCTGCCAGCATATGACCACGCGACAGATAATCAACCGCGGCCATAAAATAATAACCCGGTGCCCGCAGACGGGCGCGATAGGGCTTGTTTGTTCCGTCTGCCACCAGATAGACACCGAATTCTCCTTTTGGGGCCTCAACCGCTGTATAGCTGTCCCCGGCTGGCAGGTGAAAGCCTTCGGTGTATAATTTGAAATGGTGAATAAGGGCTTCCATCGACTGTTTCATATCCGCCCGGCGCGGCGGTGTGACCTTGTTATTCTGCGCCAGAACCGGCCCTTGCGGCATATCTGTGATAGCCTGTCTTATCAGCTTCAGCGATTGTTTCATCTCTTCCACCCGCACCAGATAACGGGCATAACAGTCGCCTGTGGTACCAATAGGAATATCAAAATCCATCTCAGCATAACAGTCATAGGGCTGGGCCTTACGCAGATCCCAGGCATAGCCGGTTGCACGCAGACACGGCCCGCTCATCCCCAGATCAAGTGCCTCGTCAGTATCCATAACACCTATATCAACCGTGCGCTGCTTAAAGATACGGTTATTCGTCAGCAAAGTTTCCAGGTCTTCAATAAAGGCTGGAAATTTATCAGCCCAGGCCAGAATATCCTCTGCCAGCCCGTCCGGCAGATCCTGATGCACACCACCGGGCCGGAAATAAGCCGCGTGGAGACGCGCCCCAGATGCCCGCTCGTAAAATTCCATTAATGTTTCACGCTCCTCAAAACCCCAGAGCAAAGGTGTCATCGCTCCAACATCAATGGCAAAGGTTGTCAGATTCAGAAGATGGTTCAAAATCCGCCCGATTTCGCAATAAAGCACACGGATATACTGCGCGCGCTTTGGCACTTCAATCGCCAGCGCCTTTTCAATGGCCAGTGCCCAGGCATGCTCCTGATTCATCGGTGAGACATAGTCAAGCCGGTCAAAATAAGGCAGCGCCTGAAGATATGTTTTGTTCTCAATCAGCTTTTCCGTGCCGCGGTGCAACAGACCGACATGCGGGTCGGCACGCTCTATAACCTCGCCATCCATTTCAAGAACCAGACGCAGCACGCCATGAGCGGCCGGATGCTGGGGCCCGAAATTCAGTGTCAGGGGACGGATTTGCATTTCACCCATTACATCAGCCTCCTGTCTCATCGCTGCTGTCCGCAGCAGTCATCTGCCCCTGCACACCCTCCCAAGGGCTGAGAAAATCAAAATCACGGTAATCTTGGGTCAGATGGACAGGCTCATAGATAACGCGGCGCTGGGTATCGCTGTAGCGTGTCTCAACATAACCTGTTAAGGGAAAATCCTTGCGAAGGGGATGCCCTTCAAATCCGTAATCTGTCAGAAGACGCCGCAGATCAGGATGTCCGGAAAAATAAATACCGAACATATCCCATACCTCGCGCTCTGCCCAGTTGGCAGATGAAAACAGCTCTGTGACAGAGGGAACAACCTCATCCTCGTCAACACACACATATACACGCACACGGCTGTTCTGTGCTGTGGAAAGCAGCTGATAAACCACCTCAAACCGCTTTTCACGCTCCGGGTAATCCACAGCTGTCAGGTCTGTCAGCTGACGAAAACGCAGCCCCTGATCATCGCGAAGAATTTTAAGAACATCCTCTAATTTATTGATATCAGTTGATATTCTAATCTCAACTGCTGGCGATGCCACAACAGAGGCAAGGTCAGTCAAGGCAGAACGCAGACCTGCAATGACAGACAAGTCACCTGAGGGGAGATCGGCTTGATTATGCTCAGTCATCAATAAATTTCGCTTTCCCTGACAGGGCTGAACAGCCCCTTCCTTGCTTCACGCACCCTAGCTTCTGGCGATCGTGGCGGTGCGCCGGATTTTCTTTTGCAGTTGCAGCAGGCCATAGATTAGCGCTTCGGCTGTCGGCGGGCACCCCGGCACATATATATCAACTGGCACAATGCGGTCACAGCCCCGCACCACTGCATAGGAATAGTGGTAATAACCGCCGCCATTGGCGCAGGAACCCATTGACAGCACCCAGCGCGGCTCCGGCATCTGGTCATAGACACGCCGCAGGGCCGGGGCCATTTTATTGGTCAGAGTCCCAGCGACGATCATGACATCAGACTGGCGCGGGCTGGGACGAAACAGCATCCCATATCTGTCCATGTCATAGCGGCTGGCTGCCGAATGCATCATTTCGACCGCACAACAAGCCAGACCAAAGGTCATCGGCCATAATGAGCCGGAACGGGCCCAGTTAAAGAGCTTGTCCGCTTTGGCAATGACAAAGCCGCCATTGGTGATTTCATCGCTGACAGCGTTTAAAACTGCATCCTGGTCAGCCCCCGGTGGCAGCGGTGGATGGGCGGCAATCTGTTCAGGTGTCAGAACAGATGTCTTGTCAATCACTCCCATTCCAGCGCTCCTTTCTTCCATTCATAGATGAAGCCAACCGTCAGAACGCCCAAAAACACCATCATCGACCAGAAACCGAAAAGCCCGATATCGGACAATGCCACAGCCCATGGGAATAAAAAGGCAATCTCAAGATCAAAGATAATAAACAGTATGGCGACAAGATAAAAACGCACATCAAAGGGCTTGCGGGAATCATCAAAAGCATCAAAGCCGCATTCATAAGCAGTCAGTTTCTCAATGTCAGGCTTTTGTGAGCCTACAATGACAGAGCCGATAACAAAGGCGAGTGACAAACCAATGGCCAGTGCCATAAAAACCGCAATCGGCAGATATTGAGAAAGATAGGCGTCCATTCTGTTCAAGCCCCCACACGCGAATGGAAGGAAAACTTATCTGTGAAGTGGATAGTCCAAGCTGTACAGAATTGCAAGGGCTTCTGGCCTGTTATGTTGCCCAATGACAAAGATTTCAGACAAAAGCCAGCACCGGCTTGCCGCTGCTGTCTATTCCACCCATGTTGATGAGCGTTTTTTCTGGATATCAGAGCTCATCATTTCAGAAAAGGCACTGGCAAGCCCGTTATAGGCAGCACGGTTTTTCTTCAGTACGGCATCAAGAGGAATCACAATATCACCATCTTTGCGCAGATAGGGCGGCTCATAATTGGGATAGGCCTCCAGCAAGGCTGTCAGCGCCCGCACCAGCTGTTTTTCCTGCTCTTCATTTTCTGCCGCGCTTGGAACAGACATGACGCCCTCTCCTTTTTTACAGAACCCTCTCTTATCAGGCTTTAACGGCTGTCATAAAGCGCTCTTTAATAACAACCGGATCATGTTCAATTACCGGCACTTTGATATTGCCTGATTCGCATTTACTGACAATGATTGTCTGCTGATTGCCGGCCAATGCCTGTTTCATAACATCTGCTGTCTGTTCAGCTGAACATTCTATGACATTATCGCAGCCACAGGCCCGCGCCACCTCTGCCAGCGAGGTCTTCATGCCTGAATAAGTTTTCTGATCGCCTGTTGAACCATAGCTGCCATTATCAATAATCAGCAGGATAAAATTCCTTGCCGGGTTATTTGCAATTGTCGGCAAGGTGCCAAAATTCATCAGAACCGACCCGTCACCGTCAATGGCGATGACCTTTTTATCCTGTGCCAGCGCGACACCCAGGCCAATCGATGAGGCCAGCCCCATAGTCCCCAGCATGTAAAAATTGCTTGGCTGGTCATCGAGCAAGTGCATTTCCTGGCTTGGCAGTCCAATATTTGTCACGACAAGCTGATCAGAAATCAGCGGAATCAGCGTCTTTAAAACATCACTTCTGATCATCGCTGTCATGCTCCTTTCCAGAATGTCGCATCCATGAGTATCGCGGCCGGCTTTCGTGCCATAAAGCAGTGTGCAAGGATGGCAGAGGTTTCCTTTGCATCCTCTGGCTGGTGAAAATGATAGGTTGGAATACAGAGCTGGCTCAACAGTGCCTTTGTATGAACAGCCATTTCCACCTGACAGGCAACTGGCTCTCCGACCTCACCGCGATAACTTATCAGCATAGGCAGCGGCATGCGGTAAAACTGGATCAGTGTTGCCAGCGCATTGATGGTTACCCCGATAGCTGTATTCTGCATAATGATGGCTGGCCGCTTTCCGCCCATATAGGCCCCGGCACACAGCCCCATCCCTTCATCCTCGCGGTTCGCAGGCACATGAATCATGTCATCAGCTGTTTCTATCAGCTCAATGACACCAGCCAGCTGCTTGCATGGCACAGTGGTAACAAACTCAACCTTGTTATCACGCAATGCCTGCATGATCACATCGTTCACAGACATAAATCACAGCCCCCCTGACCCAAAAACACAATTGAAAAGATGACAGGCGTCATAACCCTGCGCCACAACCCCTTGCTGACACGCGCCTATCATAAGCATTTGGCGCAGGGATAAAAGCCCTTTATAACAGATTTTATAAAAAGATTCTCATATCAGTGAAAAACATCGGAATGCAGGATAATAAATGCTGAGACTTGATAAAAAAATCGCAGCTGTCACGGGCATTGGCTCTCCTGATGCCCCGCTTGGCAATGGCCGCGCTATCGCTGAGCTGTTTGCCAGGCAGGGAGCAGTAATTGAGGGGATTGACATTTTCAGGGAAGACGGCCAGCGCACACAGGACGCGGTGACAGCGGCTGGTGGGGCCTGTCAGCTGACCATCGGCTCTGTCACAGATGAAGCAGATGTCAATCACTGGATTGAGTCGATTATTGCCCGCCATGGGCGCATTGATATTCTGGTAAATAATGTCGGCCAGTCAGAACGCATGCTCCCCCAGTCAGCTGACGGTTCTGTATGGCAAAAGCAATTAGAGCTGAACCTGACCAGTGCTATGATGACCTGCCGGGCGGTGCTGCCGCATATGCTGGCCGCTGGCTGCGGGGCAATTGTCAATATCAGCTCTATTGCCGGCATCCGCTATCTTGGCAAGCCACAGATTGCCTATAGCGCAGCAAAGGCCGGGCTGATTCAGTATACACGCAGTTCTGCAGTTATCCATGCTGCAAACAATATCCGTATGAATTGTGTGCTTCCCGGGCTGATGCATACAGCCATGGTTGAGCGAATGGCAGAAAAATATGCCGCAGGTGATTATGACGGCTTTGTTAAAAAACGCCATAATCAAGTTCCGGCCGGAAAGATGGGAACGGCCAGTGATGTTGCCCATGCTGCGCTGTTTCTTGCGGCTGATGAATCGCGCTATATCACCGGCACAGAGCTGGTTGTTGACGGCGGCATCACAGCAACAATTCCGGAATAAAAATATCGCGATAACAATAGCGTACAGTAAAACAGGAGAGAACAGTCATGTCAGACTATCATATTTACGGCCGACCCTTTGCCGGTTCACTGATTGCTGAATTTCTGCTTCATGAGGCGGGGCTGCCCTACAGTATAAC
>JAYPEG010000050.1:0-13010 GCA_038125645.1 Alphaproteobacteria bacterium
CTGTCTGAGGCTACAACTGTTGTTGTGACCAACCAGACTGGCATGACCGTTGCGGAAAGCAGCGATTTGCGGGCGCGTATGCGTGCTGCTGGTGCCGGTTTCAAGGTTACCAAGAACAGGCTGACCAAACTGGCTTTGCAGGGCACAAAATACGAGAATATTTCCGATTTGTTTACAGGGCCGACAGCGATGGGAACATCGTCTGATCCTGTGGCAGCGGCCAAGGTTCTCGTTGCCTATGCAAAGGAAAATGACAAGCTGAAGGTTGTTGGCGGCGCATTTGACGGCAAGGTACTTGACAAGGCTGGTGTGGAAGCACTTGCCACCCTGCCATCACTTGACGAGCTGCGTGCCAAACTTGTCGGTCTGGTTACAGCCCCGGCAGCACAGCTGGCCCGCCTGTCACAGGCACCGGCCGGCAAGCTGGCACGGGTCATTCAGGCACGGGCAGACCAGTTGCAGTAGGCATATTGCCAACTGATCAGAAAGTTTAAGCCAAAAGGAGATAAAAATGGCTGATATTGAAAAAATTGCAGACGACCTTTCCAATCTTACAGTGCTTGAGGCTGCAGAGCTGGCAAAGCTGCTGGAAGAGAAGTGGGGCGTTTCTGCTGCTGCTGCTCCTGTTGCGGTGGCTGCTGTTGCTGGCGGCGGTGACGCCGGCGGTGCTGCTGCAGAGGATAAATCAGAATTTGACGTCATTCTGGCCGCAGCCGGTGCGTCAAAAATCAATGTGATCAAGGAAGTCCGCACCATCACAGGTCTGGGCCTGAAAGAGGCAAAAGACCTGGTTGAAGGCGCACCAAAGCCTGTGAAAGAAGGTGTGGCCAAGGACGAGGCTGAGCAGATCAAGGCCAAACTTGAAGAAGCTGGTGCAACAGTCGAACTCAAATAACGGGGTTCGTCTGGACTGACAGACAAAAAAAATCTTGCACCGGGTGCCTGCTAGTTTCAGGCCCCGGTGCGAGCCGTTTAAAAGAACAGGCTGCCAGGCAGCTGAAGAATTTTTTTAGTTAGTTGTTTTTAATATAAAATTTCAAGTTGAACTATAGTAAGACGAGGGTCAGCAGATGGCAAAACGGATGAGCAGCCTTAACAGTCGCAAACGTGTAAGACGCTATTTCGGTCATCTCTCAGAAGTGGCTCAGATGCCAAATCTGATTGAGGTGCAGCGCTCCAGCTATGATCAGTTTCTGCAGTTGGGTGTGGCACGCCCCGACCGCCAGAATGCGGGTCTGCAAGAAGCATTTTCGTCTGTTTTCCCCATCCATGATTTTGCCGGCCGTGCCATCCTAGAGTTCCATTCCTATGAGCTTGAAGCCCCAAAATATGATGTTGAGGAGTGTCAGCAGCGTGGTTTGACCTATGCCTCACCTCTGAAAGTGACCTTGCGGCTTGTCGTCTGGGAAATTGATGAGGATACAGGGGCAAAGTCCATACGCGACATTAAAGAGCAGGATGTCTATATGGGCGACATGCCGCTGATGACTGACAATGGCACTTTCATTGTCAATGGCACAGAGCGGGTTATTGTATCACAGATGCACAGGTCGCCCGGCGTGTTTTTTGACCATGACAAGGGCAAGACCCATTCATCAGGCAAATATCTGTTTGCGGCGCGTATTATTCCTTATCGCGGCTCGTGGCTGGATTTTGAATATGATGCGAAAGATATTCTCAATGTGCGGATCGACCGCAAGCGCAAGCTGCCGGCCACTACGTTATTGATGGCCCTGCCGGATGAGGAATCGCTGGCGCGCATGGAGGCGGCAAAGGCTGAAGAGCAGGAACTTGATCCAGCTGAAATCTATGGCATGAGCAGACAGGAAATCCTTGATATTTTCTATGACCATGTCCTTTACAGCCGCGATGGTGAGGGCTGGCGCTGTGACTTTGTTGCTGACAGCTATCGCGGCACGACACTGAGCCATGATCTGGTGAATGCTGAAACGGGTGAGGTGGCTGCTGAAGCGGGAACAAAGATGACACCGCGCACGCTGCGGAAACTTGCTGATGACGGGCTGGCCTTTGTACAGGCACAGGATAGCGATGTTATCGGCCGGTTTGTGTCAGAGGACATTATCGATATGAACACAGGGGTCGTGGTTGCGGAGGCCGGTGATGAAATCACTGAGGAACTGCTTGCAGCCATCGCCGGAAACAATGTGACCAGCCTGAAGATTGTGGGCATAGACAATGTGAATGTCGGCCCGCATCTGCGTAATACGTTGGCAGCAGACCGCAATAACAGCCGGGCTGAGGCACTGGTTGATATTTATCGTGTAATGCGCCCGGGAGAGCCACCGACACTGGAAAGCGCGCATGAGCTGTTCACCAGCCTGTTCTTTGATGATGAGAAATATGATCTCTCAGCAGTTGGGCGGGTGAAGATGAATGGCCGCCTTGATCTGGATACAGCTGATGATGTGCGGATTCTGCGTAAACAGGATATTTTGTCTGTTCTAAAGGTGTTGGTTGATCTAAAAGATGGGCGTGGTGAGGTTGATGATATTGACCATCTGGGCAACCGCCGGGTGCGGTCTGTTGGCGAGCTGATGGAAAATCAGTACCGGGTCGGGCTGCTACGGATGGAGCGGTCTATCCGCGAGCGCATGGGCTCTGTTGAAATAGACACGGTTATGCCCGCTGATCTGATAAATGCAAAACCAGCTGCAGCGGCTGTGCGGGAATTTTTTGGCTCATCACAGCTTTCTCAATTCATGGATCAAACCAATCCTTTGTCTGAGATCACGCACAAACGGCGCGTATCTGCACTGGGGCCGGGCGGTCTGACGCGTGAGCGTGCCGGCTTTGAGGTGCGCGATGTGCACCCGACCCACTATGGCCGCATCTGTCCGATTGAAACGCCTGAGGGCCCGAATATCGGTCTGATTAACTCTCTGGCCACCTATGCCCAGATTAACCGCTATGGTTTCATTGAAACGCCTTATCGCAAGGTTGTTGACGGCAAGGTCACTGACGAGGTCCGCTATATCTCGGCCATGGAGGAAGGGCGCTATACTATCGCACAGGCCAATGCTGAGCTGGATGACAAGGGCGCCTTTGTCGGCGAGCTTATTCCGGTGCGCCGCGCCGGTGAGATTGGCCTTGCCCGCCCGACCGATATTGAATATGTCGATGTTTCGCCCAAGCAGCTGGTGTCTGTGGCGGCGGCTCTTATTCCCTTCCTTGAGAATGACGATGCGAACCGTGCTCTTATGGGCTCTAACATGCAGCGCCAGGCAGTGCCGCTGCTGAAGGCTGAGGCACCGATTGTCGGCACAGGGATGGAATCACGGGTGGCCCGCGACTCCGGTGTGACGATTGTTGCCAGACGTGATGGCATTGTCGACCAGGTGGATGCCACACGCATTGTGGTGCGCGCTGATGATGTCGGTGATGGGGCTGACTCGCCCGTTGATATCTACACGCTGCTGAAATTCCAGCGATCAAATCAGAACACCACGGTCAATCAGCGTCCGCTGGTTAAGGTGGGCGATCATGTTAGCACAGGTGATATTATCGCTGACGGCCCGTCAACAGAGGATGGTGAGTTGGCGCTGGGCCGCAATGTGCTGGTCGCGTTCATGCCATGGAACGGCTATAATTTTGAGGATTCGATCCTGATTAATGAGCGCATTGTGCGTGATGATGTTTTCACCTCTATTCATATTGAGGAATATGAGGTGATGGCACGTGACACGAAGCTGGGTCAGGAAGAGATTTCACGCGATATTCCAAATGTCGGTGAAGAGGCACTGAAAAACCTTGATGAGGCCGGCATTGTTTATGTCGGGGCAGAGGTGAACGCAGGTGATATTCTGGTTGGTAAGGTAACACCGAAAGGTGAATCGCCAATGACACCAGAAGAAAAGCTGCTGCGGGCAATCTTTGGCGAGAAAGCCTCTGATGTGCGCGACACCTCGCTCAGGGTGCCGCCCGGCGGTGCTGGAACTGTTGTAGAGGTGCGTGTTTTCTCACGCCGGGGCCTTGAAAAGGATGAACGCGCCCGCGCGATCGAGCGGGCAGAGATTGAGCGTCTGGCAAAAGACCGCGATGATGAGCAAGCGATACTTGAAGGCGGTTATATGGGCCGTATGCTGTCATTGCTGGATGGCCAGGATGTAGCATCGGGGCCAAAGGATGTGCCAACAGATACCCGTCTGACAGGTGATCTGCTGGCGTCCCTGTCACGTCACCAGATGTCACAGATTGCTGTGAAAGATGATGATGTCCAGAAAAAGGTAGAGGCCCAGAACACCAATTTCGAACAGGCGATAAAATCGCTGGACGGGCGGTTCAGCGACAAGGTTGACAAACTTCAGCGCGGTGATGAGCTGATGCCTGGCGTCATGAAGATGGTTAAGGTCTTTGTTGCGGTAAAACGCAAATTGCAGCCAGGCGACAAGATGGCCGGCCGCCACGGCAATAAGGGTGTGATTTCACGCATTATGCCAGCTGAGGATATGCCGTATCTGGAAGACGGCACACCGGTTGATATTGTGCTGAACCCGCTTGGGGTGCCATCGCGCATGAATGTGGGCCAGATTCTGGAAACGCATCTTGGCTGGGCCGCACGCGGGCTTGGTGTGCAGATCGGGGCTGCGGTTGAAGCTGCAGCAGCCAAGAACAGCACAAAGCTGCTGCATGGCAAGCTGAAGGAAATCTATCCGACTGACCAGTATAAGGATAATCTGTCGGCAATGGATGACCAGCAGATAATAGAACAGGCAAAGCTGCTGGCACGCGGTGTGCCAATGGCCACACCTGTTTTTGATGGTGCCCGTGAAGCTGATGTGACTGGCCTGCTGGAACAGGCCGGGCTGTCAAAAACCGGACAGGAACGCCTGATTGACGGTCGTACCGGTGAATATTTCGACCGCTCTGTTACGGTTGGCTATATCTATATGCTGAAACTGCATCATCTGGTTGATGAAAAAATCCATGCCCGTTCTATCGGGCCCTACAGCCTTGTAACCCAGCAGCCACTGGGCGGTAAGGCACAGTTTGGCGGCCAGCGCTTTGGCGAGATGGAGGTCTGGGCACTTGAGGCCTATGGGGCTGCTTATACCCTCCAGGAAATGCTGACAGTAAAATCAGATGATGTGTCCGGGCGTACAAAGGTCTATGAGGCGATTGTGCGCGGTGATGATGATTTTGAGGCCGGCATTCCTGAATCCTTTAATGTTCTTATCAAAGAACTGCGGTCATTGGGCCTGAATGTTGAGCTGCATGACAGCGAGAACTGACAATAAAACTGACAGTGAGAACTGACAGGGGGCCTTTGACAGGGCACAAATTTTACAAGGCAGACCGGAGCATGATCGCCGGTCGCCCGCGAAGAAAAAGCTGATATCCTCGATAAAGGGAGTTGCACGACATGAATGATCTTATGAACCCATTTGGCCAGCCAAAGTCTGCACAGAGTTTTGACAAAATCCGTATTTCCATAGCGTCACCTGAACGGATCAGGTCATGGTCATTTGGCGAGATCAAAAAGCCTGAGACAATCAACTACCGTACATTCAAGCCAGAAAAGGACGGGCTGTTCTGTGCCCGTATCTTTGGCCCTGTGCGTGACTATGAATGTCTGTGCGGCAAATACAAGCGGATGAAATATCGCGGGATTATCTGTGAGAAATGCGGCGTTGAGGTAACCTTGTCAAAGGTTCGGCGTGAACGCATGGGCCATATAGAGCTGGCGGCCCCGGTCGCGCATATCTGGTTTCTGAAATCATTGCCAAGCCGTATCGGGCTGTTGGTGGATATGACATTGAAGGATCTCGAACGTGTCCTTTATTTTGAAAATTTCGTGGTTATCGAGCCTGGTCTGACCGACTTGCAAAAGGGGCAGCTACTGTCCGAGGAAGATTACTATAACGCCCTTGATAAATATGGTGATGATGCGTTTGAGGCCGCAATCGGTGCAGAGGCGATTAAAACCATATTGGGCGGGCTTGACCTTGATGCAGAGCGTGAGATCATCCGCGAGGAGCTGCGTGAAACTGGGTCTGAGGCAAAACGCAAGAAGCTGGTAAAGCGCCTGAAACTGGTTGACGCTTTCCGTGAGTCCGGCTGCCGGCCAGAATGGATGATTCTGGATGTTGTGCCGGTCATCCCGCCAGAGCTGCGTCCGCTTGTACCGCTTGACGGGGGCCGTTTTGCGACTTCGGATCTGAATGATTTATACCGGCGTGTGATTAATCGCAATAACCGGCTCAAGCGTCTGATAGAACTGCGCGCCCCTGATATCATCGTGCGCAATGAAAAGCGTATGCTGCAGGAATCAGTCGATGCGCTGTTTGACAATGGGCGGCGCGGACGCATTATTTCAGGTGTCAATAAGCGCCCGTTGAAATCCTTGTCAGATATGCTCAAGGGCAAACAGGGCCGCTTCCGCCAGAATCTGCTTGGTAAGCGCGTTGACTATTCCGGCCGTTCGGTCATCGTGGTCGGCCCGGAGCTGAAACTGCATCAGTGCGGCCTGCCAAAGAAAATGGCCCTTGAGCTGTTCAAGCCCTTTATCTATTCCAAACTGGAGCTTTACGGACTGGCCAGCACCATAAAGGCTGCCAAGCGCATGGTGGAAAAGGAACGCCCGGAAGTCTGGGATATTCTGGAACAGGTTATCCGCGAGCATCCGGTGATGCTGAACCGGGCACCCACTTTGCACAGGCTTGGTATTCAGGCATTTGAACCCGTTCTGGTAGAGGGTAAGGCTATTCAGCTGCACCCGCTGGTCTGTACGGCTTTCAATGCTGATTTTGACGGTGACCAGATGGCCGTTCATGTGCCGCTGTCACTAGAGGCCCAGCTGGAAGCCCGCGTTTTGATGATGTCCACAAACAACATCCTCAGCCCGGCCAATGGCAAGCCGATTATTGTGCCCTCACAGGATATTATTCTGGGGCTTTATTATCTGTCACTGGAACGCGAGGGCGAAGTAGGTGAAGGCATGGCCTTTACCGGTGTTCAGGAAATCCTGATGGCCCTCGACAGCGGTGCTGTCAGCCTGCATGCACGGGTGAAATCACGGATTAGCACATTTGATGAAAATGGCGAGCCGGTGACAAAAGTGGTAGAGACCACACCCGGGCGCGCGCGTCTAGCTGATTTGCTGCCAAATAATCCGCATATCACTTTTGAGCTGGTGAACAAGCTGATGACAAAAAAGGAAGTTTCCAATGTCATTGACTATATTTACCGTCATTGCGACCAGAAAGACACGGTGATTTTCTGTGACCGGCTGATGAGCCTTGGTTTCACACAGGCCTGTAAGTCCGGCATATCCTTTGGTATTGCTGATCTGACCACGCCTGAACTGAAAGCAAAATTTGTTGCTGATGCTGAAACCCAGGTAAAAGAGTTTGAACAGCAGTATTTAGATGGTTTCATCACGCATGGTGAGAAATACAACAAAGTGGTGGATGTCTGGTCACGCTGTTCTGATCAGGTTGCGGATGAGATGATGAAGGGTATTTCCACAGAAAAGGCAGGCGAGCCCGTCAATTCTGTATGGATGATGGCCCATTCAGGGGCGCGGGGGTCTGCGGCCCAGATCAAGCAGTTGGCCGGTATGCGTGGTCTGATGGCAAAGCCGTCTGGCGAGATCATCGAAACACCGATCAAATCCTCCTTTAAAGAGGGGCTGGATGTTCTCGAATATTTCAACTCTACGCACGGGGCCCGCAAGGGTCTTGCTGACACAGCCCTGAAAACAGCCAATTCAGGCTATCTGACACGCCGCCTGGTTGATGTTGCCCAGGACTGCATTATCACCTCTCATGATTGCGGGACTGAAAATGGGATCATGGTTCGTCATGCGATGAACGGCTCAGAGATAGTGGACAGCCTGTCTGAACGGATTCTCGGGCGGATTCTGGCAGCTGATCTTGAAAATCCGAAGACCGGCACAGTCATCGCAAAAAAAGGTGAGATGGTCACAGAAGATCATCTTGAGGAAATTGATGAATCCGGCCTTGATCAGGTGCGCATCCGCTCGGTTCTGGTCTGTGAGAGTTCTGTTGGCGTATGCGGGGCCTGTTATGGTCGTGATCTGGCCCGTGGCACGCCGGTGAATATCGGCGAGGCTGTCGGTGTTATTGCGGCCCAGTCAATCGGTGAGCCGGGCACGCAGCTGACCATGCGGACATTCCATGTGGGCGGGGCCGCACAGCGCGGTGCAGAGGCAAACAACCTTGAAACAACAGTTGCCGGCACTGTGCAGCTGCCAGATGTCAGCCTTGTGCGCGGGGCCGATGGCAAGCCGATCGTGATGAGCCGCTCTGCTGAGCTGATTATTGTCAATGAACAGGGTGTTGAGCGGGCCCGCTACCGCCTTCCCTATGGCGGCAAGCTGTTTTTTGAGCATGGGGCAGAGGTAAAACCGGGCGATGTGCTGGTGGAATGGGATCCCTATACCATCCCCATTATCACTGAGATGGAAGGGATTGCCAACTATGTCGATCTGACTGACGGTGTCTCAGTGCGCGAGGTCGCTGACGAGGCAACAGGCATTATCAGCCGTGAGGTGATTGAAACCAAACAGTCAGGCCGTTCTGCCAATCTGCGTCCGCGTGTCACGATGCGCGATGACAAGGGCGAGGTTTTGACATTGTCAAACGGCATGGAAGCCCGCTACTTCCTACCCGTGGGGGCAATTTTGTCCGTGGAAAACGGCGCGCGTGTGAATGCTGGTGATGTCCTGGCCCGTATCCCTCGTGAATCGTCAAAGACACGCGATATTACCGGTGGTCTGCCGCGTGTGGCAGAGCTGTTTGAGGCCCGCCGTCCGAAAGATTTTGCTGTGATCAGCGAATGTGACGGCCGGGTTGAGTTTGGTACAGACTATAAGGCGAAGAGACGCATCCGCGTTGTTCCTATGGATGACAGTCTTGAGCCGGTTGAATATCTGCTTCCAAAGGGGCGGTCATTGGCTGTCAATGAAGGTGATATGATAAGAAAGGGCGATCTGCTGCTGGATGGATCGCCGGTGCCGCATGATATCCTGAACATATTGGGGGTAGAGGCATTGGCTGATTATCTGGTTAAGGAGATTCAGGATGTCTATCGTCTGCAGGGTGTGAAAATCAATGACAAACATATAGAGACCATTGTCCGCCAGATGCTGCAAAAGGTAGAGATAGAGGATGGCGGGGATACCACCATGCTGGCCGGTGAACAGGTTGAGCGCGAGGAATTTGCCCGTGCCAATGCCGCTGTAGAGGCAGAGGGCGGCCGTCTGGCAATTGCACACCCGGTTCTTCTGGGGATCACAAAAGCGTCATTGCAGACCCGTTCCTTTGTTTCAGCTGCCTCTTTCCAGGAGACAACAAGGGTACTGACTGAGGCGTCTGTTTCTGGGCGTGAAGATCGGCTGGAGGGCCTGAAGGAAAATGTGATTGTCGGACGCTTGATTCCGGCTGGCACAGGGTCTGTTATCAACCGTTTGCGCCAGGTCGCTGTACAGCGCGACAAGGAAATTGCCGACAGGCGCGCGGCAGCCGAATCAGAGCGTGCAGCCCTCAGCGAGGCTGGATTTGATGAGGCTGATGCAGAGGCTGTTGTTGTTGATATGCAGTAAACATACTGAATTGATAAAAAAAGCGGCACCGGGCCTGTAAAAAATTCAAAAGTCGGACATAGCGGAAAATAAAACTTGACCATTATGTCCGACTAAACGTATAGTCCGCACACCTTGCTGGCTGCAGGTAGTAGCGCGGCGTTACAGAACTCTGTTTCTGAATATGAACGCAGGCGCTAGACGCTGGGTCAGATATGCAGGGTGTGTGACACCTCTTTTTCATCAAACGAAGAGGGTAATTACAGAAATGTCGGCTGCACGGCCGGTGGCTTCTGTTTTTTTTTTATTTGGGACAGGCAGAAAAAGGGCCAGTTATGCCAACGATTAACCAGTTGATCCGTCATGGGCGCACGCGTTCGACTTCACGGAACAAAGTGCCAGCCATGGAAGCATGCCCGCAGAAGCGCGGCGTGTGTACCCGTGTTTACACAACAACGCCGAAAAAGCCGAACTCAGCATTGCGGAAAGTTGCGCGTGTGCGTCTTACCAACGGCTTTGAGGTGACCAGCTATATTCCGGGCGAGGGCCATAATCTGCAGGAGCATTCTGTTGTACTGATCCGCGGTGGCCGGGTAAAAGACCTGCCTGGTGTGCGTTATCATATTATTCGCGGCACGCTTGATACGCAGGGCGTGGCCGATCGTCGCCAGCGCCGTTCAAAATATGGCGCTAAACGGCCTAAATAGGGGTTATCTGAGATGTCACGTCGTCGTAAAGCTGAAAAACGTCCTGTCCTGCCTGATGCGAAATACAAGGATGTTGTTGTTTCTAAATTCATGTCCTGCCTGATGTATGACGGCAAGCGTTCTATCGCTGAGAAAATTGTTTATGGCGCTTTTGAGCAGATAGAGAAAAAAGCCGGTGTTCAGCCAACTAAGGTCTTCCATGACGCGCTTGACAATGTGCGCCCTCATCTTGAGGTGCGCTCTCGCCGTGTTGGGGGTGCGACCTACCAGGTACCTGTTGAGGTGCGCTCTGACCGTGGTCAGGCACTGGCCATCCGCTGGATTATCGACAGCTCGCGCAAGCGCGGAGAGACAACAATGACAGCCCGTCTGTCAGGTGAATTAATGGATGCCGCCAATAACCGCGGCAACGCAGTGAAAAAACGTGAGGACACACACAAAATGGCCGAGGCCAACCGTGCATTCTCGCATTATCGCTGGTAAACAATTTTTGCGGCGGAGATAAATCATGGCGCGTCAATATCCCCTGGATCGGTATCGTAACTTTGGCATTATGGCCCATATCGATGCTGGCAAGACAACAACAACTGAACGGGTTCTCTATTATACTGGCCGGTCACATAAAATCGGTGAGGTTCATGACGGCAATGCCACGATGGACTGGATGGAGCAGGAGCAGGAGCGCGGCATCACAATCACGTCTGCTGCAACAACATGTTTCTGGTTCCGCACCGAGGACGGCACAACGCCCTCTGCTGAGTATGGCGCAGATGCCGACGCGGCAAAATTCCGCTTTAACATCATTGACACACCAGGACATGTTGACTTCACCATTGAGGTTGAGCGTTCACTGGCTGTTCTTGACGGTGCGGTCTGTGTGCTGGATGCCAACGCCGGTGTTGAGCCGCAGACAGAAACAGTCTGGCGTCAGGCTGACCGTTACAAAGTGCCGCGCGTTGTCTTTGTTAACAAGATGGACAAAATCGGTGCTGACTTCTTTAACTGTGTGCGGATGATCAAAGACCGTACAGGGGCGACCCCGCTACCTATTCATATGCCAATCGGCGCAGAGAATGAATTTGCCGGACTGGTCAATCTGGTGACCATGCAGGAATGGGTCTGGACATCAGAGGATCTGGGTGCCAGCTGGGAGCTGCGTGATATACGCCCCGAGCTGAAAGACAAGGCAGAGGAAATGCGCGCTGAGCTGGTTGAGCTGGCAGTTGAGCAGGATGACGATGTCATGGAAAAGTTCCTCGAGGGCGAGGAGCCGGATGTCGCCACATTGCAGCGTATGATCCGCAAAGGCACCCTGAATATGTCATTTGTGCCTGTGCTGTGCGGTTCGGCTTTCAAGAACAAGGGTGTTCAGCCTATGCTGAACGCTGTCATTGATTATCTTCCCGGGCCGCTTGATGTGCCGTCATATATGGGGTTCAAGCCCGGTGACGATACTGAGACCCGTAACATTGAGCGCAAGGCTGATGACGGTGATCCTTTTGCCGGACTTGCCTTTAAAATCATGAATGACCCATTTGTCGGATCGCTGACCTTTGTGCGTATCTATTCAGGCAAGCTGGCCAAGGGTGACAGCCTGATGAACTCTACCAAGGGTGAGCGCGAGCGTGTTGGCCGGATGATGATGATGCATTCGAACAACCGTGAGGAAATTGACGAGGCCTTTGCTGGCGACATTGTGGCGCTGGCAGGGATGAAGAATACAACTACCGGTGATACGCTGTGCGATCCTGTCAATCAGCTGGTGATGGAAACAATGACGTTCCCAGAGCCAGTAATCGAAATCGCTGTTGAGCCAAAATCCAAGAACGACCAGGAAAAGATGAGTATCAGCCTGCAGCGTCTTGCGGCTGAGGATCCTTCATTCAGAGTGTCTTCTGATCCTGAGTCCGGCCAGACAATCATGAAGGGTATGGGTGAGCTGCATCTTGATATTCTGGTTGACCGCCTCAAGCGCGAATTCAAGGTTGAGGCAAATATCGGTGCCCCGCAAGTGGCCTATCGTGAAACCATCACAAAAGAAGTTGAGATAGACTACACACATAAAAAGCAATCTGGCGGTTCTGGTCAGTTTGCCCGCGTGAAAATCAAATTCTCTCCATTGGCTGAGGGCGGCTTCGACTTCACCAGCTCTATTGTCGGCGGTTCTGTGCCGCGTGAATATATACCGGGCGTAGAAAAAGGCATCAATCAGGCCAAGGATACAGGCGTCATTGCCGGTTTCCCGGTTATTGATTTTGCTGCTGAGCTTATCGATGGCGCCAGCCATGATGTTGACTCATCAGTCCTGGCCTTTGAAATCGCTGCCCGTGCTGCCTTCCGTGAGGCAATGGAAAAAGCAGCACCGCGTCTGCTGGAACCTGTGATGAAAGTTGAGGTTTTGACACCTGAGGAGTATGTGGGTGACATCATCGGTGATCTGAACTCACGCCGCGGTCAGGTTGGCGGCATGGATCAGCGTGGCAATGCCCGGGCGATTGACGCTATGGTGCCGCTGGCAAATATGTTCGGTTATATTAATACGCTGCGTTCAATGAGCCAGGGCCGGGCCCAATATTCAATGCAGTTTGATCATTATGAGCAGGTGCCGCAGGCAGTTGCTGATGAAGTTCGTGCCAAGATGGCGTAACCAGATAATTCAGACAGATATAATTTCAGGAGAGGCAAGATGTCTAAGGAGAAGTTTGATCGTTCGAAGCCGCATGTGAACATCGGAACGATTG
>JAYPEG010000051.1:0-12609 GCA_038125645.1 Alphaproteobacteria bacterium
GATCAATGCTGTGAGCTGGCCTCGGGACGCGATGCACGGCAGACAATTGCCGGGAGGATTTACACCGGGGCATATACAAAGGCGCATTTACACCGGGGCATTTACAAAGGGGCCGCTATCCCCGCATGGATGGATGTAACAGGAGCGCAGTTATGAACAATATGCTGATCTATGACGAGCAGAAGGATTTTAGCAACACACCGATAGACTGTGAATATTTCCATACTGTGCCGCTGGCGGCGGCCATGGGTGCAGAGATTAAAGGCCTTCAGATCGCTGATATCAATGACAGGTCTTTTGAGGCGCTGGCGCATGCGCTCTATCATCATAAAATGATTTACCTGCGCGATCAGGAGATGAGCCATGAATTACAGGAACAGCTGACCCTGCGATTTGGTGAGTTTGGCACAGATGCCTACACAAAGGGCCTTGACGGCCATCCCAATATTCAGCCTGTTATAAAGGAAGCTGATGCAAAATCAAAAATGGTGTTTGGCGGCGGCTGGCATACAGATTCGCCCTTCCTGCAGCAGCCCCCCTCTGTCAGCCTGCTTTATGCTGTTCAGATTCCCCCCTATGGCGGCGATACCATCTGGTATAATGCGGCAATGGCCTATGATAATCTGTCTGATGTCATGAAAGAGATGATCGCCCCGCTCAAAGTCCATATGTCAGGTGAAAAAGTGGTTGCCAGCCTCAGAGGGCTGCGTGAGCGGGCCGAAGACAGGCAGATAGGCAATATGTGGGATAATATGGATGAAAAAGTGATGATTGACGGTAGCTTTCATCCGCTTGTCCGCACCCATCCCGTCACAGGTGAAAAGGCGCTGTTTGTTGACAAGGTATATGCCAAGGGCTTTGCCGGTATGAGCGCGTATGAATCTGCCCCGCTGATCGATTTTCTGGTCAGCCATATAACACAGGAAGTGTTTTCCTGCCGCCTGAGATGGTCTGAAAAAACATTATGTATGTGGGATAACCGTTCATGTCTGCACCGTGCCTTTAATGATTATGACGGTTTCCGGCGTGAAATGCTCCGCACGACCGTAAAGGGTGAGGTGCCCGCCTGAGAGGCACAAAAGAACTTATGAGGGCCAGATGAAGAAGAATCCTGTCACATTAGATGATCTGCACGCGCATTATCCTGATACGCCAAAAGGGATAAGCGAGGCTGAATGGCAGGCGCGCGTCGATCTGGCCGCGGCCTATCGGCTGACACATTTTTATGGCTGGACAAGTGTTGTCTATAATCACATCACCTTGCGTGTGCCCGGCACTGACACGTTCTTAATCAATGCCTTTGGCCTGCGTTATGATGAAATTACAGCCTCTAACCTCATCCTGATTGATCTGGACGGCAACAAGGTTGACAGAAACAATAAATGGCCAGTGAACAAGGCTGGCTATCTTATCCATTCTGCTGTTCACCGGGCCCGCCCTGATGACCTGCACTGTGTCATGCATACCCATGAAACCTACAGCCAGACACTGGCCTGTCTGAATGTTGAGGTCGTGCCAATGGTGCAGGAAGCCTGTCAGCTTTTTGAACGTATTGGCTATCATGACTTTGAGGGGATTGTGCTGGATGCTAGCGAACAGGAACGGCTGGTGGCAGCACTTGGGGCTTCAAATCACACGCTGGTTCTGAAAAATCACGGGCTGCTGACCGCCGGGCCCAGCGCGGCATGGGCCTTTATCCGCCACCAGCATTTTATCCGCAATGCCGAAATCCAACTGCGCGCGATGGCGTCAGGAGGGGATATCAGCCGCCTGTCAGCAGATGTCATGCGCCACACACGCCACCAGTTTGAAGGCGGTGACGCACAGGGCGGCGCCGCCGTCCGTCACCCTGAGTGGCCAGCCTTTCTTCGTTTGCTTGACAGTCTGGATCCGTGCTGGAAAACCTGAAGCAGGAATGCTGGTTTGTTCACACAGCCGCCATGAAGCGGTCAAAATAATCTCCAACGCCCGTGCCATCATCGAGGGCAAACAGGCCGCCGACATATTGATCCGGTCGGACAATGACCACAACCCCGCTTTGGCGATCAATACCGCGCATGGAAAAAATATCCTGTCCTGATTTCAAATCAGCACAGAATATCTTTTCATAATCCTTAAGGCCCAGCGCCCCTTTTTCCGGCAACAGGAAATCAGGCATTGAGAGTAGCTCTAGGTCTCTGAAGCTTTCCTGGAATATCACCCGCAAATCTATAACCGTATCAGCGGCGCTCGCGCCTGGGGTATAGCGCTGCATTGGTGAGCGCGGGTCTGACTGTAAAAACTGGCACAGCGGGACAATGCCGCCAAGCGTGTCATCCCCACCGGCGAGCGGGCGCGCAAAGGCAAACAGCCGCCAACGCCCGTCAGCCTTCACGCAATGTCCCAGCTGCACAGGCTTTGCATCAGCCAGACGAATAACCGGGGCAGAATGAAACCGCATGCCAACAGGCAGACCTGCCGCCAGTGCCTGATATCTGTCTGTGCAGGTCAAAAGGCCCGGCGAATATCTGGTCGCCACACCGGCTGTGTAACGGGCATGTTTCTGGAAATAGTCCTGAAAGGCTCTCGCATCGACCGCATTCTTCTTGTGCGTGTCCTTATCCTGCTGGCGGCTGCTGAACAGGCGGGCAATCTGTTTGTCAAACTCGATCAGCTCTACGGCGACTGCCTGGCGTTCATCACTGTAACTGCACAGCAAACGAGGCTGGCTTTGGCGGCGCAGCACAGCAGCCAGCTTCCAGCCCAGATTAAACGCATCAGCCATTGATACATTCATCCCCTGGCCAGCTTTCGGGCTGTGGGTATGACAGGCGTCACCGGCAATAAAGGCCCGCGGAAACTGCCTGTTTTCCTCATCCCCTGCCCGGGCGGGCAGATCATCGAATGACGCACAGACACGCTGGCCGATCTGATAGACTGACCACCAGACTGTCTGTTTCACCTCTATCCGATAGGGATGCATGATCCGCCCGGCAGCAGCGATCAGCTGCTCAAGGCTGATTTCCTCACGCGCCAGGCGTTCATTGTGTTTCAGCTTGGCGACCTCTATATACAGCCTGACCAGATAGCCGCCTTCTCTTGGAATGATCAGCATGCTGCCCTCTTCGGCAGAATGAATGGCCGATTTCATCCTGATATCAGGAAAATCCGTGACTGCCAGCACATCCATAACGCCCCAGGCGCTGTTCACCGCCTCTCCTTCCAGCTGGTGACCAAGCTGGGCGCGCACAGATGAATGGGCCCCGTCACAGCCAACGGCAAAACGGGCATGGATGATTTCGCTGCGGGCGTTATTGTCTGCATCACTGTGGATGATTTCAGCACGCACGGGATAAGCATCGATATTATTCGCCTCGTCCTGGTCAATCGTCAGTGATTTCAGGGTTCGCCGGTAAAAGGGGCGCAAAGGCCGGGCGCCGTTTTCCATTGCTTCCAGATAGCGGTCATGCACACGCGCCTGATTGAGGATGACATGGGGAAATTCAGATAAACCGTCTTCAGTGTCCTGAATTCTGTCACTTCTTGCAATATGGGCCGCATTTTTCGGATCAGGCTTCCAGAACGTTGTCTCATTCACCCAGTAGCTTTCTTTCAGCACCTTCTCGGCAAAGGAAAAGGCCTCAAACATCTCGACCGTCCGACAGGCAATCCCATCAGCCTGACCATGTGTCATCGGCCCATCCTTCTGATCAATTATGACAGTTGAGATATCGGCAAAGGCGCTGAGCTGGGCGGCCAGGGTCAGACCAGCCGGCCCACAGCCGACAATCAGAACATCGGTCTTTTGCGGCGGGGCCTCAGGCCATGATGTCTTATTAAAGGCAGCGTCTGATATTTCGGGGTTTCCGGCTCTGAAACCATTTTCATAAAACTGCATATTACTTCTCTTTGAACTCAGCCCCTGGTTTTTAAAAAGATAATGTCCGGGTCGTCATCTGTATAGAGACGCGCCAGCAGCTGGCTGCGATGGCGCAGAATGGCATTGATATTCAGACTGCCCTTCGCTGTTATTTCTGCATCTTTCACAGATGGCGGGGCTGCGAGTATCAGCGCGCGCACAATCCGGTTTGATGATCCAGTCGCCTGTCCAGCCAGCCTCTCAAGGGCTGCCGTCACCTTGCCCTTATAGGCTTTGTCTGTCACTACGCCCGCACTTTGTCCTGATAATCCCAGCTGTGGATCAGGAAAAATCAACAGCCCTATATCTTCTTTGTCAGCACCTGTAACAACGACATCCTGCACCAGGCCGGACAGTACAGACAAAGCGGCAAGACGCAGATTGCCGGCATGCACCCAAGTGCCCGTCAGTAATTTGAAATCCTCTGACAGGCGACCGTCAAAGACCAGCCCGTCCCCTGGCCTGTCTGGATCAGCAAATCGCACTGCATCATGGGTGATCATGAAGCCCTCACTGTCAAAACTCTCGGCTGTCTTTTCTGGATCATCCAGATAGCCTGACATGACATTGGGCCCGCGCACACGCAGCTCATAACGCTCATCCTCAACTGGAATCAGCTTTGCCTCCAGCTGCGGGCCGGGCACACCTATCATGCCAGAGCGGGCCCCGCCCTGATAATGTATCACCGCCATTGGGGCTGTTTCTGTCATGCCCCAGCTGGATGTCATCATCGGAATCCGGCCCGTCTGCGCCAACGCCATTGTTTCCAGTGCCTGCCAGACAGACTGTGGCAAAGAGGCCCCGGCATAGAAAATCAAATCGAGATCGCTGAAAAACGAACGCTGCAGGTCTATATCCCTTTGCATGGCATCCACCAGCATGCCATAGCCAGCAGGCACATTCATGCTCAATGTACCCGGCATCAGACGTAGATTTTCAATGGTTTTTTCAAATAGGCCTTTCACGGGCTTGCCCTCATCCAGATAGAGCGAGCCGCCATTTGACAGCACCATGTTAAAATCAGAATTGCCGGCAAATACGTGATTCCATGGCAGCCAGTCCAGAATTACCGGCGGCCGTGCCCCTAAAAAGGGAAGACAGGCCAGATACTGGGCCTGATTGACACACATCATGCGATGGGTCTGCGGCACGCCTTTGGGCAGTGAGGTGGAGCCGGAGGTAAACAGGATTTTCGCCAGCGTATCCGGCCCGACCTGTTCATAAGCGTCATCCAGAATGCTGTTGGCCGGTGATTTCAGCAGCTGATCAAATAAGTGATGGCCAGAAGCCGCAGATCTGCTGACCAGTTTTGACACACTGGTAAAGACATCGCGGCCCAGCGCAGCTGCAAACCGTGCACCGTCCTCTGCATACACTAAAGACGGCCTGACCTTGCCAGCAATATAATCCAGCCGGTCACTGGCCTGCTCAATCAGCGCATATTGTTCGGCCAGTGGCACTGTTACAGCCCCGATATACTGTGCAGCCAGCTTTAGAATACCATGATTGACGCTGGACCCGGACAGCACAATGATGCAGTCACCATATTTGATTCCAAGAGACAGCAGACCGCTGGCAACGGCCCTTACCTGTTCAAACGTCTCCTGATAGCTGAGCGCGCGCCAACCCGGCCCTGAGCGTTCAGCAATGAAAATCTGTTGGGGGGTGTGCGCTGCCCAGTGATGCAGCCAGGCCCCGGTATTGCGCGCAACCGGCCCCAGCTCCAGACCAGAGCCCAGAATCAATGTGCCATCAGCCTGTCTGTCAATGCTCAGCCTGTGCCTTTGATAATCATTTCTAGAAACCGTCATGCCCCGAGCCCCCGCCTGGCAACCGCCTCTGTGCCTTCACCTCTCTCAGATTGAGGAGCAGTATCGCGCAAGATAAAGTAAACAAAACTTTGACACAGAAAAATACTTATTTAATATAACTATTATAAGAAATAATGGAGGCTGGCAAGTCACACTGGCTGTCAGCCTGTCACAGGAAGGGGCTGAAGCGTGGAACTGGCAAACGCACATGCTGTGATAACAGGCGGCGGCAGCGGTCTGGGGGCAGCAACAGCACACCGGCTGGCGGCTGCCGGGGCACGTATCTCTGTGCTTGACCGGGATGCGGCAAGCGCACAGGCGACCGCAGAGGCTGTCGGCGGACAGGGCTATGGGGTTGATGTCTGTGATGAAGAGGCGGTGGCTGCGCGTGTCAGCCAGTTGAGTGCGGCACAGGGACGGCCCCGGATTCTGGTGAATTGTGCCGGTATCGGGCGGGCGGCGCGGATCGTCGGCAAAGAGGGAAAATTATCTGTTGATCTGTTTCAGCAGACCATCACTGTTAATCTCATCGGAAGCTATATCATGATGAGCTATATCGCCCGCGAGATGATGTCCGAACCACAAGAGGGCGAGGCTGGCGTCATTATCAACACGGCCTCTGTTGCTTATCAGGACGGACAGCTGGGCCAGGCTGCCTATGCGGCGTCAAAGGGCGGTATTGCAGCGCTCAGCCTGCCGGCGGCGCGCGAATTTTCCACCGCTGGCATCCGCGTGGTTGCGATTGCCCCAGGCCTGTTTGAGACAGCCATGACACAGACGCTGCCTGACGATGTCCGCACCGCCATTTCAGCCCAGATCCCCTATCCGCGGCGGCTGGGGCTGGCAGATGAATATGCCCGGCTAGCAGAACAGATAATCACCAATCCTTATCTGAACGGCACCACAATCCGCCTTGACGGGGCCATGCGTCTGCCGCCGCGCTGAGAGCCATTTATGAAAATCAAGTAAAGAGACCCGCATGTCCGAGCCTGTATTACTCACCCGAATGGAAAATGACATTGCCTGGCTGACCATCAACCGCCCGGACAAACGCAATGCCATGAATGATGAGCTGCTGAGCGCCATCGGTGCGTTTTTCAGCCAGCCGCCGGAACAGGCAAAGGCAGTCATTGTCTGCGGGGCGGGCGGGCATTATTGCTCTGGCCTTGATCTGAGTGAGCATGTCTCACGCACAGCAGAGAGCAATCTCTATCATTCACGCAAATGGCATGGGATTATGGATTCCATACAATTTGGCGGCCTGCCAGTGATTTCTGTGATGAACGGAGCGGTCATCGGCGGCGGGCTTGAACTGGCAACAGCCACACATGTCCGCATTGCGGCGGGGCCTGTTCAGTTTCAGCTGCCAGAAGGGCGGCGGGGCATTTTTGTCGGCGGCGGGGCCACCGTGCGGGTCGGCCGTATATTGGGGGCTGACCGGATGACAGAAATGATGCTGACCGGCAGAAGCTATGACAGTGATGAGGGGCTGCGTCTCGGCCTTGCCCATTACGCTGTGACGGCTGATGAGGGGATGGCACTGGCCGAACAGCTGGCAGGAAAAATTGCCCGTAATGCCCCGATGTCAAATTACATGATGATTCAGGCCGTCAGCCGGATAAATGATATGCCCTTTGCTGAGGGGCTGTTCACAGAATCACTCGCTGCAGCCCTGTCACAGACCACACCCGATGCCGAAGAGGGGCTGCGCGCCTTTCTTGAGAAGCGGGCCCCAAAATTCAGATAAATCTTCCAGATACAGCCATGAGCATAGCCAAAACTGCCACAAGCACACAAAACCACGAAGCCGATAACCGGTTGCGCCAGCTTGTCGGCTATAATATGAAACGTGCCTATCATGAAATCCAGACCGAACTGACAGCCGCATTAAAGCCGCTGAAATTGAAGGTGGGGTCGTTTTCTGCACTTGCCGCGATTGCTGACTGCCCGGGCCTGAAACAGTCTGCACTGGCAGAAACATTGGCCATTGAACAGGCAAATTTGGTTGCGCTGATTGACCAGCTTGAAAGACGCGGGCTGATCAAGCGTGAACGGGCCCGCACAGACAGGCGCGCCTATGCGCTGTTTGCCACTGCCGATGGCCGCCAGCTGTGTCAGCGTGCAGACATAATCTGCCGCGAACTTGAAGCCCGTTTCCTGGCGGACATCCCGCACAGTGACATTGACCAGCTGATCACATGCATTCAATCCATAGAACAGCGCATCAAGGCGAATATGGGGACAGTGAAATGATAGATCTGAACACTATCCGCGCGATAGACATTCATACCCATGCTGAAGAACCCTGTGGCATGCACGCTGATGACGGCTATGATGATCTGCAGGCAGCAATGGCAAAATATTTCAAGGCCCCCTGGACACACCCCCCAACCATTCCTGAAACAGCTGCTTATTTTCGTGAACAGAAAATTGCAGCTGTTATCTTCCCTGTTGATTCTGAAAGAGAGACCGGCTATCGCCGCTACAAGAATGAGGAGGTGGCCGCGCTGGCCGCCGCGCACAGCGATATTCTGATCCCCTTTGCATCAATCGACCCCTGGAAAGGCAGGATGGGGGTGCGTGAGGCCAGGCGTCTGATAAGGGATTTTGGTATCAGGGGATTTAAGTTTCACCCCACTCTGCAGGGCTTTTTTCCGAATGACCGCATGGCCTATCCGCTTTATGAGGTGATAGCCGAGGAGGGGCTGATTGGCCTGTTCCATACTGGCCAGACCGGCGTTGGTTCCGGCATGCGGGGCGGCAACGCAATGCGCCTGAAATATTCCAATCCGCTGTATCTTGATGATGTCGCTGTGGATTTTCCTGATATGAATATCATTATGGCGCACCCGTCTTTTCCATGGCAGGAAGAAGCCCTGGCTGTTGCCCAGCACAAACCCAATGTCTATATCGACTTATCTGGCTGGAGCCCAAAATACTTCCCTGAAATCCTTGTGCGTTACTGTAATTCCATCTTAAGGCACAAGGTGCTATTTGGCTCTGACTGGCCTATGATTACCCCAGATCGCTGGCTGGCAGATTTTGAGAACATTCCCATAAAAGATGAAATCCGGCCGGATATTCTGAAACATAACGCCGCCCGTCTTCTGGGCCTTGTCCCTGGCAGAGAGGCGATCTGATGAGCAGTACACAGCACCCGCCTGAACCCGGACTCGAACTTTTTGCCTGCCTCGCAGTTGAGCTTGGCCCGGTGCGTGAAATGGGCACGGGACGCGGCGGGGTGCGGCGGATTATCCCGATAATTGGCGGCACTGTAACGGGCCCGCATCTGAACGGGCGGGTATTGGCTGTCGGGGCTGACTGGCAGACTGTCTTTTCTGACGGGCTGGCTGAACTTGACACCCGCTATGCTCTTGAAACAGATGACGGCGCTGTGATCGAGATTATCAATTACGGCCTGCGGCACGGGCCGCCAGAGGTAATGGCAAGACTTGCCGCTGGAGAGCGTGTTGACCCGGACAGCTATTATATGCGAACCCATGCCCGCCTTGAAAGCGGTCATAAAGATTACCTGTGGGTGAACAGGCTGTTGTTTGTCGGCACAGGCATAAGGCTGGCCAGTGCTGTCCATGTCAATTTGTATAAAATTAAATAAGGGCCTGCGCGCATGACCGCCTTCAAAGCCCCCACAGATGATATTCTTGCAACACAAAGGCTGTTTGCCCGTGCCGCTGCCGCCAGTGCGTATGATGCTGAAATCTCTGCTGCGGTGATCACCGAATTTGCCCGCTTTGCTGAAATGGAAATTGCCCCGCTCAACCAGATCGGTGACACTGAGGGGTGCCGGCTGACACAAGGGGGGGTGGAAATGCCGCCGCCATTCAGGTCGGTCTATCAGCAGCTGGCAGCAGCTGGCTGGCAGGGGCTGGGCGCTGACAGTGACAATGGCGGGATGGGCCTTGACAAGCTGACAGCAGCAGGCGTGTCAGAAATCTTCACCGGGGCCTGTCATGCCTTGCAGATGGTTTGCAATCTTGTTCCCGGAGCGATTGCGATTTTAGAAAATTTCGGCACGGCTGACCAAAAACAGCGCCTGATCCCGCCGCTGGCACAGGGACGCTGGCTGTCAACAATGTGCCTGAGCGAACCTGAGGCCGGTTCTGATCTCTCTGCTATCCGCTGCCAGGCACAGGAGACAGACGGGCAGTGGCGTGTGACCGGCGAGAAAATTTTCATCTCTGGCGGCGATCAGAATCTGAGCGAGTCTGTCCTGCATTTTGTTCTGGCCAGAACAGGCCCGCCAGAGGACGGGCTGGCAGCACTGTCTTTATTTGCCTGTCTCAAGGCAGATAATAACGGCCCCGGGCAGCTGGCCGTTCTGCGCCTGGAGGATAAACTTGGCATTCATGCCTCGCCCACCTGCCATATGCGCTTTGAGGGCGCGCGCGCTGAACTGATCGGCAGTGTCGGCTCGGGTCTTGGGCTGATGTTTACTTTGATGAACCATGCCCGCCTTGATGTCGCCCTGCAGGGGGTTGCCCATGCACAGCGCGCAGCCCATCTGTCGCACGATTATGCACAAGCACGCATACAGGGGCGCCAGGCTGACAGGAGTCCGGCCCGTCTCAGCGACCATGCTGATATCCAGCGCATGCTGAATGAACAGCGTGTATTGGCACTTGGCGGGCGGGCCATGTGCTATCACACCCTGTCTGTTCTTGGCTCCGGCAGTCAGGCGGAACTGGCAGAATTCCTCACGCCCCTATGCAAGTTTTTCTGCTCTCAGGCAGGTATCCGTGCTGCTGATCTCGGCATTCAGATCATGGGCGGCTATGGCTATCTCAAAGAATATCAGATTGAACAGGTCTGGCGTGATGCCCGCATTACTGCCATTTATGAAGGGGCAAATGGTATTCACGCCCGTGCCATGGTCACGCGCAATCTGCGGCTGGGACAGGGGCAGGCAGCAGATAGCTTTATTGAGATGATCACAACGCTGGACAGCCACGGCGTCCTTGCCGGCAGTATTGAAAGCTGGAAACACGCCCGCAGCGTCACACAGGCCAGCCCGACACCAGAACATTATGCAGAAGATTTCTCTCAGCTTTCAGCACATTTATTCTTCCGGGCTTTGTGGGAGGATTTATCCGCCCGCGATGACGGCCAAGCCGTATTCTCGGCGCAGCTGGCCGGGTTTGTACGCCTTCTGGCATGGCCGGTGCGTGCAGACTGGCTGGCGCAGATGGCACTAACAGGCACAAAGTAAAACAAGGGGAGGGACAGACTTAACACAGAACAAGAAGAACAGCAGCTAAACCAACGCTGACAAGCTAACCGGCTGTATCAGAGCAGTCAGTCAAATGAAAAGGACATTGACCGTTTCTGCTCTGCTATGGTTTGATTTTAAAAAATCATCTGGTTGTATGTGCAGCCAGTGACATAAGTTTTGGAGGAACTGATGAAGAGAATTGTAACTTCGCTTGCAATCGGCCTTGCTGCCGCACTTGCCAGCACAAATGCCTTTGCGGCGACAAAGACATTGACCGTTGCCAGCTGGGCAGGGCCAAAGCATGTAATGAACGCATCCTTTTTCCCTTATTATAAGGATGTGCTTGAGAAATGCTCAGGCGGCGATCTGACATTGAAAGTTGAATATGGTCTGGCCCCGCCGCCAGCCCTGTATGATACAACCCGTGACGGTGTGGCTGATATGACATGGATTGTGCATGGCTATACGCCCGGCAAATTCATGACAACAAAAATTGCTGAATTGCCCGGTATCCCCGGCAATTCACAGTCAATTTCCGTTGCCTATCAGAAAACCTGGGACAAATATCTGGCTGCAGCTGGCGAGACTAAGGGCGTGCAGACCCTTTCTGTTTTTGTTCACGGCCCGGGCATGGTGCACACCATCCCTGAAATCAAGTCATTCAAAGACCTTGAGGGTATGAAGCTGCGGGTTGGCGGCGGTGTTGCCAATGACATCGGCACTGCACTTGGCGTTGCAGGCGTGAATGTTCCGGCCCCGGCGGTTTATGAAACACTGGCCTCTGGCGTGGCAGAGGGTGTGTTTTTCCCGATGGAAACCATGTATGCCTTTAAAGTGGCTGAGCATGCAAAATTTTCCTATGTAAACCCGGACGGCATGTATACAACCTCATTCGGCCTTTTGCTCAATCAGGACACCTATGACAGCCTGAACGACAAGCAGCGCGGCTGTATCGACAGCAATCGCGGGGCTGAGCTGACCAGAACCATTGGCGGGATGTGGGATGAGGCCGATGCCATCGGTCTGCGTGAAGCCAAGAAAGTTGGCCTGAAAGTGATCGAATGGTCACAGACAGAGCGTGACTATTTCAAGCAGAAAACAGCCCCGATTGAAGCCAAGGTACTGGGTGAGATTTCATCGCGCGGTGTGGATGCCAAAGCTGCGCTTGATTATTTCAAATCACAGCTGAACTGAGGACAGGCGCTTGTCTTCTTTTTTCAACAAGCTGGACTGGCTGGCCGCACGGGCCGGCCAGTTCATTGCCTGGCTGGCCGCACTTGTGCTGTTATGGCTGGTGGGGCTGACTTGTGTTGACGTGGTCGGGCGGTATTTTTTCCGCGCGCCCGTTGTCGGCGCCGTAGAGCTGGTTCAGCTGTCGATGGCGGGCATTATATTTTTGTCGCTGCCCCTCATGTTTCTTAAAAATGACCATGTCATTGTTGACCTGTTTCATTTTAAACGGGACAGCTGGCTGGCATGGGCAATAACATTGATGCTGACCTTGGTCATGATCGGTGCGCTTGATGTGCGGGCTGACCGGGTATGGGACTATGCCTTGCGTGCCATTGAGGATGGTGATCGCACTATCTATCTGCATATTCCGCGTAATCTCACCGTCAGCCTGATCACCGGATCTGTCGGTCTTTCATCTGTTTTCCTAGGCATACGCG
>JAYPEG010000052.1:0-7075 GCA_038125645.1 Alphaproteobacteria bacterium
CCGTGAGGGCGGGCGTACAGTCGGGGCCGGTGTCGTCGCATCAATCGTCGAGTAAATAAAGATTACAGGGTGAGAAGAGGCTTTGCGGCCTCTTCTTTTGCTGATTGAAAAAGGAATAAGGCTATGGAAAACCAGAATATTCGTATTCGGTTAAAAGCATTCGACCACCGTATTTTGGATCAATCCACTAATGAGATTGTGAATACGGCAAAACGTACGGGGGCGAATGTCCGCGGCCCTATCCCGTTGCCGACAAATATGCGCCGTTTCACGGTTTTGCGCTCTCCGCACATTGACAAGAAGAGCCGGGAGCAGTTTGAGATGCGCACCCATAAGCGTCTTTTAGATATTATTGATCCTACACCGCAGACCGTTGATGCGCTGATGAAGCTAGACCTGGCCGCTGGTGTGGATGTTGAGATTAAACTGTAAGTCAAGTGGCATCTAATTAAGAGGATTGCGTTATGCGCAGCGGTGTGATTGCAAGAAAAATAGGGATGACAAGGGTCTTTAACGAGGCCGGTGATCATCTGCCTGTAACTGTACTGAAACTGGATGATGTGCAGGTTGTTGCACAAAAAACAGTTGAGCGTGACGGCTATGTGGCCCTGCAGCTGGGGGCTGGCCATGCAAAGGTCAAGAATGTATCAAAAGCGATGCGCGGCCATTTTGCCAAGGCATCTGTTCTGCCAAAGCGTAAGCTGGCCGAATTCCGCGTGAGCGATGATGCCATGCTGGATGTGGGGGCAACAATCGGGGCCCATCATTTTGTTGCCGGTCAGATGGTTGACTGTGTGGGTATCTCCCAGGGCAAAGGGTTTGCCGGTGCGATGAAGCGTCATAATTTTGGCGGTTTGCGCGCCTCTCATGGTGTGTCTATTTCTCACCGCTCGCACGGGTCTACAGGTCAGTGCCAGGATCCCGGAAAAGTGTTCAAGGGCAAGAAAATGGCCGGTCACATGGGGGCAAGCCGTGTGACAACACAAAATCTTGAAATTGTTTCTGTTGATACTGATGAAAATCTGATCCTTGTGCATGGGGCCGTGCCTGGGTCAAAGAATGGCTGGGTATTGCTGTCTGACGCCTTTAAAAAGGCCCGCCCCGATGAAGCGCCGTTTCCCGCTGGTCTGGTCGGTGATCTGGTAGCAGCCGGGGACGCGCCAGGTGAAACAGTAGCTGAAGACGGGCAGCCAGTTGAGGAGCGTCAGCCAGGTGAAGATCAGGCAGCGACTGCGAGCGCTGATGTTGAGAAGAAGGATGCGTCTGATGAAGGTTGATGTAAAAACTATTGATAACCGCAAGAAGGGCGATATTGAACTGTCTGATGCCGTGTTTGCGATCGCGCCGCGTGCTGATGTTGTTGCGCGTGTTGTGAAATGGCAGTTGGCAAAGCGCCGGGCAGGAACGCATTTGGTGAAGGGCCGCAGTGATGTGTCCAAGACCGGGGCAAAAATGTTCCGTCAAAAGGGTACGGGGCGTGCGCGTGCGGGCAATGGGTCTGTCTCGCAATTCCGTGGCGGCGGCGTTGTTCATGGCCCGGTCGTGCGCGATCACGGCCACGAGCTGCCAAAGAAAATCCGGAAGCTGGGCATGCGCTCTGTTCTGTCCGCAAAGATGGCGGCTGGTCAGCTGATCATCCTGGACGATGCAAAGGCTGATGGCAAGACAGCCGCGCTGCGTGCGCAGCTGGAAAAGCTGGGGGCCACAAATGCACTTATCGTAACAGGGGCAAGTGTTGACGCCGGCTTTTCACGGGCGGCTTCCAATCTGCCTCTGGTTGATGTGCTGCCACAGCAGGGGGCAAATGTTTATGATATGGTTCGCCGTGAGATGCTGGTGCTCTCTCGTGATGCCGCGGTCTATCTTGAGGAGCGTTTGAAATGAGTATCCGTCCGCGCAAACGCGTAGAAACAAAAATCAGCCAGCTACAGGCCTATGATACAATCATTCGTCCCCTGGTGACCGAAAAGGCAACTATGGGCAATGAGAATGGTCAGGTGTCATTTGTTGTGGCCATGACAGCAACAAAGCCGGAAATCAAGGCAGCTGTTGAAATGCTGTTCAATGTCAAGGTGCTGGCCGTCAATACATCTGTGCTGAAGGGCAAAACAAAATCCTTCCGTGGCCGCGCCGGCCGCCGCAGTGACATGAAAAAGGCGATTGTTACACTGGCTGATGGTCATGCAATCGATTTGATGGGAGCGTAAGGCGATGGCTTTAAAGAAGTTTAATCCAACAACCCCAAGCCAGCGTAATCTGGTACTGGTTGACAAGTCTGAGCTTTATAAGGGCCGTCCGGTTAAAAAGCTGACTGAGGGTCTGACAAAAACAGGGGGCCGCAATAATTCTGGCCATGTTACGGCATGGCAGCGCGGCGGCGGGCATAAGCGCCGTTACCGCCTGATTGATTTTAAACGCACGAAACAGGATGTCGCAGCTGTTGTTGAGCGGATCGAGTATGACCCCAACCGTACAGCCTTTATCGCCCTTATCACCTATGAGGACGGTGTGCAGTCCTATATCCTGGCCCCGCAGCGTCTTGCCGTCGGTGACAGGGTAGAGGCAGGCGCAGGGGCTGATATCAAGCCGGGCAACGCATTGCCGCTGACAAATATCCCTGTGGGCACACTTGTGCATAATGTTGAGTTGAAGCCGGGCAAGGGCGGCCAGCTGGCCCGTTCAGCCGGCACTTATGTTCAGCTTGTCGGGCGTGACCGCGGGCATGCCATTCTGCGTCTTTCATCTGGCGAGGTACGGCTTGTGCGTGCTGACTGCATGGCCTCAATCGGGGCTGTTTCAAATGCGGATCAGCAGAATATCAAAATTGGCAAGGCCGGCCGCAACCGCTGGCTTGGCAAGCGCCCGCATGTTCGCGGTGTTGTGATGAACCCGGTTGACCACCCGCATGGCGGCGGTGAGGGCCGCACATCAGGCGGACGCCATCCGGTAACCCCATGGGGTAAGCCGACAAAGGGCAAGCGCACCCGCAACAATAAAAAGACCGACCGCTTGATCGTGCGTCGTCGCAAGCCGTAAGGAGTTTTGAGAGATCATGGCACGTTCAGTCTGGAAAGGCCCGTTTGTTGATGGTTATCTGCTGAAAAAGGCAGAGGCTGCCCACGCATCCGGGCGTAATGATGTGATTAAAATCTGGTCACGCCGTTCTACAATTCTGCCACAGTTTGTAGGCCTGACATTCGGTGTTTATAACGGGCGCAAACATATTCCCGTTGCCGTGTCAGAAGATATGGTGGGCCATAAATTTGGTGAATTTGCGCCGACACGTACCTATTACGGTCACGCTGCAGATAAAAAAGCAAAGCGATAGGGTGAGATTATGGGTAAACAGTCATCTCCACGCAGAAGAGCAGATAATGAGGCACAGGCTGTGCTGCGTAATCTGCGGATCAGCCCGCAAAAGCTGAATCTGGTTGCTGCGATGATCAGGGGCATGGATGCAAACAAGGCCGTTGCGACACTTAGCTTTTCGCGCCGCCGCATTGCCGGTGATGTGAAAAAGGTTCTGCAGTCAGCTATCGCAAATGCTGAGAACAACCATTCACTTGATGTTGACCGTCTCTATGTAAAGGAGGCGCATGTTGGCAAGGGGCTGGTGATGAAACGCTTTCACGCCCGGGCCCGGGGCCGCGGTGCCCGTGTGATGAAGCCATTTTCGCATCTGACAATTATTGTCAGTGAAAAAGAGGAGCAGGTCTGATGGGGCAGAAAGTAAAACCGATTGGCCTGAGGGTCGGCATTAACCGCACATGGGATTCCCGCTGGTTTGCAGACCGTAATTATGGCGATTTGCTGCACAAGGATCTTGAGCTGCGCGAGCATCTGATGGACCGCCTGAAGCCTGCTGGCATCAGCCGTGTGGTCATTGAACGTCCGGCTGGGCGTGCGCGCGTGACTATCTATGCCGGGCGTCCGGGTCTCATTATTGGCAAAAAGGGCCAGGATATAGAGAAACTGCGTTCTGATCTGTCGAAAAAGGTTGGCACAGAGGTCAGTCTGAACATCGTTGAGGTGCGCAAGCCTGAAATTGATGCCAAGCTGATTGGTGAGAATATTGCCCAGCAGCTGGAGCGCCGTGTTGGTTTCCGCCGGGCGATGAAGCGGGCTGTCCAGTCAGCTATGCGTCTGGGCGCACAGGGTGTGCGGATTAATTGTGCCGGCCGTTTGGGCGGGGCAGAGATCGCGCGCACTGAATGGTACCGTGAAGGGCGTGTGCCCCTGCATACACTGCGCGCTGAGGTTGATTATGGCGAAACCTCTGCACTGACAACTTATGGTATTATCGGCATCAAGGTGTGGGTGTTCAAAGGTGAGGTCATCGGTCACGATCCAATGGCACAGGACAAGCGGCTTGCTGAACAGCAGTCAGGCCCTGGCATGCGTGGCAACGCCTGAGGGGTAAGGGAGAGGTAATCAATGCTTTCGCCAAAACGTACAAAATTCCGTAAAGCGCATAAGGGGCGCATCCACGGCATGGCAAAAGGCGGCACCAGTCTTAATTTTGGTGCCTATGGCCTAAAGGCCACCTCACCTGAGCGTGTGACAGCCCGCCAGATTGAGGCTGCGCGCCGTGCGATAACACGTCACCTGCGCCGTGCTGGCCGTCTCTGGATTCGGGTGTTTCCTGATGTGCCTGTCTCATCAAAGCCCGCAGAGGTGCGTATGGGTAAGGGTAAGGGTTCACCTGAATATTGGGTGGCCCGTGTGGCGCCCGGCCGGATCATGTTTGAGCTGGACGGTGTGTCATGGGATCTCGCACAGGAAGCCTTTAAACTGGCGGCGGCAAAGCTGCCACTGGAAACAAAAATCGTTCGCCGTCTGGGTGAGAGCGATTAATCAGCTGAGGAGCAAGAGGAACGATGGCAAGTGTAAAGGCTGAAATATTCCGCGCCAATTCAGCTGATGAGCTGAAGGCAAAGCTGGTTGAGCTGAAAAAGGAACAGTTCAATTTGCGCTTCAGACAGGCTGCAGGTGAGCTTGAGAATTCGGCCCGCGTGCAGGGCGTGCGCCGTGAAATTGCACGCATTAAAACTGTGCTCGGCGAACAGGCCGCAGCGAATAAAGAATAAGAGGGTCATATTATGCCAAAGCGTATTTTGCAGGGCACAGTCGTCAGTGACAAGGCAGACAAGACGGTGGTTGTGCGTGTCGAACGCCGCATCATGCATCCTGTCTATAAAAAATTCATTATGACTTCAAAGAAATTTGCTGCTCATGATGCTGAGAACCGCGCCAGAACCGGCGATGTTGTCAATATTCGTGAATGTGCGCCGATTTCAAAAAACAAGTCGTTTGAAGTCGTCTATGACGATGCCGCCAATTAAGGGTTAGGGAGCGTTCAGTCATGATTCAGATGCAGACAAATCTTGAGGTGGCCGACAATTCAGGGGCCCGCCGCGTACAATGTATCAAGGTGCTTGGCGGCACTGGGCGTAAAATCGCCGGTGTCGGGGATATAATCGTGGTATCCGTGAAAGAGGCTATTCCCCGTGGCAAGGTGAAAAAAGGCGATGTTTACCGTGCAGTCATCGTCCGCACGGCAAAGGAGATCCGCCGCACAGACGGAACGGCTATCCGTTTTGACAAAAATGCTGCGGTTCTGCTGAACAAACAGAATGAGCCGATTGGCACACGTATTTTTGGCCCTGTTACCAGAGAGTTGCGAGCCCGCAATTTTATGAAAATCGTCTCTTTGGCGCCGGAGGTGCTGTAAAATGACAACCGCGACTAAAGCTAAGTTCAAAATTAAAAAGGGTGACCGTGTTATCGTCACTACGGGAAAGGACAAGGGCCGGACAGGTGAGGTGATAGAAGTGCGCCCGGCTGAGGCCCGCGTCAAAGTTCAGGGCATCAATATGGTAAAACGCCATCGTCGTCCGACCCAGACCAATCCGGGCGGAATAGAGCAGATGGAAGCACCGATTCATATTTCGAATGTCTCATTGATTGATCCGGATTCCGGCAAGCCGACCAAGGTTGGCTATAAGCTGGAAAAGGGTAAAAAAACCAGAATTGCCAGGAAATCTGGCACGGTTGTGGGATAATAGAGGAAGCTGAGATGAAAACGCGTCTTGAGGAAAAATATCTGACGGCTGTTCGCCCAGCACTTGTTGAAAAGTTCGGGTATAAAAACCCGTTCGAGGTACCGCGTATTGAAAAAGTGGTGCTGAATATGGGTGTAGGCAGTGCCGTTCGTGATTCAAAGAAGATCGAGCATGCTGTCAGTGACATGACGGCCATTACTGGCCAGAAGCCCGTTGTCACGAGGGCCAAAAAGGCCAATGCGGCGTTCAAGCTGCGCGAGGGTATGGCGATCGGCTGCAAGGTGACACTGCGTTCTGACAGAATGTATGAGTTTCTGGATCGTCTGGTCACAGTCGCTTTGCCGCGTGTGCGTGATTTTCGCGGGTTAAATGGCAAGAGTTTTGATGGTCAGGGCAATTATGCAATGGGCGTCAAAGAGCAGATCGTTTTCCCAGAGATTGAGTATGATAAGGTGGATGAAGTGCGGGGCATGGACATTATAGTCGTGACCAGTGCAAAGACAGATGATGAAGCACGCGAATTGCTGCGCGGCTTTGAATTTCCCTTTGTGAACGCCTGAAACAGCCTGGACGAGAAGGACTGATAGATTATGGCCAAGAAAAGTGCTGTTGAAAAAAATAACCGTCGGATGCGTAAAGTGGCTGCCGGTTCAGCCCGACGCGATGCGCTGCGTGCCATGGCACGCGACAAGTCAGTGTCAATCGAAGAACGCTTTGCAGCCTCGCTGCGTTTGGCACAGGAGCCGCGTGATACAGCGCGCACCCGTATTCGCAACCGTTGCATGGTAACCGGGCGCCCACGCGCTTATTACCGTAAACTGAAAATGTCTCGCATTGCCCTGCGCGAACTGGCCTCATTTGGCCAGCTCCCCGGCGTCGTGAAATCAAGCTGGTAAGTAAGAGGAGCAGTTAAAATGTCAATGAGTGATCCTCTTGGTGATATGATCACCCGCATCCGCAACGGCCAGGCTGCCCGCAAGGCTGTTATCTCATCGCCGGCATCACGTCTGCGC
>JAYPEG010000052.1:7085-10746 GCA_038125645.1 Alphaproteobacteria bacterium
GCGCTAATGTGCTCGAAGTGCTCAAGCGTGAGGGCTATATCCGTGATTATTCATCTGTGGAAGTCCGTAAGGGGCTATCTGAGCTGAAGATTGAGCTGAAATATCATGATGGCACACCTGTCATCTCTGAAATCAAGCGCGTTTCAACACCCGGACGGCGTGTTTATCGTGGTATCAAGGATTTGTCGCGGGTTTATAACGGTCTGGGTATTGCTATTCTGTCAACGCCGCAGGGTGTGCTTTCAGATAATGAAGCCCGCTCAGCGAATGTTGGCGGCGAAGTGCTCTGTCAGGTATTCTAAAGGAGGCGATGATGTCACGCGTTGGAAGTGCACCTATTGAACTGCCTGATGGTGTGAATCTCACGGCCACGGGCGCCACTCTTGTTGCCAAAGGCAGCAAGGGAGAACTGTCCATGCAAGTGCCGGAGACAGTTGAGGTTAAAATTGATGATAAACTGGTGACTGTAAAGCCAGTGAAAAAGGATATAGCCGGACGGGCCATTTGGGGCACAATTCGGGCGAATATCAATAATATGGTGGTCGGTGTTTCAGCCGGGTTTACGCGCAATCTTGAAATCAACGGCGTGGGATACCGTGCGGCAATGCAGGGCAATAAGCTGCAGCTGAATCTGGGATACAGTCATCCTGTTTTAATGGATATTCCCCAGGGTCTGACCGTAAAGGTGGATAATAACACAAAGATTGAAATCACCGGGGCCGACAAGCAGCTGCTGGGGCAGTTTGCTTCTGAGGTTCGTGCCAAGCGGCCGCCAGAGCCTTTCAAGGGCAAGGGCGTGAAATATGCTGAAGAGCATATTGTCCGCAAAGAAGGCAAGAAGAAATAAGGATAGCTGAGATGTTAAGCGCAAGAGAAATGTTCGAGCGGCGTCGCAGCCGTAACCGCACCGGCCTCAGAAAAAATGCAAATGGCCAGATGCGTTTGTCCGTTCATCGCACATCCCGGCATATTTATGCCCAGATTATCGATGATACAAAGGGTGAGACACTGGCCTGTGCATCCTCGTTGGATGCTGAGTTCAAAAAGGCCGGCAAGACTGGTGCAGATATTCAGGCGGCCAGCGCTATTGGCAAGGCTGTCGGCGAGCGGGCTGTGAAAAAGGGCATTAAAGAAGTTGTCTTTGACCGGGGCGGATTTGTTTATCATGGCCGCGTAAAGGCATTGGCAGAAGCAGCACGCGAAGCTGGTCTTGAGTTTTAAAGGAGCAGGCAATGGCACGGAATAATGATAGAGCTGAGCAGGGCCTGAGGGACGAGCCTGAACTGATCGAAAAGCTGGTTGGTATCAACCGTGTGGCAAAAGTCGTCAAAGGCGGCCGCCGGTTTGGCTTTGCTGCGCTGGTTGTTGTCGGTGACGGCAAGGGCCGTGTCGGATTTGGCACAGGCAAGGCGAAGGAAGTGCCAGAGGCAATCCGCAAGGCAACAGACAATGCCAAGCGTGACATGGTTCGTATTCCGCTGCGTGACGGGCGTACCCTGCATCATGATATTATCGGGCGCTATGGCGCTGGCCGCGTTCAGCTGCGCTCTGCCCCGTCTGGTACAGGTATTATCGCCGGTGGCCCCATGCGTGCTGTTTTTGAAGCACTGGGTGTCCAAGATGTTGTGTGTAAATCCATCGGAACATCAAATCCGCACAATATGATCAAGGCGACATTCACCGCGCTGAAACGAATTGAGGCCCCGCGTGCAGTGGCATCAAAGCGTGGCCGCAAGGTGGCTGAAATTCTGGGCAAGAGCGCAGACAGCGCCGTTGCGTCCTGAACTGGCTGAGAAAGGGTGAACGAAATGGCTAAGGCTACAGTAAAAGTCGTTCAGACACGCAGTGCGATTGGGCGTGAGACCGCACAGCGCAAGACCCTCATCGGGCTTGGACTGAACAAAATCGGACGTGAGCGCGAGCTTGAGGACACGCCTGCGGTTCGTGGCATGATCAATAAGGTGAAACATCTGGTGCGTGTTATTGACTGACGGTCACATCCAGCAGCCAGACACTTCAGACAGGTATAAAGGGCAGGAGCTCTCAGATGAAACTGAACGAAATCAAAGAACAGGCAGGGGCCACCCGCGCCAGGAAACGTGTTGGCCGTGGTATTGGTTCAGGCCGGGGCAAAACATCAGGTTCAGGCCATAAGGGCCAGAAAGCCCGCTCCGGTGTTGCGATCAAGGGGTTTGAGGGCGGCCAGATGCCGATCCACAGACGCCTGCCAAAGCGCGGTTTTAACAATATTTTCCGCAAATCCTATGTGGCTGTAAATCTGAATAGGATCCAGACAGCTATCGACGCTGGAAAACTGGACAGCAAAAAGCCTGTTGACGCCGCGGTTCTGGTGGCTGCCGGTGTGATTTCCAAGGCCCGTGACGGTGTCCGCATTCTGGCAAAGGGCGAGATCAAGGCAAAGATTGAGCTGCATGCAGCCGGGGCATCAAAGGCAGCTGTGGCTGCTGTTGAAAAGGCTGGCGGCAGGATTGTGCTGCCGGCAGCACAGGCCGAATAATCTGTTAGACAACTAGGGTATAAGGGTAATCCATGGCGCAGTTATCGCTGGCAAATACAGGCTTCGGGCTTGGTGCGCTGAGTAAGGCAGACGAGCTGAAAAAACGTCTGCTCTTTACTGTTGGCGCGCTGATAGTCTACCGTCTGGGTACATTTATCCCTTTGCCTGGCATTGACCCTGTGGCACTGGCAGATGTGTTCAGCCAGCAGACAACCGGTATTCTGGGCATGTTTGATATGTTTTCCGGTGGCGCTCTGGGCCGGATGACAATTTTTGCCTTAAATATAATGCCCTATATCACTGCTTCTATCATCATGCAGCTGATGACGGCTGTTGTCCCCTCTCTGGAGGCGATGAAAAAGGACGGTGAAGCCGGGCGCAAGCAAATTAATCAATATACGCGTTATCTGACAGTATTGCTGGCATCAGTTCAGGGTTACGGCATTGCAGTCGCGCTTGAGGCGTCTGCCACTGTTGTGACAGACCCCGGCCTGTTTTTCCGTCTGACGACTGTTGTCACACTGTTGGGTGGTACCTTGTTTTTGATGTGGCTGGGTGAACAGATAACAGCGCGCGGCGTTGGCAATGGGATTTCGCTGATTATTTTCAGCGGTATTATTGCAGAAGTGCCCTCTGCACTTGTTGGCACGCTCGAGCTGGGGCGCACGGGCGCGCTGTCAGCATTTCTGATTGTGGCAGTCTTTTTTATGGCTGTGGCGGTGATTGCCTTTATCGTGTTTATTGAGCGGTCATTGCGTAAAATTTTGGTTCAGTATCCAAAGCGCCAGCATGGCAATAAAATGTTTGGCGGTGATGCCCAGCATCTGCCGCTGAAAATCAATGTGCCCGGTGTTATTCCGCCAATTTTTGCCTCTTCATTGCTGCTGATGCCGGTTTCCGTAATTAACCTGACAGGCGGGCAGTCGGGCGGGGCTGACTGGCTGGTGACACTGAACGCGCTGCTTGGCCGCGGCCAGCCTCTATATCTGGCCCTGTATGTTGGCCTTATCGTCTTTTTTGCTTTTTTCTATACTGCGATTGTTTTCAATCCAGAGGATACAGCAGAAAATCTACGCCGCAATGGCGGCTATGTGCCGGGCATTCGCCCTGGTCAGCCGACCGCAGCCTATCTGGATTTTGTTC
>JAYPEG010000052.1:10756-11672 GCA_038125645.1 Alphaproteobacteria bacterium
CCTGACTGTGCTTGGGGCGGCCTATCTGTCAGCTGTTTGTATTCTGCCGGAAATTCTAATCAGCAATTATGCGATTCCCTTTTATTTTGGCGGTACATCTTTGTTGATCGTGGTCACAGTGACACTTGATACTGTCTCTCAGATACAATCGCATATGCTGGCCCATCAATATGAAGGGCTGATTAAAAAGTCACGTTTGCGGGGGCGCGGGCGATGAACATCATTCTGTTTGGCCCGCCTGGTGCCGGCAAGGGAACACAAGCTGAATTTCTTGTTTCAGAGCGCGGTATGGTTCAGCTTTCTACTGGCGATATGCTGCGTGCCGCCATTTCTGCTGGAACAGAGCTGGGATTAAAGGCAAAGGCTGTCATGGATGCCGGCAAGCTGGTCTCTGATGATATCATGATCGGTATGATAGCTGAACGCATGGAAGAGGACGACTGCCGGAGCGGTGTAATCCTGGACGGCTTTCCGCGCACTGTCGCACAGGCAAAGGCACTGGATGCTATGTTTGCTGAAAAAGGTCTGCATCTGCATAAGGTGATAGAGATCAAGGTTGATGAGGCCGCGCTGTTTGCGCGTATTGAACGACGGGCTGCTGAAACTGGCGGGGCACGCAGTGATGACAATGCCGAAGTGCTTGCAAACCGGCTGAAAGTTTATCATGAGAATACCGCCCCGGTACTGCCCTATTATCAGGAAAAGGGCCAGTTGGTGACAGTGGATGGTATGCAGGATATTGAAATGGTAAAGGCCAGGATTGCGGCTGTTCTGGACAGCTGATCTTGACCAGAGCCGCTAAATGACTATAATGCGGAACCTTTTTAGGGGCATCCGCAAAAGTTGGAAATAAGTGAGCTGCGGCAGGGCCGCAAAATTGTGAAAAGGAGAGGCCAGTGGCACGAATTGCTGGTGT
>JAYPEG010000053.1:0-11025 GCA_038125645.1 Alphaproteobacteria bacterium
ATGCTTCAATTACAATGTGTTAACACATGATATGCAGGGAAGAATGGTGCCCAGGGGCGGATTCGAACCACCGACACGAGGATTTTCAGTCCACTGCTCTACCAACTGAGCTACCTGGGCATAAACAAAAACAGTACAGATGTCTTTGTACGCGCATTATCCTGTGACACAGCCAGCAGGATAACCTATTCTCAGCCCAGTTCGCCTTGACACAGCTTCTTCCTGTTCTGAGAGCATCGTTGTTATAGCCTTATGATCAGAGGCTGTCCAGACGGAAATCATCAAAAAAAACAATATCGCACACCGGCGCGCCAGCTTATCCCTTCAGTTCTGGATCTGCCTCTGCTACGGCGATCAGCGCCTCAAGATCAGCATCATCACCGGCCTCATATGCCGGCACGGCATAGTCACCGTTCAGCCAGTGCCCCAGGTCAATCTGTGCGCAGCGCCGCGAACAGAACGGGCTGTGCGGCATGCGGGCGGCCTGCTGGCACACAGGACATCGTGCCGCCGCACCTTTCCTGCCCTGAATGACTTTTAATGCAGGCTTGTCTGTCATTTCACCGGCCTCATGCGCGCTGTTCTGCTGTGCTGTTTTCTGACAGCACCACCCCTGCCACAAGCATCACAGCCTCTGTGCTGCCATGTCAAGTGAGTGACGCGCGTAGCGCAGACGCAGTTCTATTAATCCAGAGGCAGAAAAGCCGCAATATTCAGGCGCGCGCGGGTCGTCATCTGCCAGCCCTTCTATCAGCGCGGCTTGTTGTTTTTGTTCTGCACGCCCGCTGTAGGGCAGGTCTATGAGCACCCGCCCGGCGATGCCGCGCAGCCGCAGCGCGGCGAATATTTCCGGCAGGATAAGCCGCCCCAGCTGTGCTGGGCCCAGATGAGAGCCAGCGCTGTCAACATCTATCATTGTGGCCGCCCGCGTGGGCTCAAACCATATGACTGCGCCGCACGGGCTGTCATAGCGGCTGCCAAGGTGACGGGCAAGCTGATCTTTAATCTCCTCGAAATCTGTTGCAGCCGCCAACCGGACGGCCCCGCACCGCGCATACAGCTTTGCCTGTTCAACAAGGGGAAGGCCAGGATAAAGACAGCCAGGCGTGCCTATGGCAGAAACACGAACAGGAGTGCCGCTATGCTGGATAAAATCAGCGATAAGGAAGTCTGCTTCCTGCCTGACAAGACTGGCAACAGCTTCACTGTCACCCGCTGCTGTAGCTGCTGTGGCCCGGCGCCGGATAACAAGATCCAGTCCAGCCTCTTGCAGCCGTGCCGGCAGGCCCGTCCGGCACAGGGCCGCCAGCAGCGGATGGGCCGTCCCTGAGCTGCCGGTAGATTTCTTTGACAGCCGGACAGTGCCGGGGGTTTTGTGTGACTGGCTGAGCAAACAGAAATGGCCGGCCAGCTGTATGCCGCTGCTGGCCTGAACAGGCTTGCCCTGCCAGCCAAAGGCGGTGAGGGTAACAAGGGTCAGCGCCCCGACCGCCGGCACTGGTATACCAGGGCGTGTCTGCCAACTGATATTTGTGCCGTCTGCCAGCTGACCGGCAGCCCTGCGGTGCTGTTTATGCACCGCTGTCACGCGGGCATAGTGAACAGAGCCCAGCTCATCTGCCGTGCTGCTGACCCAGATTTCGGCCAGCTGTCCGCATCTGTAAAAGGCGAGGCGCTGCGGAGCGGTCAGATCATCTACCAGAATATAGCTGTCCTGTTCAGCCATAATAAAACCCGGCTGCCAGAAGCAGGCTGGAAAGCTGATAGATATCCAACCCGACAATATTACTGTACGAGCCGGAAATTTTTCGGATATACAGGGCTGAACGGCCCTGAATGGCATAACCGCCTGCCTTTCCTATACCGTCCCGGCTGCGGATGAGGGCTTGTTTGTCAGCTCTAACCAGCCGCCTGAATGTTACCCGGCTCTGTGTCTGACGAACGGCCATACTGCCGGACGGGCTGACAAGGCAGAAAGCGCCATAGACACTGTGCTGGCGTCCGGACAGCCTGTCCAGACAGCACGCAACCTCATCATCTGTTTCTGCCTTGGGTAAAATCCGCCGCCCGCACGCCACGACCGTGTCTGCTGCCAGAACAAAGGCTGTGCGGTGCCGGGCCGAAACGACGGCTGCCTTTTGCTGTGCCATTCTCAGGGCATAATCTCTGGGCAGTTCTTTTTTTTCCGGGGTTTCATCAATATCAGCCGGGATAACCTCTGCCACCTGCACCCCTGCCTGTTCAAGCAGCTGGCAGCGGCGCTCTGATGCAGAGGCCAGAATAAACCGGGCATGAAGCGGCGCTATCAGATATCCAGCCATAACAAACTGCCACTTATGGCGCTGACGCTTACTTGAAGCGGAAGGTGATCCGGCCCTTTGTCAGATCATAGGGGGTCATTTCAACATTCACCCGGTCACCGGCTAGAACACGGATTCTGTTTTTCCGCATCTTCCCGCTGGTATGGGCAAGCACCTCATGATCATTATCCAGTTTTACGCGGAACATGGCATTGGGCAGCAGTTCAGCCACCGTGCCGGAAAATTCAATGACGCCTTCTTTGGCCATAAAGTTTTATCCCCTTGTAGTGGTCAGACAGTAACCATATGTGAGAGTTTTAACCGCAAAGGTCAAGTTTTTTGCGCGAACGGGCCAAATTGCGCCCGCAGCCGCGCAGCAATATCATCACGCAGCCGGCGATAGCTCTCCAGCGTCTGATCGCGCGAGCGCTCATCAATCAGGGGCGGCGCAACCTCCCAGAACAATGTTCCTGTATTGCCGGCAGCCCAGTTGACGGCCTGTTCCTGGGCCTCAGCAGAAAATGAGATGATCAGGTCAAAATCACTGGCTGCGAGCTGTTCAAATGTCTGTAACTGATGCAAAGATATATCGATGCCAGCCTCTTTCATTACAGCAATTGCATAGCCGTCTGCCGCCCCTTCTATCACACCGCATGACGAGACAGTGTAATCGGCTGCACAGGCCAGCTGGCTGAACAGCGCCTCTGCAATAACAGAGCGCACAGCATTTTGCGTACAGGTGAATAAGAGCCGTTTTTTTTCCACGTTCATCTCTCTTGTCTTGATGTCATGACATATATCAAGGTAAACAGGCGCCGTGATGTCGGCCCGTCAATCTCAACATAATTCCCCAGCCTGTGTAGCAGAAGCTCTGCCCCCTCATTATGCAGACCGCGGCGGCCCATATCTATGGCCTGAATCTGTGACGGTGACTTGGTGCGGATAGCCTCATAATAGCTGGTGCAGACCAGATGATAATCCTTGATAATCCGGCGGAACGGGCCAAGGGCCATGACAAACCCGCTGAGCGCTGTTTCCCGGCTGTCGCGCACGTCGAAATAAACATGGCGCATATCTGTTCCCAAATACAGATTATAGGGGCCCTGTCCGCCCTTCAGCGCAAACTTGTTTTCATCCAGCAAATCATAAATTGCGACATTCAGCTCATGCATACGCTCTGGGCTGATCCGCTTTGACGGGTCATGTTCAATATGAACGTGAACCAGCTGTTCTGGGCTGGATGCGGCCGGGCCGGGGGCGTTTGTGTCTGTTACATCGCCGCTGTCTGTCATCGCCTATTCAGCAGCTTGTCTGACAGCCAGGCGCAGACGTGATATCCAGCCATCTATCAGTTCAGGATGCTGTTTCCATGCCGTTCTGTTCACCGCCAGACGCGAGGAGACATGCGCCAGTGTTTCAAGCTCAACAAGGCCGTTGGCCCTTAATGTTGAACCGGTTTCAACCAAATCAACAATCCGCCTGCACAGCCCCATCTGCGGGGCCAGCTCCATCGCCCCGTTCAGCTTTATACATTCAGCCTGTACCCCGCGGCGGGCAAAATAAGCCCGGGTCAGTTGCGGATATTTCGTGGCCACCCTGACATGTGACCAGCTCGTTGGATTGTCCTTGCCGGCCAGTTCTGCTGAACAGGCCACGACCATGCGGCAATGCCCGATATTCAGATCAACAGGGGCGTAGATTTCAGGATGATCAAATTCACCCAGAACATCAGATCCCGCCACCGCGATATGCGCAGCCCCATAAGCCAGAAAGGTCGCCACATCAAAGCTGCGGACACGGATTATATCAAGATTGTCATGATTGGTGGCAAAACGAAGACGCCTCTCTGCACTTTTGAAAAAAGCTGGCTCGGGCTCAAGCCCGGCCTGTTTCAGCACTGGCAGAACCTGATCGAGTATCCGCCCCTTTGGCAGGGCCATAATCAACTTGGCGGGACTAACGGTCATGGATCATATCCTGTTTAATCTTGTCAGTTCTCTGCATTCTTTTACGCTCTTGTGCACTGGCTTTATATATGTGCCTGTCCAAATATATGCCTGTACAAATTTATATGCCTGTCCAAATATATGCCTGTACAAGGGGGGGTGGCGAGGTCAGTCATCATGGTCATGTTCAGGACGCGCAAAGCTGGGATGGGCGTTTGCAACATCTGCCACAATGACATGCAGATCAGCAACATCAAGCCGCACCGCACCGCCGCCAGAAAAAGTCAGCACAAGGCGTTTGTCAGCGCTTTCATACTCTATTGCAAGCAAATTGTAAAATTGCCCGCTGTCCGCAGACAGGCCGCGTCTTTTCACATCCGTCACCCGGCCGATATTGACCCCGCACAGTCTTCTTGTGCCGCAACTGGCAGACGCATTGTCTGCACGCTCCCAGCAATAGCGGTTGACAAGAAAAACAAAGCTCTTGTCGGCTGCCAGATACTGCATGTCATGGCCGGCAACAAGCGCATCCTGCAGCAGGGCAGATATCGTAACGATATCGTCTTTTTCGCGGGCCTGTAATTTCAATGGCGGCTGTTCAGGCATTATCCCATCCCTCATGCATTACAGTGACAGGCTGCGGGCTAAATACGCCGCAGCCGGGCGCCACAGGCCGTCAGCTTTTCCTCAAGCGCAGCATAGCCGCGGTCAAGATGGTATATCTGGCTGACTGTCGTTGTGCCCCTTGTTGCCAGTCCGGCAAGTACCAGCGAAACAGAGGCACGCAGGTCTGTTGCCATGACCGGGGCGGCCAGCAATTCTGCGCGTCCCCTGACAATCGCTGTTCGCCCCTCTACGGTAATATCAGCGCCCATACGCACCAATTCCGGCACATGCATGAAACGGTTTTCAAAAATTGTCTCTGATATGCGCGCTGTTCCCTTTGCCAGACACATCATAGCCATGAACTGTGCCTGCAGATCAGTGGGAAAGCCCGGATGCGGCTGGGTCTGAACATCGACACTGTCATAGGCCCCATCCGCATTGACGCGCACTGAGCGCTCATCACTGTCAATGCTGATCCCGCATTGGCGCATAACCTCAAACAGGCTGTCAAGATGCAGCGGGCACATGTCTGTCAGGGTCAGGCTGCCGCCTGTCATTGCGGCGGCAATCGCATAAGAGCCCGCCTCAACACGGTCTGGCACAACTTGATGACGGGCAGCCCCGAGTGCCGCAACCCCGTCTATTGTGATCACATCAGTGCCCGCACCGGCAATCTTTGCGCCCATTGCCGACAGACAGGCGGCAAGATCAACAATTTCCGGCTCGCGGGCCGCATTAACCAGCTGTGTCTGGCCACGCGCGAGACAGGCCGCCATCAGCGCATTTTCTGTTGCCCCGACAGAAACAAAGGGAAAGATAATCCGCGCCCCGTTCAGCCCCTTGGGCGCGCGCGCCCTGACATAGCCGTCTGCCAGCTCTACAACCGCGCCCATTTTCTGCAGGGCCCTGATATGCAGGTCAACCGGGCGGGTGCCGATTGCACAGCCTCCGGGCAATGAGACCTGCGCCTCTCCATAGCGGGCCAGAAGCGGGCCCATCACCAGAATCGAGGCACGCATCTGGCTGACCAGCTCGTAAGAGGCGGTCAGATTGGCTGCTGCCCCGCCGAGGCGGGCTGTCTGGCCGTCATAATCTGCTGCCAGCCCCAGATGCCGCAGCAGTGCCATCATCAGGCGCGTATCTGCCAGGTCTGGCATATTGCTGATCACCAGCTCTGGCCCACCAGTCATCAGACCGGCTGCCAAAAGCGGCAATGCTGCATTCTTTGCCCCGCTGATCGCAATCTCACCCCGCAACGCGATACCACCATTTATTTCCAGACTGTCCATCACGCAGGGCCCTCTTTATCCTTGATGCTGCTATCACTTCCACTTCTGGCTGAACGCGCGCGCTGCTGCTGTTTGCGTTTGCGAAGATTATCACGCAAGGCGGCATTCAGGCGTGTCTGGCGGTCTGTTGCCGGATTGTTTTTCGTGCTACCGGTGCGCTTGTCAGCCGCCATAATCACTGCCCTGTCTGCCCTGTCCTGCCTGTGACAGGGGGGGCTGATTCTGATATATATTCTTCATCTGTATGGGTTGTTCATAACTGTTAATCATGACTAAGCTGGCTGGAAACTTAACGCAAAAGACATGATGACACTAGGTTTTTTCATATCTGTGCATGCGGGGCGGGCCATTTTCAGCAGCTGACAGAAAAATGACAGCGCAATATGGCAGAAAAAGGACATTTGTGATGAGAAAATTAATCCTGCCAGTCATTCTGGTTACCGCGCTTGTCCTGTTTTTTGTCAGTGATGCTAGGCACCATCTCTCATTCTCTGCGCTGGCACAGAATTATTCGCAGCTGGCTGTGCTGGTGGAACAGAACTGGCTGGCCTGCTGGATTGGCTATATGGTTCTCTATGCAGCTGTCGTGGCCCTGTCATTGCCTGCTGCATCACTTTTGACGCTGGCGGGCGGGGCGCTTTTGGGCTGGCCGTCTGTGCTGCTTATTATCACCGGGGCAACGGCCGGGGCGTGTCTGGTATTCCTTGCCGCACAGAATTTTATGTCTGCTTTTTTCCGCAAACGGGCGACCGGTTTCATTGCCCGTCTTGAGGCAGGATTTAAAAAGGATGCGTTTTCCTATCTTCTGGCCCTGCGCCTGATACCGGCAGCCCCGTTCTGGGTCGTCAATATTGTTCCGGCATTGCTTGGCATGAATCTGCGCGCATTTGCCCTGGCAACCTTTATCGGCATTGCCCCGGGCACAACGATTTATGTCTGGGCCGGCCGCAGCTTTGAACATGTGCTGGCCAGCGGCGATGTGCCGGATTTGTCTATTCTGACACAGCTGCAGATCATCGCCCCGCTGATAGCGCTGGGGCTGTTATCACTCATTCCTGTCCTCATCAGGCGGATCAGGGACAAACAGGGGTATAAATCCTATGACAACTGACACCATCACATCTGATATCTGTATTATTGGCGGCGGCTCTGGCGGGCTGAGTCTGACGGCCGGGGCTGTTCAAATGGGTGCGCGTGTGGTTCTGATTGAGCGTGGCAGAATGGGCGGCGACTGTCTGAACACAGGCTGTGTGCCGTCAAAGGCGATGCTGGAGGCCGCCAAAATCGCCAAGACCGCGCGCGCTGGCCATCCGGCAATGGGCATCAGCGTGGCGGCGCCTGAAATTGATTTTGCGGCTGTAAAGGCCCATATACAGGATGTAATCGCTGGCATTGCCCCGCATGATTCAGAAGAACGTTTCAGTGCGCTGGGGGTGACTGTTATCAAGGCAGAGGCAAAATTCTCAAAGCCGGATGAGGTTATCGCATCAACAGCTGCCGGTGATATACGGGTGCATGCACGCTATTTTGTTATTGCCACTGGCTCCTATCCGGTGGCCCCGCCTGTTCCCGGGCTGGCAGACACACCCTTTTTGACCAATGAAACCATCTTTGATCTGCAGACGCGCCCTGATCATCTGATGATCATCGGCGGCGGGCCCATCGGCATGGAAATGGCACAGGCCCATCGCCGGCTTGGCTGTGATGTTACCGTGATAGAGGCATTCTCAGTTATGGGACGCGATGACCCGGAGCTGGCAAGGCGCCTTGTCAAGCAGCTTGAGGATGAAGGCATAAGACTGATTGAACAGGCGCGCATTGCCCAGATAAGCCAGCAGGATGAGATGATTATGATTCATTTTGCAGATGGCAGCTCACTCGGCGGCAGCCATCTGCTGGTTGCGGCCGGACGCAAACCCAATATAGAGGCCCTTAACCTTGCCGCAGCAAAGGTTGAGTTCGATGCCAAGGGTATCATCACTGACCGGCGTCTGCGGTCATCAAACAAGCGTATCTATGCTGTCGGTGATGTGGCCGGACGCCATCAATTCACCCATGTTGCCAGTTATCATGCCAGCATTGTGATCAGAAATATTCTGTTCAAACTGCCTGCTTATGTGCGTGATAATGCCATTCCCTATGTCACCTACACAGACCCTGAGCTGGCACAGGTTGGGCTGAGCTGGCCAGAGGCAATAAAAAAATACGGGGCAGCAAAGCTGCGCTGCACAGACTGGCATCTCACGGAAAATGACCGTGCGCGCGCCGCCCGCCGCACAGAAGGGATGGTGCGGATAGTCAGTGACCGCCGCGGCCGGATATTGGGGGCCAGTATTCTGGCCCCGCATGCAGGAGAGATGATTCACAGCTGGACACTGGCCATCTCATCAGGGTTGAAACTGTCATCCATGGCAGCAGCCATCGCCCCCTATCCCAGCTGGTCTGAAGCCTCAAAGAGGGCGGCCGGGGCGTTTTTCTCTGACCGGCTGTTCAGCAAGCCTGTACAGGCATTGGTGCGTTTTCTGGTGCGTCTTTAAAAAAAAAGACAGGGCCTATGTGACTGTCATGTCATGCCAGGCCCTTCCCCTTTAACATTTCCCGCCTTACATTTGGTGTCATGCGTTTTTTGAATAAATACGGGCCCCAGCCCCTTGAATTTGACTATGTCATTGTCGGCTCCGGGTCTGCCGGGTCTGCGATAGCTTACCGGCTGGGTAAGGACAAGGAGGCCCGCATCGCGGTAATTGAATATGGCGGCAGTGATGCCGGGCCCTTTATTCAGATGCCCGCGGCACTGTCCTATCCAATGAATATGCGCCTTTATGACTAGGGATACCGCGCCGAGGCCGAAGCCAGCCTGAACGGGCGCCAGCTGGTCTGTCCACGCGGCAAGGTCATTGGCGGTTCCTCATCCATAAACGGCATGATTTATGTGCGCGGCCATGCGGGCGATTATGATCATTGGCAGGAAACCGGGGCGACGGGCTGGTCTTTTGCCGATGTCCTGCCCTATTTCAGGCGTATGGAAACTGCCCTAGATGGTGAGGCGGGCTGGCGCGGAACCGACGGGCCCCTGCATATCACACGCGGGCCGCGTGACAACCCTTTGCATGATGCTTTTGTCAGCGCTGCCCAACAGGCGGGTTATTAGGCTACTGCTGACTATAACGGTCAGCGCCAGGAAGGTTTCGGCCATGCCGACATGACCGTCTGGAACGGCCGGCGCTGGTCAACCGCATCTGCTTATCTGCGTCCGGCCTTAGATCGCGGCAATGTCAGCCTGTTCACCCGCACCCTGGCAGACAGAATCATTTTTGAGGGCCGCTGTGCACGCGGCATCATTGCCAGACGCAGGGGACAGGAAATCAGATTTCGCGCCAGACGGGCGGTAATTCTGTCTGCCGGCGCGATTGCCAGCCCGGCGCTGTTGCAGCGCTCTGGTATTGGGCCGGCTTCGCTGCTGAAAAATAATGACATTGATGTTCTGGCAGACCGGCCGGGTGTGGGCGCAAATCTGCAGGATCATCTGGAGGTCTATTTCCAGATCGCCTGCAGACAACCGGTTACGCTTTACCGCTATCTCAATCCTGTGTCCAAGACCCTTATCGGGCTGCGGTGGCTGCTGTTCAAGACCGGCATTGGTGCCTCCAACCAGTTTGAAACGCTCGGCTTCATCCGATCTGACGCGGGCATTGCCTATCCTGATATTCAATATCATTTCCTGCCGGTTGCGATCCGCTATGACGGACAGGCCCCGGCGGCCGGCCATGGATTTCAGCTGCATGTCGGGCCGATGCGCTCACAATCACGCGGGCATGTGCATATTCGCAGCAAATATGCGTCTATTGCCCCGGAAATCAAATTCAACTATCTGTCCCATCCTGATGACCTGCCGGATTTCAGAAAGACCCTGCGACTGACCCGGGAAATTCTGCAGCAGCCCGCGCTCGCCTCCTATTATGATCATGAAATACAGCCCGGTGCCGGGGCCGTCTGTGATTCCGCGCTTGATGACTTTATCCGTTCAGAGGCTGAATCCGCCTATCATCCCTGCGGCACCTGCAAGATGGGCCGTGCTGATGATCCAATGGCCGTGGTCAGCCCCGATTGCCGGGTCATTGGCACAGACCAGCTGTTCTGTGCTGATGCCTCTGTGTTTCCGCGCATCACCAACGGCAATCTCAATGCCCCGTCTGTGATGACAGGTGAAAAGGCAGCCGACCATATCAGGGGCCGCCCGGCGCTCGCAAAGGCAAATGACAGGCCATTTTTCCACCCCCGGTGGAAAAAGCAGCAGCGCTAGGACGGTCGTTTTTTCTTGATTCTGTTTCAGTCTGATACTTTCTTGTTGCTATCCGGCACTTATCATAGGCCAGACCTAAAGCATCTTCACGTTGTGTGTAGCGATATTAATGAAAATGGCCTAGTTCTCATTGTCCCAATCCGCAGTCGCAATAGAGGACAAATAAACTTTGATAGCACATGCGTGCTTCAAAAGCACAAACATGAATGGTTGAGATTTGAATCATACATTGAATATAAGAGAGCCGGCTTGTATCAGCTGATGCTATGATGAATGAATTAAATCAACATTCTAAGGTGTCTAGAGAGCCTGTCAGTGGACAAGTTCTGCTGAAAATTATAAATGGATTTTGCAGGTCAAAATTTACGCCTCAAAAGATCAAAAGATACTTAAATTGTGCTAAACCTTTAATACCAATACAGCCCTCAAGGTGAACACAGCCCTGTCAAAAAGTGAACACACCCTTGACCCCCATTTGCCTGTGATATAGAGATAGCCTCAAGTGCTGCTATAGCTCCAGCGGTAGAGCGCACCCTTGGTAAGGGTGAGGTCGCGTGTTCGAATCACGCTAGCAGCACCAT
>JAYPEG010000054.1:0-1694 GCA_038125645.1 Alphaproteobacteria bacterium
AAGAACAAGGCCAGAAGGGCGCGGCGGCGGCACAAAATCAATAATTTCCTCACCAGAACAGGACATAAAGAAACGCTAGCATCTGTTAAGTGCTGTGCCAAAACAAAAGATGGGGCCAAAACAAAAGCTGGGCCAAATGACGGGGCTAAAGACGGGGCGAAGGCAACGGACAAACAAGGCATCTCCTCTCATGCCTGGTTAAGAACAGCCATAACATACAGCTGTGAAGCAGCAGGCCCTCACAGAATGGGAGGAAGAAAAATTACAGTATGTTTTACAACTATTAACAGAAAAAAATATCAAGATATTTCATTATTCAGAATGATAATATATAATTTCCTGCAAGAAATGAAATCCTGAGAATTGGATTATTTTTCACCCATTACCTGTTACCCATTACCTGTTAGTGAACGACTGAAGCGTTCTGCATTTCTGCAGTGAAATATCAAAGGGGCTGGTGTGATGACAGTAATTTACAGACACGCGGTACCGGCTGACAAAGAGGCAATCTCGGCTATTCATTCAGCAAGCAGGAAAAATACCTATGCCGGCATGTTGCCAGAAGACTATCTGAAAGCGCGAGTTGCAGAAGACTTAAGGCAGCGCTGGCAGCAGCAACGCCTCACAGGGCGGGATGTTGTAATGGTTGCAGAAAACCGGGGCACTGTTATCGGCTTCATCGCTGTCTGGTGCGAAAATGACCCCTTCATCGACAATTTTCATATGCTGCCTTCTTTCAGGGGCCGGGGAATTGGGTCTGCTTTATTCAGACAGGCTTTCATAACGCTTTTGGACAGAGGCTATAATTCTGCCCATCTGTGGGTCTTTGAGGACAATAAAAGAGCTATTGATTTCTATTCAAAGATGGGCGGAACCGTTACGGCAAAACAAAACAAGGAATTCTTCGGGAACTGGGTCAGCAATCTGAAAATAGAATGGAAAAACCTGAATACAGCAGCCAGTCCCCTGTGACATGGCACAGCATCAGCAACGGGGGCGGCGCGTGCCTGCCACCGATAACGTCATTACCCATTACAGCTATGCAGACAACCTGCCCTGCCATCTGTTCAAGGGCGTTTATTGCGTGCCATTATTACCGCAAAGGCAGTTAAAAAAAACAAGCGCTGACGGCTGTGAGCGCTCGTTTTGAAAAGGCGTTTGAAATTGTCTGTATCAGCGCTTTGAGAACTGGAAACTGCGGCGGGCTTTTGCCTTGCCGTATTTCTTACGCTCAACAACACGCGGGTCACGGGTCATAAAGCCGCCAGCCTTGAGGGCAGGACGCAGGCCCGGCTCAAAATTAGTCAGGGCGCGGCTGATCCCATGGCGCACGGCACCAGCCTGGCCGGACAGGCCGCCGCCAACAACAGTGGCAACCACATCAAATTCATCCGCACGCTCTGCGGCCTCAAAAGGCTGCTGCAAAATCATCTGCAGCACCGGACGGGCAAAATAAACACTGACATCACGGCCATTGACAGTGATCCGGCCTGAGCCCCGCTTCAGCCACACACGGGCAACAGCGTTTTTGCGCCTGCCAGTTGCATAGGCACGTCCATGATTATCAATTTCAGGCTCGGCAGGGGCCGCTGTTTCTATAACAGTCGGCTCAGCAATAGCCTCAAGGGCTGCCATGCCTGTCTCTTCTGTCTGATTTGTCTCTTCAGCCATGACTACCTCTTATTCTTTGGGTT
>JAYPEG010000054.1:1704-7485 GCA_038125645.1 Alphaproteobacteria bacterium
CCAGGATTTCTGGCTGCTGGGCTTCATGGGGATGGGCATCACCGGCATAAATATGCAGATGCGACATGACCTTGCGGCCAAGCGGCCCGCGCGGCACCATACGCTCAACCGCTTTTTCTATCACCCGCTCTGGAAAGCGGCCGTCAAGCAGCTTGTCAGCAGTGCGTGACTTGATACCGCCGGGATAGCCGGTATGCCAGTAATAGGTCTTTTGGCTGCGCTTATTGCCGGTCAGTTTGACTTTCTCAGCATTGATCACAATCACATGATCACCGCAATCCATATTTGGGGTATAGTCAGGCTTGTGCTTGCCGCGCAGACGCATCGCCAGCACAGACGCCAGACGACCCAGCACAACATCCTGAGCATCAACAAGAATCCATTTCTTGGTGATATCCTTCGGCGTTGCCACATAGGTACGTGGTAAAGGCATTATATTCGCTCCAGAACAGCTTTGACTCTGCGTCCATCCTGCGAGACAGAAAATTATCCAGCCCCGCACTGACGCAACGAGGCGCATAGTTACAGCAACAGTAGGGAAAAATCAAGTCTTTAAATTTTCTTAAATCCAAAATAATTCATTAATTTCAATAAAATAAAAATAAGGTATTATTTTACCGTATCTTGAATTGACTGTCTGGCTGATCTGAACTGCCGGGGCTTTTTATTGACCGGCCATCAAAGAGTGATTATAACCTTGCGGGATTGGCGCAGGCACCGCAATGGCGGCGCGCTTTCCTGCGTAATGAAACTGACGATGAAACAGGCTCATCCTAACCTGAGACGCCCCGGCAGCAGCAATGATCATTTTGATTGATAATTATGACAGTTTCACTTGGAATCTATGGCATTTCCTGTCTGATCTGGGGGCTGAGGTTGAAACGATCCGCAATGACAGCATGAGCGCAGATGATGTATTGGCCCGCAAGCCTGAGGGGCTGGTTCTCTCGCCCGGGCCCGGCGTTCCGGCACAGGCAGGCATGATAGAGGAGCTGATCAAAAAAGCAGCGCCCTTAAAGCTGCCCATATTTGGTGTCTGTCTTGGCCATCAGGCCGTAGGCACAGCCTTTGGCGGCCGCCTGACCCGTATAGACCCGCCAATGCACGGCAAATTATCCTATATCACACATGAACGCCAGGGACTCTTTTCCGGCCTGCCAGAGCGTTTTGTAGTCACCCGGTATCATTCATTGATAATTGATGAGAGCTGCCTGCCTGACTGCCTGAATGTCACGGCCCGCACTGATGATGATAAAATCATGGGGGTACAGCACAGAGACCTGCCAATATACGGCGTTCAGTTTCACCCTGAATCCATCGCCTCTGCCGGGGGGTATCGCCTGTTGCGCGCGTTTCTTGCAAAAACCGGTCTTAATAATCTGCCTGATGAGGATAAAATGAACTCTCTGGAGGGCCAGTTGCTGCGGCTGGATGAAAAATTCCCGGATCAAATCCATGTCTGATATCTTACAGAAAATCACCCGCCAGATCATTGACGGGGCCATATTGGATGATGCGCAGATGCGTTCTGCCTTTGATGAGATCATGGAAGGCAATGCCAGCCCGGTGCAGATGGCCAGCTTTCTTGTCAGTCTGCGCATGCGCGGTGAAACCCCAGTTGATATAGCTGCCGGTGCGGCCACATTGCGGGCAAAGGCGCTGATTCTGGATGCCCCTGAGGAAACCATGGATATCGTGGGCACAGGCGGGGACTCTGTCGGCACCTATAACATTTCCACCGCAGCAGCAATGGTTGTTGCCGGTGCCGGCATTCCAGTAGCCAAACATGGAAACAAGGCTGTTTCGTCAAAGAGCGGGGCAGCTGATGTGCTGAGCGCGCTTGGCATTGACATGGACTGTCCGTTCTCTGCTCTGGAAGACGCGCTGAAAACAGCCAATGTTGTGTTTCTCATGGCCCCGCGCCATCATTCAGCTATGCGGCATGTCGGGCCTGTGCGCGCTGAGCTGGGCGTGCGGACAATTTTCAATCTTCTGGGCCCGCTTGCCAATCCCGCGCTTGTGAAACGCATCCTTGTCGGCAGCTATGACGCCCACTGGCTGCGGCCATTTGCCGAGGCCCTTGACCGGCTGGGCACGCAATATGCCTGGGTCGTGCATGGGGCGGACGGCCTTGATGAGCTGAGCACAACTGGCCCCAACCAGATAGTCAGCCTGAATAAAGGCAGAATTGACAGTTTCACGCTGAACCCGGCTGATCTGGGCTTGCCGGCAGCCAGCCTTGATGACCTCAAAGGTGGGGACAGTGATTACAATGCCAGGGCCCTGCGCCGCCTGCTGGCTGGTGAAACCGGCCCTTACCGTGATATTGTCCTGCTCAATGCTACGGGCGCACTGGTCGCAGCCGGCCATGAAAGTGATATGAACACAGCATTCACTAGGGCGCGCACAGCCATTGACAACGGGGCGGCCAATGCAGCTCTTGACAGGTTAATCACAACAACAAACGCCCATAAAGCATAGCTTTTACAAATAAATGCCTACTGTTCTTGATAAAATAAATGAAACAAAGAGGGTCGAGGTTGCCGCATTGCGCCGCCGCTTCAGCTGGACAGATTTGGAAGCGCAGGCGCGCCAGGCCCCTGCCCCGCGTGGCTTTGCTGCATCTTTGCAGCGTTCATCTGCCGCGGGCTATGGGCTGATAGCAGAGCTGAAAAAGGCCTCTCCATCCAAAGGGCTGATCCGGGCAGATTTCGAACCGGCTGTACTGGCGCGCGCCTATGAGACTGGCGGGGCGGCCTGTTTATCTGTGTTGACAGATGTCACTTATTTTCAGGGTGCAGATGATTATCTTGTTCAGGCACGCCAGGCGGTCAGCCTGCCTGTGCTTCGCAAGGATTTTATGATTGACCCGATGCAGATTCTGCACAGCCGCGCATTAGGGGCTGACTGTATCCTGCTGATCATGGCGGCTCTCAGCGCCCAGCAGGCAAATGAGCTTGAAACTGCGGCACTGGAACTTGGCATGGATGTTTTAATAGAGGTGCATGATGCAGCAGAGATAGAAGCCGCCTCTTTGCTGCGGTCTCCGCTTATGGGCATTAATAACCGCAATCTGAAAACAATGGAAATCTCGCTTGAGGTCGGCAAGGCTATGTTGCCGCTACTGCCGGCTGAAAAGACAGCTGTGGCTGAGAGCGGGCTGTTTACCCGGGCTGACCTGCATGAGATGGCAAATGCCGGGGCACGCTGTTTCCTGATTGGTGAGAGCCTGATGCGCCAGCAGGATGTTGCCGCTGCAACAGCCGCAATACTGGCCGACCCGCTGCCCGCACACTAGATTAAATGCAGATATGATGGCATTGAGGCATGATAATGGCTGATTTAACCCATTTTACAAATGACGGCCGCCCGCAGATGGTGAATGTCGGCGCCAAGCAGCTGACGGACAGAACAGCCGTTGCGGCCGGTCGCGTCCGCATGGCCCCAGAAACATTTGCGCGCATCAAACAAAGAGGCCTAAAAAAAGGGGATGTGCTGTCAGTTGCCCAGCTTGCAGGAATTATGGGGGCAAAAAAAACCAGCGATTTAATTCCGCTCTGCCATCCCCTCAGCCTCAGCCATGTTGATGTCCAGCTGATACTGAACGACAGGGAACAGAGCGTTGATATACAAGCTGACTGCAGACTGAACGGACAAACAGGGGTAGAGATGGAAGCGCTGACGGCTGTGAGCGTGGCGGCGCTTACTGTCTATGATATGTGCAAGGCAATAGACAAGGCCATGGTGATTGAACATATCAGGCTGATTCACAAATCAGGCGGCAAATCCGGCCGCTTTGATGCTGATGACAGCGCTTAAGCCTGTTGCAGAGGCGCTGGCGGCAATTATTGGGGCCGCCCGCCTGATGCCGTCTGAAAGCTGTGTCCTGGATGAGGCAGGCGGGCGTGTACTGGCAGCTGATCTGTATGCCTGTTTTGATAATCCGCCCGCCCCGGTATCCGCCATGGACGGATATGCACTGGCACTGGGCGCTGACAGTTATCCAGCCGGAACCAGCTTTACCGTCATCGGGGAATCTGCAGCCGGTCACGTTTTTACCGGCAGGCTGGAGAGCGGGCAGGCTGTAAGAATTTTTACCGGCGCACATTTGCCAGAGGGAGCTGACAGCGTTCTGTTACAGGAGGATAGCAGCTGCACAGACGCAGCGCTGACAGCAAATGAGGCCGTTAAAAAAGGCCAGTTTGTGCGCCCGCAGGGCCTGGATTTCCAGAAAAATGACGTCATTTTGCCAGCCGGCACACAGCTGGCCGCCCGCCATCTGGCCCTGGCTGCGCTGGCCGGACATGATCGCCTGCCCGTCAGAAGGCAGCCAGTTGTTGGCATTCTGTCAAGCGGTGATGAGCTGGTGCCAGCCGGACAGGCACCAAAAAAGGGCGAGCTGGTTAATTCCAATTCTGTATTTTTGCTGCATATGCTGCGCGCGGCCGGGGCGCGGCCGATTGACCTGGGGATCATAAAGGATAAAAAGGGCGCTTTGACAGCAGCCCTTGAAAAGGCTGTATCAGCCCATGGCATCTTTGATCTGCTTATTTCAACTGGCGGGGCCTCGGTCGGCACACATGATCATATTGTCAGCGACATTACCAGTAATGAGGCAGGCGATCTGGGGTTCTGGCGCATTGCCATGCGGCCGGGAAAACCACTTGTCTTTGGTCACTGGCGCAAAATGATGTTTCTTGGACTGCCCGGCAATCCGGTTTCAGCCGGGGTCTGTAGCCTTGTGTTTGTGCGCCCTCTCATCCACGCCCTGACCGGAATGACAGACAAAGCAGCTGTGTCGCACATGAGGCTTGCCAGCGCCCTGCCCGAAAATGACAGCAGACAGGATTATATCCGTGCCCGGATTATCCGCGATGAGAACGGCCAGCTGATGGCCCGCCCCTTTGGCCGGCAGGATTCATCCATGCTCCGTAATTTCAGCGCTGCGGATATTCTTATCATCCGCCCGCCCCTTGCCCCTGCTGCAAAGGCCGGCAGCAGCGTCCCGGTTCTGCCGCTGCCGGACAGATTCTAGACTACACGCACTGAAACAGTCAAATTTTCTTGCTTTGTTCTTTTTTCTGTATTAGAACATAAACAGAACATTGAAACAAAGCCCGAAAGGGAAACGAAAAAATGCTTACAGCAAAGCAGCATCAGCTTTTGAGCTTTCTGACAGACCATCAGGCCCGTCATAATATATCACCCTCATTTGATGAAATGCGCGAAGCGGTCGGCCTGGCCAGTAAATCAGGTATTCACCGCCTGCTCTCTGCGCTTGAGGAACGCGGCTATATCCGCAAGCTGGCAAACCGGGCCCGGGCGATTGAGATTCTGCGCCATCCGGGCGCGGCGGCCAGCCCCTCAAATGTCATTCATGCTGAATTCAGCACGCAGGACACCGGCGGGGCTGTGGTTGAGCTGCCTATGCTGGGGCGTATTGCTGCGGGAACGCCGATTGAGGCGCTGTCCGATCCGTCAAGCTATCTGAGCGTTCCTGACGCGCTGGTATCGGGCGGAGAGCATTTCGCCCTTGAGATAGTCGGGGATTCAATGATTGATGCTGGCATTCATGACGGGGACACAGTCATTATCCGGCGCACCGACACGGCCAATAGCGGGGATATCGTGGTCGCACTGATAGAAGAGCATGAAGCCACGTTGAAAACGTTCCGGCGTGAGCCTGGCAGAATTGCGCTGGAACCAGCAAACACCCATTATGAAACACGCTATTTTGAAACCGACAAGGTGCGGATTCAAGGCAAGCTGACCGGTCTTATC
>JAYPEG010000054.1:7495-10761 GCA_038125645.1 Alphaproteobacteria bacterium
CTTATCAGGCGGTATTAGGCTTTTTTGCTATCAGTGCCGGGATCGCTGGCCGCGGCCGGTCTGTCTGGTAAAACTGTTCATCGGGGCCAGATTTGTGCGGATATGGTGGCGGCTGTTCTGTTCATAAATCAGCCAGCGTTCAGCTGGGTGCAGCGCAGCTGTGATAACCTGCTGCGGCGCACGGCAGGGATAGCGTGGCTGTATTGCAGTGACCAGGTAATCAGCCTCTATCCTGCACGCCTGGCTGAGCGCTGAACCATGCTGGACAATAACAAAATGCCGCCCTTTAGCGTCTGTTACCTTACACAGGCTGCGGCAGGAAAGTGAGGTAAAATTGCCGCTGCCCATCACCAGTCTAATATGGTCATGCCAAAAGGCAGGAAGGGGGCGGCTGGCAATGAAATGCCCGGGCGCCTGGCATACTGCCAGAATAATCTGCTGTCTATTTTTCAAAAGCACTGCTACGGGCACAGGCTGTGCTACCCATACAGTCACCATTGCTGTGATTGCCAGCAGACACACGCCTGCCAGCTTTTTGTTGCTGGTGCGGGCAACAGGGCTGAGAGCGGCAAAGACCATGATAAATGCAGCAGCAGGCGGCTTCATCCAGATGCCGGCATAGGGCAGAGCGGCAATATTATCAGTTAGAAATATCAGCAGATACAAAGGCAGCCCCATCAGCCAGACCGACAGGTTAAAAAGACTGTCGATGCCAGTCACCCCGGCTATCAGGACGATAATGCCGGCTGGCATGATAAACAGACCTGTCAAAGGAATGGCCATTATGTTGGCCAGCACGCCCCAGGGTGTGAAATGGGCAAAATGATAGGCTATAACCGGGACAGTGATGATACTGGCACAGGCGGAACTGACAATCATAAAGCTGAACCAGCGGATAAAACGGCTGGGAAATTCTGCCCGGCGAAAGCTGTCAAGCACAGTAATAATGGCAAAGCTGGCCAGAAAAGAGAGTTGAAAACCAGCTGTGTAAATCAGTGACGGTTCAGCCAGGATCATCACAATGGCAATCAGCGCCAGATTACGTACACTAATTGCCTGGCGATCTGCCAGAACCGCCAGAATGACAACAGCTGCCATCAAAAAGGCACGGATGGCAGATACAGGAAAACCTGACAGACATAAATAAAGTGCTGCCGCCAGAATTGACAGGATGGCTGCCAGCTTGTGCACAGAAAGGCGCTGGGCAAGGCCCGGTGTCAATGCCATAACAGCACGCAGACCGCCATAGACAGAAAAACAGAACAATCCCATATGCAGACCAGAGATCGCCAGAAGATGTGCAAGACCTGAATCACGAAAACTGTCATATAATTTCTGTGAGACATGGCCGCGCACCCCGACCAGCAGCGCCGCTGCAATACTGCCGGGCTGTGGGTGCATGGCGGTGTGCAGACGCGCAGCAAAATCCGTGCGCCAATTATGCAACCGCTCACCAGCCGTTCTGCTGTCTGCATCATTATGGCCAATAAGCGCCAACACAAAGCCGCTGGCAGACAGCCCGGCCATATAGTGTTGGCATCCATAATCAGGCCGGCCGCCAAATGCCGGCAGGGACAAAGGAAACAGGCGCACATCTGCGGTGATCTGCGTCCCAGCCCTGATATTGTGCCGGGCCATTGTAACCCTGATGAGGGACAGGCTTTCAAATGCAGGCGTGTCAGTACTGATCATCCTTGCTGTCACGCGCATACACTCATCCGGGCGCAGTTGAACTGACTGCACCCTGGCGACAATCCTGCCTGTTGCCGGGGCAGACAGAACATGTTGGGCCTGGCTGGCAAGCTGAAAACTGTTTGCCGTCACCCCAGCTGACACAAACAACAGGGCGGTCAGCAGCAGACGCAGCACCTCTGCCAGCCCCGTGCGCCCAAGCCACAGGCAAAATATGATGGCAATACAGGCGGGCAGACCGGCAAGGAACACGCTGTATGCCGGAAACACCAGAGAGTTGCTGAGAAAGATTCCAAAGGCAATCAGCAGGGTCGCCCAGAGCATTGTGCCGGCCGGTGATATTTTTGTGCTTTGGAGTGCCCTTTTCAGCCGGTTCATGCTATACCCCCCAACAACAGTTGTAAATCAGGCCATCATACAACAGACAGGTTAATAAAAGATGAGCGTTATCACCCGCTTTGCTCCCTCACCGACCGGCTATCTGCATATTGGCGGGGCCAGAACGGCCTTATTCAATTATTTATTTGCTGCCCACCATGGTGGCAGCTACCGCCTGCGGATTGAGGACACTGACAGAAAACGCTCTACAGCTGAGGCGATTGACGCGATTTATGACGGGCTCGACTGGCTGGGCCTTACCGGCGACGGCCCGGCTGTACTGCAGTCCGCGAATGCTGAGCGGCACAGGCAGGTTGCCCTTGCTATGCTGGAGCGCGGGACGGCCTATAAATGTTTCCTGACGCCCGAAGACCTTGAAGATTTGCGCCAGAAAGCCCAGAGCAGCGGCGATCCTGTGCGTTCGCCCTGGCGCAGCCACAATGGCGATGGCCCGCACGGCCAACCCTTTACCGTCAGGCTGAGGATGCCGGATACAGGCCAGACTGAAATTGCTGACATGGTACAGGGCAAAGTCAATGTGCAGAACGATCAGCTTGATGATTTAATCCTGCTCCGCAGCGATGCCACCCCCACTTATATGCTGGCTGTTGTTGTTGATGACCACGATATGAATATCAGCCATGTAATCAGGGGTGATGACCACCTTAACAACGCCTTTCGCCAGTATCATATCTATCAGGCTGCCGGATGGGATGTGCCAGTATTTGGACATATTCCGCTCATTCACGGCCCGGACGGGGCTAAATTATCAAAGCGCCATGGTGCACTTGGCATTGATGCGTGGCGTGAAATGGGTTATCTGCCAGAAGCCATGGTGAATTATCTGGCCCGCCTTGGCTGGTCGCATGGCGATGATGAGCTGTTCAGCCTGGAACAGGCCGTAAAATGGTTTGATGGTACACATATCGGCAGGAGCCCCTCACGCTTTGATTTCGACAAGCTGAAATCAGTCAATAACCACTGGCTGCGTAACAAACAGGCTGGAGATCTGGCAGACCTGCTGATCAGCCGCCGCAGGGACACAGCCATATCAGCACAGACAAAAAAATGGCTGACGGCACTGATGCCCTTGCTGACACAGCGTGCCCAAACACTGACTGAACTTGACGCGATGGCTGCTTGGCTGTTCCATGACGGCCCGCCAGTTATAGATGAACAGGCCGCTGTCCTGCTGG
>JAYPEG010000055.1:0-6309 GCA_038125645.1 Alphaproteobacteria bacterium
ATCTATCTGCATATTCCGCGTAATCTCACCGTCAGCCTGATCACCGGATCTGTCTGTCTTTCATCTGTTTTCCTTGGCTTGCGCGTCATTCAGATGCTGCTGCGCCCCGGCATTTACCAGCAGCCCACAAACGCGCCAGAATAAAATAATCGGAGCCCTGTCGTGATCGCGTCTTTAATCGGATTTGCCGCCATTCTCATCCTTGCCTTTTTGCGGATGCCGCTTGGCTTTGCGCTGGGGCTTGTCGGGGCCGTCGGCTTTGCTGAACTCTCCAGTTACCGGGCTGCCATTTCCAATGCCGGGCGGCTGGTTATAGATGCTGGCCAGAATTATGGCCTGTCTGTGCTGCCCATGTTTATTCTTATGGGTCTGCTGGTGGAACGCGGCGGCATGGCAAAAGAGCTGTATCGTGCAGCTTATGTATTTCTTGGGCACCGGCGCGGCGGGCTTGCCATGTCAACGATTGTGGCCTGTGGCCTGTTTTCCGCCATCTGCGGCTCGTCTCTGGCGACCGCGGCAACCATGTCAAAAGTGTCAATGCCGGAAATGCGGCGTTATAAATATCATGACACGCTGGCCACCGCCTCTATTGCTGCGGGCGGAACACTGGGCATCCTGATTCCGCCCAGCGTCATACTGGTGATTTACGGGCTGATGACAGAGGAATCTGTTGGCCAGCTGTTTGTTGCCGGCATACTGCCGGGCATTCTAGGCGTTCTGCTCTATATCGGTGCGGTTCTGTTTGTTGTAACCCGCAATCCGGATGCCGGCCCGGCAGGGGATCGGACAAGCTGGACAGACAGGCTGCTGGCCTTAAAGGATGTCTGGGCAACATTGGGGCTGTTTATTTTTGTCATTGGCGGCATTTATACCGGCCTGTTCACCCCGACTGAGGCAGCGGGCACAGGGGCTGGCGGGGCCATGCTGCTGACCTGGATGCGCGGGGCCCTTAATTTCAGAACATTGATGGATGTCCTGCTGGAAGCGGCATCAACCACCGCCAAGCTGTTTACAGTTTTATTCGGTGCGCTTATCTTTTCAAATTTTGTCAATCGGGCCGGTTTGCCAGATGCGCTGATCTCTATCGTGACATCATTTGATGTCTCACCGCTTGGGGTGATTTTCATTATCCTGCTGATTTATCTTGCGCTGGGATGTGTGTTTGAATCCCTGTCGATGATTCTGCTCACCGTGCCTATTTTTGCCCCGCTTGTTGAAAGCCTTGGCTTTGATCTGGTCTGGTTTGGCATTCTGGTTGTCGTGGTCACGGAAATAAGCCTGATAACCCCGCCAATCGGGCTGAATGTTTTTGTCCTGAAAGGGGTACTGAGGGATGTCTCTATCCAGACCATATTCAAGGGGGTGACACCGTTTTGGTGCGCAGATATATTGCGGCTGATTATTCTGGCACTCGTGCCGTCGATTGCCCTGCTCCTGCCTTCTATGATGTAGGCGTGCCGGCAATAAGGGCCTTAACCTCTGCTACAACAATTTTTCCCATGGTATTGCGCGGCAGCTGGTCAACAAAGCAAATCTCACGCGGCTGTTTATAGCGGGCCAGACGCCCCTGCAAAAAGCGAAACAACTCTGCAGTGTCAATTACCTGCCCACCGCCGACAACAGCAACCGGAACTTCTCCCCATTCTTTATCAGCGCGTCCGACAACAGCCACTTCCCCAATTTGCGGATGCTGGCGCAGCACGCGCTCAATTTCTGCCGGATAAATATTCTCGCCGCCAGATATGATGACATGTTTAATGCGGTCAACAAACCAGAACAGACCGGCCGCATCCATTAATCCAACATCACCTGTATGAAACCAGCCCTGTCTTATCGCCTGACGGCTCTGCTCCTCATCCTGCCAGTAGCCAAGCAGAATATTATCTCCGCGCACGCAAATTTCGCCCGCCTCGCCTGTCTCAGCACGGCTGCCATCTGCGCGTCTTATCTCAATTTCACAGGCACAGCCCTGCCGCCCGATGGCCCCGGCGCTCTCAAAGGCCTCGTCTATCTGCTGATAGACAGCTATGGGGGCAGTTTCTGTGGCACCATATATCTGTATCACCGGCACATGGCGCTGATGGACAGACTCTATAAGCTCCAGCGGCACATCTGTTGATCCAATGGAAATTGTCCGCAGCCGGCCAAGTCCGCTATGCGGCCAGTCATCATGCTCTGTCAGCCGCTTTAGAATTGTCGGCACTGTGATGATCAGCTCTGCGTTCGCGCAGTCTCTCAAACAGGTTCCAGCATCAAAGCTGCGGTGCAGTATAACAGTGGCACCAATGCTGAATGCAGGTGTTGCAAGAATATTCAATCCACCGACATGAAACAGCGGCAAAACACAAATTACCCGGTCACTGGCCTGCATCTGATGGGCATCAATGCTCATCCTTGCGTTCGCAGCGAGCGCCTTTTGGCTGAGCAGCACACCCTTGGGCCGGCCAGTGGAACCCGAGGTATAGACCAGCAGAACTGCCTCATCAGCCATACCTTTATTTTCCTGTTCACCGGTAACAGCCAGCATCTCTGCAAAAGCCAGCTGATCTGATGACAGAACTGCAAAATCACCGCCTTTTTCTGCCAGGCAGGCAGCCAGATCGGCAAAGTCACTGTCATGGATGACCAGCTGGGGCGTGCAATCATGAAGAATATCCGTGATTTCCTGCGCCGACAGGCGCCAGTTCACAGGCACAAAAACAGCCCCCAGGCGCGCACAGGCAAAAAGCAGAATAAATATATCCGGATGATTGAGGCCGAGATAGGCAACCCGCCCGCCACGCCGTACCCCCTGTCTGTAAAGCAGACCCGCATAATGCCCGAGCAACTGTGCCATCTGCTGATAGCTGGTTTCCACGCCGTCAAAGATCACGGCTGTCTTTTGCGGGTGGCTGCGGGCAGCTGTGTCAATCCAGCTGTCAATCATCATCACTTTCGCCCGGCTTGTACAATGCCGCCCTGCCGAGCATGTCCAGACACAGCTCAGCCGTCCATGGCAGCATCAATGAGCCACAGCGGCTGTCACGGTAGAGCCGCTCAAGCGGCAAGGCGCGCAGCATAGACTGTCCCCCGCAGGTTCTGATTGCCAACTGGGCCAGTGCATTGGCATTTTCCATCACCGTATGCTGTGCTGACCAGGCGCGCATAAGGCTGTCCGGGGCGGGATCAGGCCGGGCCTCGGAAATAGCCTGAAACCACAGCGCCTTTGTCTGATCCAGCATCAGCCGCATCTGTGCCACGGCCAGCTGCTTGGTTGGATACATCCGCCTTTTCACCGGCGGCATACCCTCAATTTCACCGCGCAGGTAAGCGACCGTGAAATCATAACAGGCCTGTGCAATACCCATATAGCTGGGGGTCAGGGTCATAAACATATGTGGCCAGCGGCTGGCTGCCTGCGGGTAAATGCCAGCGGGCATCAGCTGGGCCTCCCGCGGCACCTCAACATTGTCAAAGATCAATGTGCGTGAAACCGTGCCGCGCATGCCAAGCGGATCCCACTCCCCCTCGACACGCACCCCCCCTGCATCTGCCGGAATTGCGATATACATGGTATTGCGGCGGCTGTGCGGGGCCTTTTCATCGGCAAGTTCAGTGCATAGCGCACCGTAATAATCAGCATGGCCGGACAGGGAGGCAAAGATTTTTTTGCCGTTTATCACCCAGCCTTTATCAGTTTTCAGGGCCGTGGTTCCAAAGGCCTTGAATCCGGCAGCAGCCGCGCTGCCCTCTGAAAAAGGCTGGGAATAGATTTTTCCCTCATCAAGAATGCGCCTGTAATGCAGGCGGCGCATCTGCCTGTGATGCTGGTAGAGATCATCATCAAAATCGAGCTGATCAAGCAGCTCACCCGTCCACAGACAGGATGACACATGCATATTAAATGTCAGGGCTGTCGCGCCGCAGAAACGGCCTATTTCAGCTGCGGCCAGCATATAGCTTTTCAGGTCTGCACCCAGTCCGCCCTCTGCTTCTGGAATGCAGATACCTAATAGTCCGGATGCTGCCAGATCAGCATAATTCTCGGTTGGAAAGCTGGCCGTGCGGTCATAATGGCCAGCGCGCGGGGCAAATTTTTCAGCTGCCAGTTCGCGGGCAGCTGTACACAGGCGGGCCTGTTTTTTAGTCAGCCGCCATAAATCTGGTGCAAAGATGGGTTCATGGTGAGACATTCTGCCTTGTCCTGTCCTCAGCTGCGGATAAACTGCCTTATAATCTGCCCGATTTTGGCCGGGGCTTCGAGCGGTAAAAGATGGCCGATGCCCTCAAGACAGTGAAACTCCGCCTGTGGAAATTTTTCTGCCATTTTTGCCATTGTGCGTGCCGGGGCATTATTGTCCGCACCGCCAGCGACAAGACAGACCGGCAGTTCAAGCCTTTCAATGTCAGCCCGCCTATCAAAGGTCACCAGACAGGCCAGCACCGCCCGCCATTGTTCTGGTGATATATCCGCCATGCTGGCCTTGGCAGCTGCCAGGGCGGCCGGGTCTGCATTTGGGCCAAGCAGGGCGGGCACGGTCATTTCCGCAATTTCTGTCATGCTCCTGCCCTGTTCGAGCGGGGCCAGTCTTTGTTCCAGAAAGGCTGTTTTGAAACTGTCATCACGTCCGCCAAACGCAGATGTTGAGCCGATTAAAGTCAGGCTGGCAACCTGTTGCGGCCGGCGCACAGCATGTTCCAATGCCACCATCCCGCCGATCGAATGGCCGACCAGATGCACAGGCCCTGTCCGCAGTCCGGTTATCAGCGCACCCAGCCAGTCGGAAAGCGCCGCAAAGTCCAGCTTTTGTGTCAGGGGCGGGCTGCCGCCATAGCCGGGCAAATTGACAGCCCGGCAGCAAAACCCATCCAGCTCTGCTGCCAGGGCCCTGAAATTACCCGCATTGCCGCCGATTCCATGAATAAATATCAGCGCGGCACCCTGCCCGCCAAACTGCATTATATCTGTCTGGCAGCGCGTCATACCAGCTTTCCACCCCTGACAACCGCGATGCCGTCCAGGCTGATATCACATCCCAGCATGGGCAGGTCAAAATGTCCGCGTGTAAAGCGGCCGGCAAATTCATTCGCACCGGTGGAATACAGAAAATTGCCAGCCAGCGTACGCAGCTCTGTGCCGTTCGTTTCGGCCTTGTCATAGATGGTCAGTGCCTCATAGCGGGCCGCCTCATTCAGTCCCCAGCCCACATGGCTGACAGCATAGGCATCCTTGCTGTCAAATCCTGCCAGATAGTCAGCCATCAGTCTGGCATCACTTCCAGGCCCGCTGACAGAGGTAATAAAATCATCCTCTATGGTCATGTCGACTGGCTGTTCCAGATAGCGTTTGAACGACAGATTAATATCACCGGGGGCCATGACCAGCCGCCCGTTCACAGCCCCGGCCGCAGGAAAGCTGGCGACAATGCCGCCCGGCCAGTGTGCCAATGTACCCGGCCTGTCTGTCCAGCCCCAGACACCAACGCTGGCAGCCCCGCCCATCTCTATGACAAGATCGGTTCCATGCACAGAGGTGACATGCATTTTGCGGGCTTTGCGGCAATGCCCGAGGGCGTCCCTGACCCTGTCTTTCATCTCCGGCTGGGGGCTGAGGCGGGCAAGACAGTCGGGATGTTCCTGGGAAATATTCATAATGCGGGTGGCAGCTGCCAATATTGACGGGGTCTGCTGTGCATGCATCAGCCCCTCAACTGTCATGTCAATGACGATATCGGCGTCTTGCAGGGTTTTCACAGCCAGCGGCTGATCACACAAAATACCGGACGCACCCGATGAGCGTACAAGCGGCCCGCCTGGCTCTGGCGGCGATGGCAATTCAAGATGCAGATATGACAGGCCCATCTGCCCCAGTGCCAGCCTTGCGATCTCAATATTCAGTCTGCGGCTGGCACTTTCTGAAAGCAGCACAATCTGTTCCTTTTGCGTGATCGCACATTTTTCAAACAAATCAGCAAAGGCAGATATCCAGACAGGGTTTATCAAACAGGCAATGCTCATAAGAAAAAATTTCTGTTTATGTGAATTTCAATACTCCTGAAAAACTAACCGGCAACACAGCGGCTGGCAATAGCCGTAAACAGACGCTGCTGCCACTGTTTTCAGTTGAAAGGAAGAGGAAATTTACCGAGGATAAGAGAACTGAGAAACTGCAGAACAGCAATAGAATGACAGATTATGATGTGATGATACTGGGGGCTGGCGGCGTAGGTTGTGTTGTCGGCGGGCATCTGGCGACCGCCGGGCATAGGGTGCTGCTGGTAAACCGCCGCCCCGACACCGCCGCTGCCGTCAGACAGGACGGGCTGCGCC
>JAYPEG010000055.1:6319-10530 GCA_038125645.1 Alphaproteobacteria bacterium
CATCAGACAAAGCCAGCACCGCCCGCTTTGTCATGTGTTTTACCAAAACTTACCAGAGCGAGGCGGCCCTGCGCGCTGTTTTGCCCGCATTGGGTGCAGACAGCATAATTGTGACGATGCAGAATGGGCTGGGGAACGGCCAGCTTTGTGCTGAGGTGACCGGCCATGACGTACTGCATGGCGTTACCCTGATTCCCGCCACTGTTCTTGGCCCGGCCCATATCCGTTCTCTTGGCACGCATAAAAGCTGGCTGGGCCCGCTTGACAGCCAGAACCAGCGTCAGCGTGACAGCGCAGAAGAACTGGCAGAGATGCTGAACAGCTGTGGCCTTGACACAGACTGCCATGACGATGTCCGCGGCCCGATCTGGCAAAAAGCCTGCTTCAATGTTGCGATGAATGGTGTTGCGGCACTGGCTGACGCAGCCCCCGGCCTCATCGGTGATACAGCGATGCTGAAGGCCGAGGTTCATGCACTTGCGGATGAGGCATTGGAACTGGCCGCCGCCCTTTCCATCACAGTCGACAGCGCACAGGTACACACCATGATTGACTTTGCCTGTAAGGAACACCGCTATCATCAGCCATCAATGCTGCAGGATATCCGTGCAGGACGCAGAACAGAAATCGCCGCGCTGAACGGTTATGTTGTTGCAGAGGCCGCGGCACTTGGCCTTGATCTGCCGCGCTGCCGCCTGATAGCCGGGCTGATTGAGGCGCGTCAGGCTGCACCTGATTTCTGGCGCGCGCAGCCCGGCGGACATTAATCACCGCGCCGCCTTTTTGCAGCCGCGCTACACAGGCCTATGGCCACAGGGCCTGTTCACATTCCAGCACCAGTTCTAATTTGCGCTTTTGATCATCCTCAGAGATATCATTGCCTTCTTCGGTTGAGGCAAACCCGCATTGCGGGGCAATGCCAAGCTGGTCATGATCAGCAAATTCAGCTGCCTGGTCAAATTTTCCCTTCAGCCCGTCCAGGCTTTCCAGTCCGCCTGTCTTGGTCGTTATAAAGCCCAGCATCACACGCTGGCTGCCCTTGCTGAGCTGGCCGAGCGGGTTCAGATCCCCGGCCCGGTCTGTATCATATTCCATAAAGAACACATCGACACCCGTCTGGTTAAACACCGCATCCGCAACCGCATCATAGCTGCCCTCTGCTGCGTGAGTAGAGCGGAAATTCCCGCGGCACATATGCATGCCGATTGTCATGTCGGCCGGCCGGTCTTTGATACTTTCACGCATCATGCGTGCATAATTGGTGATCAGCCAGTCAGGATCCTGACCCAGATCAGCCTTCGCCTGTCTGTGTTTGGGATCGCACAGATAAGCGAAAAAAATGTCATCCATCTGCAGATAGCGACACCCGGCATCGTAAAAGGCCTGAACCGCCTTTCTGTAGGTTTTGATAAGGTCATCCATCAGCAGCTCGACATCCCTGTAAGGGGCATGGCGAATATCATCAGGGGCGGTGCGGAAATGACAGCAGCTGGGCCCGGGAATAGAGATTTTCGGCATAATCTTTGTATGGGCTGCCAGGAACCGGAAGTGATCCAGCATCGGATGGTTGTCTGGAAAATCAAGCGGGGCATTAATGGTTGGGAAAATCGGGCGCAGCTTAATTCCAGCGAACTGAACCCCCTCATCACGCTCTTCAAGATCAAGCCCGTCAAGGCCGCCCATAAAGTCATAATGCCAGAAAGATCGGCGCGCCTCGCCGTCTGTGGCAACATGCAGTCCGATGTCCTCCTGCATGGCAACAAGGCCGGGAATGGCCTCATCCTCAACTTTCATCAGCGCTTCTGCAGTGATGCTCTTCTCCTCAAAAAACTGCCGGCGCGCCGCAGTAATGCTTTTCGGTCTTAGCAGGCTGCCCACATGATCTGCCCGCGGCATGAATTTCTGTTCTGACATCAGCTTTTTCTCCCAACAAAAATAAAGTTTGATATTGATAAAAGAAACACAGAATGAACAAATTCTAAATGTGCAGCAGGGTAAAGCCAGATTTAAAAAAAATCACATTTGGACATCCTGATAAATCAAGCCATAAATAAATCAGAAAATTCATGTTTTATTAATATAAAAATTAATTAAACGTCATCCTGCCTTTTTTATCAGACTTTAATAATCATTCCCTCATAAGCAAAATCAACCCTGTTCGTATCCAACTGTATTCTAAGCTGATCTAATTGATCGTCAGTCCGACTTGGTTCATGATGGGTGATTAGCGTCTTTTTTATACCTGCACTTTCCGTGAAGCGAATGGCTTCCTCGATAGAGGAATGACCCCACCCTCTTTTTTGCTTGAGCTCTGCATCACTATACATTCCATCCCAAATTAGCAGGTCAGCAAATGCACAAAAATCATTCAATTTCTTTTCCTGCGATGCTACATATTCATTATCGAAAAGCGTGACAATCTTCTTACCTTTGCTCTCAAAACTATACCCATACGCCCCGCCTGGATGGTTTAGCTTAAGACTGGATAATTTTATTTCAGTTGAAACTAAATCACAAACTTCAGAGAAATTTTTGAACTTAACATTACTGCTGTGCCCAAATATGTCTGCAGGAAAATAGGGAACTGAAAAACACTTTTGTAAGGCACCGTGGAGATACGTTGCATCGACCAAAGCTGTTGCGAGTATGAGATTTACATCAGCAGCATAAACCTTAGCGTTAAAAGGAAACCCCTGAATATGGTCGTGGTGAAAATGGCTAAACAACAAGAAAGATGGTTTTGAGTCCTTATTTAAATTTGCACTCCTAAAACCCGTGCCAGCGTCTATAAAAAACTGAAGGCTCGGTGTTTCTATTTCAAAGCAAGTAGTATTCCCACCATAACGCAAAACTGACTCGTGAGGATTCGGAACTGACCCCCGCACCCCGTTTGCTTTTATTCTAAACCCAAAATCTTGCATTAGATTAAATAAAACCTTTCTACATGATTAGTTACTTAAAGAGGCTAAAAAAATAAGCTTGGATTGGCAACAGAACCAGAAAATTTAAACTGATTCGCTATTTTTGCTGAAATAAAATAAATTCATATTTTAATTATTAAATATTTTCAGGTGCTTATAGCTTCGTTTGCGAAGTGTGGATAGCGTGTTATCGTTTTTTCCTTAAAATGTGCTGTTCAATTCGTGCATTCAAATAAAAAATAAAGTGTGGCAAAAATTTGCACTTTCCCAAGGGAGGCATTTCGATGGAAGATTATATTAATATGGCATTTCAGGCTTTTCAGCAGAACATGCAGGATGGGATGTCGCCTGAAGATGCAGCACAAGCTGCTGTATCGACAGCCAGTGAAGCTGCTGTAGCCGCAGGATGGCCAGAAGTGGTCGTTCAAACCGGTGCCGATGGCGCCATGAACTTCTTCTTCGAGCAGGTCAACGATGGCATGCCACATGAGGAAGCTTTCAATCAAGCCGCAAACGAAGGAATGCAGCAAGCAGGCGATGCGATGGGTGATGACATGCCTGATATGGATCAAATTGCCTCTGATGCATTCAATGAAGCTATGCAAAATGGGGCAAGCCCCGAAGAAGCCGCAGCTGCTGCAATAGAAGCCGTTAGTCAGGCTGGTGCTGATGCGGGCATTCCAGCTGAGGTTATGCAAGCTGGGATAAGCGCAGCTGAAGAGGCATTCAATGAAGCCATGGAAGGCGGAATGTCTGCTGAGGAAGCCCTTAGTGCTGCTTTAGAGGCAGGTGGAAATGCGGCCAATGAGATGGCCGCTCAAACGGGCTATGAAATGCCGGATGCTGGAGATGGCGGAGAAGGAATAGATTTAGATGCCGTTGGTGACCAGGCTTTCAATGAAGCAATGGCAAATGGAGCGACACCAGAGGAGGCAGCAGAAGCAGCTTTTGATGCAATAAGAGAGGCTGGAGAGGAAGCAGGATTCCCGCCTGAAGTTTTAGATGCTGGAATTGCCGCTGGACAAGAAGCTTTTGCAGAAGCACTTGCTAACGGGGATTCTCCTGAAGGAGCATTTGGCACTGCAATAGATGCGGCGAGTACTGCTGCAAACGCCGTAGAAGGCAATATGGAGCAAGGCGACCCAAATGCTGGCCAAGGTCAAGGTGACCCTAACGCTGGCGATCCTAACGCAGCAGGCGGTCAGCCAGGTGGCGATCCTAACGCAGCAGGCGGCCAGCCAGGTGGCGATCCTAACGCAGCAGGCGGCCAGCCAGGTGGCGATCCTAACG
>JAYPEG010000056.1:0-484 GCA_038125645.1 Alphaproteobacteria bacterium
ATCTCAACAACAACAACAATAAAGATGCCAAACCAGATGACGTCAATGCCAGCCTGTCTGATCATCGGCTCAACAATCGCCATGGTCAGCACAACAGATGAAATACCGTCCAAAAACATGCCCAGAACAATATAAAAAACAGTCAGCGCTGCAATCAGGACAATCGGGGACAGGTCAAGGCTGTCGATCCAGGCCGCAAGTGCGCGGGGCAAACCGGTAAATCCCATTGCCAGAGACAAAAATGAAGCCCCCATCAATATCAGTGCAATCATCGCAGAAGTGCGCGTTGCCCCCATCAGGCTGGCCGTAAATGTCTGCCAGTTCAGCGATCGCTGCACGCCAGCAAGGGCCAACGCGCCTATCACCCCGACAGCTGCCGCCTCTGTCGCGGTTGCCCAGCCAAAATACATAGACCCGATAACAACTGCGACCAACATCATGACGGGGATCAAAAAACGGCTTTCCCTGAACATCTGTCCGGGCG
>JAYPEG010000056.1:494-10138 GCA_038125645.1 Alphaproteobacteria bacterium
GGACAGAACCAGACCCGGCAAAACACCGGCCATAAACAGCTTAGTAATGGATTCATTGATTGTCACACCATAGACAATCAGGGTGAGTGACGGCGGTATCATCAACCCCAGCGTTGCTGCCCCGGCCAATGTGCCAATGATCATATATTCTGGATAACCGCGCTGACGCAGTTCTGGAATAGACATTTTGCCAACCGTTGTTAGGGTTGCCGCAGATGAGCCGGACACAGCAGCAAATAAGGTGCATCCGGCAATATTGGTATGCAAAAGCCCGCCGGGCAGCCAGCGCATCCATGGGGCAAGACCGCGGAACATATCTTCAGACAGGCGCGTTCGATAGAGAATCTCGCCCATCCAGATGAACAGCGGCAATGCTGTCAAAGTCCAGCTTGATGCCCCTGTCCAGATAGTGGTAATCATCGCATCGCCGGCCGGACGGCTGGTAAACAGTTCCATGCCGACCCAGGCCACTCCCATCAGGGCAAGACCCACCCAAACAGAGCTGCCAAGCATGGCAAACAGTACGAATAAGAAGATGGCGGTTGCGTATAGCTCGGTCATCCAACCACCTCGCTTTCTATCGCGCTCTGGCTGCAGACCAGTAGCCGTATCAGATGATCCCATAATGCCAGTGCCAGCAAGATCGTTCCCACTGACATTGAGAGCTGTGGCAGCCAGACAGGTGTATAGACAAGTTTATCCTCAACGCCCGCCCAGAGCTGCCCCCATTTTGCAGGTGCCGTGCCAAACATTTTCAAAAGAGCCAGCAGCGTTTCCGGCACCTGATCCTGACCTTGTGTGCGATCATTGAGCATTTCTGACATAAAATTGGTTTTGATGGCAAAGCGCGAAAAATAGGTTGCGGTGAGCGCTGCCATAAGCATAGCAAAGGCGTTCAGCCACAGGCGGGTAAAGCTGTTAAGGTTCAAAAAAATTGACACACGGATATGTGCACCGCGTCCCAGCGCATGGGCCATGGCAAAAAATGAGGTCGCAGCCATTGAATAGCCGGCAAATTCAGTTGAGCCCTCGAATGTGAACCCTGTCCACCTGGTGATCATCTGAAAAATAATAATCAGCAGAATCACAATCATGAACCCAGCTGCAACGATGCCGGCGGACAGATATATGCTGTCAAGCACCCGCCATATAGGAGAAAGCCACCTTTGCGCCTGCTGGCGGTAAAGCCGTGCCAGAACCGCCAGTATCGGCGGCACTACAAACAACCAGAACCAGAGCGGGACACCTATGAATAAAGGCCAGTCAGTCATTGCAATAAATTTTCAAAAAATTGCGGGCTGGTCTGCAAAGGCGGGCTGGTCTGCAAAGAAAGACTATCATGGCAAACCATCCCCTGTTGATTTGGACCCTTACATTTTGCTGTAAGCGTCGACGATCGCCTGACCATCTGCACCGACAGCTTTGATCCAGTCAGCCTGCATCTTGGCCCCGATACCTTTGAGCTCATCAAGGAATTTCGGCCCGGCATCAATCACTTTCATGCCATTTGCCTCAAGCTGCTCAAAATACCAATTTGCAAGGCCCTCTGACTTTTCCATGCAGGCCGCACCAGTTTCATCTGCAGCCTTTTGCAGAGCTGACTGCGTACCGCCATCAAGGCCATCCCAGACACCCTTGTTGATGATTACATAGTTGCGCGGCAGCCATGCATTCACCTTGTAATAGTGCGACAGATGCTCCCAAACCTTACGGTCATAGCCAGTCGCACCAGAAGAGATAAAGGCCTCTGCCACACCTGTTGCCAGTGCCTGTGACAATTCAGCAGCCTCTACTTGTACAGGCAGCATTCCCAGCTCTTTGGCAATCTGTGCGGTAGCTGTGTTATATGAACGGAACTTGATGCCCTGTGTATCAGCACTTGAAATCACTTCCTTTTTGAAATAAAAACCCTGACCCGGCCATGGGCAGGTATAGAGCACGACCAGATTCTGGTCAGCCAGCTGTGCGTTCACCTTGTCTTTGGCAGCCTGCCACAGCTTTTCATTGGCCCCATAGGTTGACGCCAGAAACGGCAGATTGTCCCAGCCTAAAATTGGCAGCTCATTCGCATGTGAAGACAGCAGACGCTCACCGATTGGTGCCTGTCCAGTCTGCACCGCGCGCTTGATTTCCCCGCCCTTGAACAGTGAACCACCCGGATGGACAGTAATATCAATTTTGCCTTTGGTGTAATCCTTCACTTTTTCTGCAAATACAACACCCATTTCAGAGTGAAAGTTTGAGGCCGCGTATGCCATGGGCATATCCCATTTCTCGGCCTGTGCCTGTGTGGCTGCCATAAGCGTGGCTGTTGCCGCCCCGACAAGCAGATGCTTTAAATATTTCATTGTCTTCCTCCTGACCATGCCAGCACGCTGGCAGGCATCTTTAATTACTCATAAGCTGCGCGCGTTCAACACCCATCCAGAGCCCACAGCCAACCGTTCATTTAGAGCACAATGTTTTTCTGAAATTGTCAAGACAGGCGCGCCATCAAGAAAAGTGTCATGCTCAGACAAATCTGTCTGGGCTGTAGACATCCATATCCATATTCGGGGTCTGTCCGGTAACGAGCTGGGCCAGCAGCCGTGCTGTCTTTGGCCCGCCGGTCAGGCCTATATGATGATGGCCAAAACCTAAAAATACATTCTCAATATGTTTTGGCGCGCCAATGACGGGAATTGAATCTGTCGGGGCGGGGCGGAATCCCAGCCAGCGTGTTGTCTCTTTCCATCTCAGCGTTGGCATGGCGGCGCGCAGATTCTTCTCCAGCAGGGCAAAGGGCGGCTCTGATTCAGGCAGTTCTGTCCCGCCGAACTCAACAAAGCCGGCCAGCCTTATCCGCCCCTCCATCGGGGTGATAACAAATTTACCTGAGGCCACCATCGATGGGGCCTTTGGCATAAATGACGGCTCCCACAATTCCAGGTGATAGCCACGCTCTGCCTCCAGCGGCAGGGACAGGCCCAGCTGTCTTGTCAGCGGCCCTGACCAGATACCTGCTGTCACAACAATTTTATCTGCATTGAACACGTCTCCGCCAGCCCGTACGCCGCTGGCCCTGCCACCTTCATGTATGACAGCCTCAACATCCGCGATGACCAGGCGCCCGCCATTGTCAGTAAAATGGGCAGCCAGCGCCTTTACATAATCGCCGGGGCTGGCAATGCGGCCATGCGCGCCGAGACAGGCGGCAAAATTCAGCTGATCTGAAAAGGCCGGATCATAGTCATGAAAATCCTGTCCATCCAGCTCTCGCCAGTTAAACCCATGCTGCCGGCGTAGATCCCAGCCAAATTTATCCCCCTCAAAGGCAGACCGGTTGTGATACACATACAAATAATCACATGGTACAATCCATTTTTCAGCCCCTGTTCCCTTCGCCAATGCCTGATGCTCTGCCAGGGACTCGCCGACGATTGGCACCAGCGCCTCAGCAATTCTTTTTGTGTCAGCAGCATTTGCATGCCCCAGATAGCGCCTCAGCCAGGGCATAAGACGCGGCAGATACGACCATTTGAGGAACAGGGGTTGGTCGGGATCAAACAGCATTTTCGGTGCCTTGCTGATCAGTCCCGGGGTTGTGACCGGCACAACTGAACAGGAGGCCAGCACCCCGCCATTGCCATAGCTGGCCCCCTCAGCCGGGCCCTTTTTGTCAATCAGTGTGACATCCAGCCCTGCCTGTTGGAGGCGCAGGGCCGTTGACACGCCCACAATTCCCGCGCCAATGATAATGACTGATGCTGGTGATGCCATGCTCTGTCCGGCTCTGGCTGATTTTGATGTTGTTTTTTTTGGCGTCATTTTTCCTGGCTCCCGGCATGACAGACACAATAAAATTCCAGCTTGTCCACATCAATCTCTGCGCCCAGGCCGGGGCCGGCCGGCACATGCACATAACCATCTTTTATAACAAAGGGTATGCTGAGAATATCGTCATTCAGATAATAGCGGGCCTGATAGAACTCGCAGCCAAGCGTGATGTTCGGTGCAGCAGCAACCATATGGGTGCCGGCAAGGTGGGCAAGACCGGTTTCAAACATATCACCGCCATAGGCACTAAGGCCCGCTGCCCCAGCCATAGCGGCAATCCGGCAGCTTTCTGACAGGCTGCCCGCTTTCATGATTTTAACAGATACCCCGTCACAGATATTTTCTGTGATCGCACGCTGCATATCGGCTGCGGAAAACACAGATTCATCAGCCAGCAGCGGACTGTCCACAGCCTCCCGCAAACGGGCCATGACAGCGTACAGAGGGGCAGCGACCGGCTGTTCGATAAAATCCGGCTTGAATGAGGCAACATCACACACACAGGCCTGTGCATGCGCTGCTGACAGCCCCTGATTGTAATCCACCCTGATATTGAGCTGGGGAAACCGTTTACGCAGCTGTTCGAGACGCATCATATCAAAATCATGCCCGCCAAAGCCGGTCTTTAATTTAACGATTCTCACACCGTCATCAATCAGCCGTTCCGCAAGGGCGATATCCTCGTCAAACTCAGGATTGGCAAGTGAACAGGACAGGGGAATTTTATCGCGCACAGCCCCGCCAAGAAGGGCAGAAACCGGCAGACCGCAAAGGCGTCCTGCTGCATCGAGCAGGGCTGTTTCCACGGCGGCTTTCGCTTCGGTGCAATGGGCGACACAGGCAGTGATATCAGCCATTATCTGATGGCGTTCAGATAATCGGCGCCCTTCTATAAGGGGGCGCATATACCGGTCAACAGCAGCAAAATTGGCCTCTGGCGTTCCAGTAAAGACTGACCAGGGCGATGCCTCGCCGAATCCGCATATACCCCCGGACAGCCGCAGCCTGATAACAATAACCTCTATCGCACCTGATACGCGCCCAATACCATGGTCACGCGCTGTACTGACCGGCAGGCGCAGATGCCAGACATCAAGGCCGGTTATCACCTCATCAGCACTGTCCAGACATCCCATCAGGCCACCCATTCAGAAACTGGGGCTGCTGCCTGATGCAGGGGCTGAGAGACAATGTCAACCAGTGTCGGCCCGTCATGGTCAAGTGCCTGTTTGAGGATTTTCGGTAACGCCGCCGGGTCTTCAACACGCCAGCTTTTCACCCCGAACGCCGCAGCAACTCCGGCATGGTCAGTTCGTGAGAAATCCACATTATAGAAACGCTGGCCAAAACCGGCATTCTGCCCCGCCTTTATCCAGCCGTAACAGGCGTTTGAAAAGACAATGGAGGTAATCGGCATGCGGTAACGCGTCATTGTTTCAAACTCACCGCAGCAGAAGCCGAATGAACCGTCACCCATCAGATTGACGGTTTTAACCGCCGGGCGTCCTATATGTGCGCCCATTGATGCTGCCAGCGCATAGCCGAGCGCCCCATGCGCCCGGTTGGTCAGGAATTGACGGCCTGCGCGCCGCCATCTGTAATGGGCTGAGACATAAGGACAGGGCGTGCCAGGGTCAGCTGCAATGATAGCGTCATCATCCAGCTGTTCGGACAGGCATTTTATCACCCTCTCTGGTGTTATTGGCCGCTCTGTTGACTGGGCAAGGGCATCAAAGGCCCGCAGTTTTTCATCCCAGGCGGCAGCAGCCTTTTGCCTGCCGGCAAAATCAGGCGCATTCTCTGTCTTTGTGACAGCTGCGTACAGGCTGGAGAGAGCGAGGCGGGCATCAGCACAGATACTGACTGCCGTCTGATAATTTGCCCCTATGACCATGGGGTCACTGTCTATATGTATGATGGTGGCCGCGGGGCCGGGGCTGCGCCATCTCTCTGTGGTAACAGAACCGGCACGGCAGCCGACAAAAACCACCAGATCAGCAGCATCAACAACCTGGCGCGTGGCAGGCACACCGCCATTTGATCCGACAACGCCAAGCGCGCATGGGTGGGTTTCTGCTATAACCCCCTGGCCCGATACGGTTGTTGCAACGGGCATGTTCAGAAATTCACACAGCTGCGCGACCTCATTCATTGCCCCGGCCAGAACCGGGCCGCCGCCGCAGATCATAACTGGATTTTCTGCCTTCAGCAGAAGTGTGACTGCCTGTTCAATAGCCCCCATCTCTGGCCCAGAGGGTTGGGCGGGAAAACTGCAGTGACGTTTGTCTACCCAGATGGTTTCAGAATCCACCGGCGCCTTCTGCGTGTCAAAGGGCAGGGCTAAATGCACCGCACCCGGCCGGCCTGTTGTCATTGCCCGAAAGGCCGTGCGTATCTGTGCGGCAAGGCTGGCCGGATTATCAAGACTGTCATTCCACTTTGTGACAGTTTTAAACAATGCCTTTTGATCCAGCTCTGTCAGCGGATATTTGCCGCGCGAGGTAGTAGACACATCTGTCGTAATCGCAAGGACAGACACTGAGCTCTCATTGGCCTCCACCACTGGCGGCAGAATATAAGTGGCCCCACCGCCGGACGGCCCCTCACAGATGCCCGGGCGGCCAGTGACCCGTGCATAACCGTCAGCCATATAGCCTGCATGGCGCTCATCTCTGGTCAGAAGATGCGTAATTGAATGATCAAGCCTGGACAGCGCATCATAGAAAGGAAGGGTTGTGTCACCGCACAGGCCAAAAATATGCGTTACCTCATAGGCCTGCAGCATCTTAACAACGGCCTCTGCGCCGCTCAGCATATTTGGCTGGCTCATTTTCCTCTCCCCGACTCATCCAAATTTATCGTGTTGATTATTATCTGTTGAGTCAATCAGCTAAGTTAAGCATCATGAAGCCATTTCCAGACAGTATCAGACAGCCAGCCTGTTTGGACGGAGACAGATATGAGCACAACCGGCAAAAAAGTTTCAGGCGGAAAATCCATCTACGGCGTATCCATTGGCATTCTGATGCTTGATGCCCGCTTTCCGCGTATTATGGGTGATATGGGAAACGCGCTCAGCTGGCCCTTTCCTGTGCATTATAAAATTGTCCGTGATGCCACGCCTGACCTTGTCGTGCGTGGTCGTGCAGACATTATGCTGGATGCTTTTATTGAGGCTGGTCACAGTCTTGTTGCTGACGGTGTTGATGGAATCACAACAAATTGCGGCTTTCTGGCCCTGTTCCAGGATGAGCTCTCACAGGCACTTGGCGTTCCTGTTGCTGCCTCCAGTCTGATGCAGACGCGCATGGTAAACAGTCTGCTGGGGCCGGGAAAACAGGCAGGCATCCTGACCATCTCCAAATCGTCCCTGACACAGGCTCATCTTGATGCTGCGAATGTGCCGCCGGGCACACCGATTGAAACCACAGAAGGCGGGGCAGAATTCACCCGCGCCATTCTGGATAATGAGGCCGAGCTGGATATAGAGCTGGCCTGCTGCGACAATATTGAGGCGGCCATGCGGCTGGCAGAACTGCCGAATGTCGGGGCCATAATTCTGGAATGTACGAATATGGTGCCCTATGCGGCGGCAATAAAACAGGCCACCGGCCTGCCTGTATTTTCAATTTACAACTTCATCCTCTGGTTTCAGGCTGGCCTGGCACCCCGCAGGTTCACAGGTGCATAAGAAGAGCGCCACAAAATAAGGAGAGCTGGAACGATGCTGACTGCGGCCCTTTCATTTCTCGGCCGTCATGCCCGGCTGGCATTGCCGTCAGGCATTGTGATTGCGCTGCTGCTGCCGGATATTGACGCACGCTGGGATATCATTCTGCCCCTCATCATCACAGCTATCTATGCCGCTTCAATGATCAGGCTTGATCTGCGCGCTGCACTGGTATCAGCCCTGCGCCCGTCACGCCTGTTATTCACCATCTTTTTAAGCAGCTTTATCTTATGTGCTGTTCCTGTAATATATGTTGTTCTGGGGCGCCTCTTCGGACTGGATGCCCTACTCATGCCCAGTCTTGTCTGGTATGCAGTGGCCCCGCCGATTGCCTCAACAGTCTGGATGTGCACTTTGCTTGGCTTCAATGCCGGGCTGGCAATGGAAGTCATTGTGCTGACCAGCCTTGCCGCGCCCTTCACTGGCCCGGCACTGGCAAGTATATTTCTGCATGACGTGGCAGTTATCGACCAGCTGGCCCTGCTCGGCCGTCTGGCGGGCATGATCATTGGCGGGACTGTCATTGCCCTTATCGCACAGCGGCTGCTGGGGCGAGAGAAGATTGAGCAGAACGCAAAGGTTTTTGACGGGCTGTCATCACTGGCTATGCTGGTGTTTTTACTGCCTGTATTCAATGGAACAGGGACGGCTGTATGGCAAACGCCCGGGCTGGCTTTCCAGCTTTTGCTGCTGGCAGTTGTTATGAATATCGGCGCGCAAATTATTCTCATGCTGGCCACAGCCATCAGAACAAAAAATAAACCGCGTGAACGTCAGGGGGCAGCCTTGCCGGTTTTGGCTGTTGTAACCGGTAACAGGAATGTCGGGCTGTATTTTGCTGCCCTGCCGCCTGACCCTGTTTTTGCCCTGTTCACGGCCATGTACCAGATACCGTTATATCTGACCCCACTTATTCTCAGCAGCCTTGACAAATGGATATGTCCACGGCCTGTGCAATAATGGTTTTATGCTGGTCTTCAGCGCAGTTCTGTGAAAAACTGGCGTCCTGTTATATCCCCTGGAACAGTTGCAAACAGGATTCGCGATCATGCAATTTGGTCACTTCAATGGCGTCACGCTTCACTATCAGCATATTGCCGGGCCCACGGGCGCGCCGGTACTGGTATTTTCCAATTCACTGGCAACCGATTTCCGTATCTGGCGTGATGTTATTGTGCAGCTTGCCGGAAAATATAGCATGCTGATGTACGACAAGCGTGGGCATGGCCTGTCTGATATTGCCAACAGCCCCTACCATCTTGATGATCATGTCAGTGACCTTGTAGCCATGCTGGACACCCATAAAATCAAACAGGCCTTTATCTGTGGTCTGTCAGTCGGTGGCATGATAGCACAGCGCCTGTCTGCCCTGCGGCCTGATCTGGTCAAAGGGCTGATTTTATGTGACACGGCCCCGCGCATAGGCACGCACGATATGTGGAATGATCGTATGGATATGGTTCGCAGGGGCGGTATGGCCAGCCTGCTTGAGGCGAATATGAAACGCTGGTTCACACAGAATTTTCATGACCATCACCGGGCTGAGCTGACCGGCTATTCAAATATGTTTGTGCGTACCCCTGTTGACGGTTATCTGGGCACAGCAACAGCCATCCGTGATGCTGACCTGACAGTGGCAGCCAGCCAGATAGCACTGCCGGTTCTGTGTGTGGCCGGTGAGGATGACGGCTCTACCCCGCCAGAAGTTGTTCTGAATATGGCCAATCTTATCCCCGGGGCTGATTTCAAACTGATAAAGGGAGCAGGGCATATCCCCTGTGTTGAACAGCCGCATATATTAGCAGACTCTATTGCCAATTTTATTGCCCTGCATGGCTGACCTTCTGTCATCCCAGACCAGAGCCAGTCAGCACTCTGAAATATACACCGCCGCGTTCAACAGAATTACATGAGCCATCCAGAGCATGCTTACCCCTATAATGCGCCTGTTTTTCAATAATGCCCCTTTGCTGCTGGCACTGGCGGCTTTTGGCTGGGCCGGCAATACGGTTGCCGGGCGGATGGCAGTTGGCGAGACATCGCCGATGGTGGTGGTCTTTTTGCGCTGGAGCCTTGTCTTTGCCATTCTTCTTTTTAC
>JAYPEG010000056.1:10244-10484 GCA_038125645.1 Alphaproteobacteria bacterium
GGGTTTTTGATGGGGGCGTTCGGGCTGACCGGCTTTAACGCGCTTTTTTACACTTCTGCACAATATACAACTGCAATCAATCTTGGCATCATTCAATGCACTATGCCTGCGTTCATTCTTGTTGGTGTGGCGTTTTTTTACCGCACAAGACTGGGCGCCCTGCAGAAAGCCGGAACCGTGCTGACAATTAATTGTGTGAATGTTATAGTTGCCCAGCGTTAAATGCAGATACTTGCCAGC
>JAYPEG010000057.1:0-10050 GCA_038125645.1 Alphaproteobacteria bacterium
GAATGATAAAATAGACGGCAATGATTGCCACATTGCCCACAAAGCCAAATTCCTCACCAATCATGGTAAATACAAAATCTGTCTGTTTTTCGGGAAGATAGTTCAACTGGCTCTGCGATCCTTGCAAAAAACCCTTGCCGAACAGCCCACCTGATCCCAGAGCAATTTTTGACTGTGTGATTTGATATCCCGCACCCAGCGTATCTGCCTGTGGGTTTAAAAAGGTCATAATGCGGGCCCGCTGATAATCATAAAGCTGTGACCACAGCAAAGGCAGCAGCGCCAGCCCGCCAATCATCGCCGCAATGACAAAGCGGCGCGGTATGCCAGCTGCAAAAATCACTGCCAGCCCGCCGGCCAAAAGCATGAAAGACGTACCCAGGTCAGGCTGAATCAGCACCAGTCCAAAGGGCAGTACAAGCATCAATATTGCCGGAAGATAAGACAGCAATGACTGCACCTCCTCTGTGGTCTGACCGCTTAGATACCGGGCAAGTGCCATAATTACCGCCAGCTTTGCCGGCTCTGAGGGCTGAAAATTAAACGGGCCAACCGCAATCCACCTTGTAGCCCCGGCCCCGCTGCCAGCAAAGGGAAGCACCAACAAAAATAAAATAGATACTATCAGACCCCAGTAAGAGAGTTTATAAAGCCATCTTGTTGGCAGCACGGCGAGCACAAACATTAAAACAAGGCCGATTATGGCACGCAGCATCTGGCGCTCTGCCCATGGGGCCCATGCACCCTGTGAGGCTGAGTAAAGCGCCAGCGTGCCCACAATAACAAGTGCCGTCGCTGACAAAAGCAAAAGCCATGGCAGCCTGTAAAGCGCATAGAACAATCTGAAGATCATGCGCTGAGCCCCTCTGATTTCAGCATATAATCAAGTATGTCGCGCGCAATCGGGGCCGCGGCAGCCGATCCGCTGCCGCCATGCTCGACAACCACGCTTATGGCAAAACGCGGGGATTTATACGGTGCAAAGGCCACAAACAGCGCATGATCACGCTCTTTCCATGGCCTGTCAATATTATCAACAATGCCCCTTTCGCGCTGTTCTCTTGTGATGCGCTTAACCTGAACAGTTCCGGTTTTGCCGGCCATGCCCGGGGCCAGATCATATTTGCGTGCTGTTCCCAGCCGGCCGGCCATGACCTGGCGCATTGATTTATGCAGAAAGGCTGTAATCTGCGGTGCAACCTGCAGCGGCTCAAAAATAATTTGTGCGTTATCAGCCCTTGCCAGCAGCTGCGGGTTAACGGCAAATTCCCTGTTGGCAATACGCGCTGTCATGACTGCCAGCTGCAGCGGCGTGGTCAGAACAAACCCCTGCCCGATGCCCGCAACCACAGTTTCACCCGGCGTCCATACAGTCCCGCGCTGTGCCAGTTTCCAGTCGCGGTTTGGCATGATTCCAGCCTTCTCGCTGATCATATCAAGTTCAGTGACAGCCCCCAGGCCCAGCCTTCGGGCCATGTCATGAATCCGATTAATTCCTGTTTTCAGGGCAATCTGATAATAATATATGTCACAGGATCGCTCTATTGACTGGCTGGCGTTGACATTGCCGTGACCATATTCATTCCAGCAATGAAATGTCCGATTGCCAAACTCAAATTTACCATTGCAGTTTATGCGCGTATTTGCCGATATTACCCCCGCCTCAAGCGCGGCGGCGAGCACGACCATCTTAAAGGTTGAGCCCGGCGCATAGAGTCCTGAAATCGCGCGGTTCAGCAGGGGCGTACGCGGATGCTCATTCATCCGCCGCCAATCCCGCAATGACAGCCGGCTGGAAAATAAATTGGGATCAAAGCCGGGTGCAGACACCATAACCTTAACCTCTCCTGTATGGATATCCATAACAACAACAGAGCCGGATTCAGGTGGAACCAGCCGCCCTTTTGCGTCCTTTAAGACCAGATCATCACCCATAGCAACATGCGCGCGCAGCTCCTCATTGCTGGCAAGAGCTTCCTGTGCCTCTGCGGTTTTCAGCTTTACCGGTGATAATTGACCGCGGCGCAGGCGTTCGGTTGCAAATGACTGGGCATTGATATCAATGGACAGGCGGATATCTGCACCTGAACTGGCCTGTTTGTCACGCAGCACGCGCACCGGCTTTCCGCGTGCGTTTACCTCTACACGCTCTATGCCTGACAGGCCCCGCAGGTCAGCTTCTAGCTTGTGCTCAGCACCAGTACGGCCGATTTTTGTATCTGGCAGGTAAAGCAGCTGTCTATTTTTTTCAACATCCTCTTTACCTGCCGGCGAGACATAGCCTGTCACATGGGCGCTCAGCCACCCCTGTGGATAGATACGCTTGAAATTCTTTTGAAAGGACGCCCCTTCTAGCACAGGGGACAACACAGCCAGACGCGATAATTCTCTTTGTGTCAGCCCTGATTTTACCGTGATTTCCAGGAAATTGGGCTGTCTGGCGGCCGTTTCAATGACCGTGTCTATTTCTTCATCGCTGAGGCGGATGATTTTATTGACTTTCTGCAGCCAGCCGCGAAGATTGCCGATGCGCGCCGGTAGCATTTTCAGCTCAAAAACCTCTGAATTGCCGGCCAACAGCCGCCCCTTGTGATCCAATATCCGTCCGCGCGGTGCCTGTACCAGCCGTCTGTCAAACTGATTCCTGTCAGACAGGCGGCGGTAATTGTCGCTCTGGGCAATCTGCAACTGATACAGCCGCCCGACAAGCACTGCACCTAACAGCCCCTGTCCGCCGGCAATCATCAGCATGCGCCGGGTCATTACAGAAGACAGCTCTTTTTGTTCTTTGCGCTTTTTCATCACAGCCTGCTATTGCAAGAGCCTTGTTTCAAGAAATTTCCGTGCAGAGGCCGCAGAGAATAACAGAACATAGAATACAGGAAACAGCAATATAGTCATGCCGGCCTGTAAAAACACCGCCTCAATATCAGGCACAGATATATAGAACACAGCATAAGCAACCAGCCTGAAAACACAGACAAAAATGACCAGCAGTGAAAAGGCTGACCAAATTTCAAGAAAATCTGCATGAACAAGCTGTGGTGCACGCAGTCTGGTCAGCAGGGTAGCAAGACAGAAGGAGGTGGCATTCACACCCAGTGCCTGCCAAAACATCAGCTCAGAAAACAGTCCCATGATAAAGACAGCCAATACAGACAGGCGGCTGGCATGAAACAGGTTCATATAATAAATATAGACCAATGTAATCATTGGGGCCGCCGCAAAAAAGACTGTCCATTGGGCAAAAGCCCCCTCAATGAGAACAAGAAAACAGCCAAAGAACGCCAGCAGCACCTGTTGCGGCAGGGGCGAGTCAAGATCAGCTGGGCGTTCAAGAGGGCTGACCATTAAAAGACATCTTTCGGGCTGAAGCCCTCGAGCAAGCGGCGTTCATCCTTTTCAGGCATTGGTGTGAAAAATTCATCAAACCGGTTCGGCAATTGTGCATCTGTTCCATCAGAGCGCACAAGCACGGAAACAAATGAAATTTTGCGTAAATCCACAACCGGCTGGATCATGAATTCGTGATTTGTACTGGCAACCACCCGCCCGACAGGTAGACCGGGCGGCAGCACATCCCCGTGGCCAGAAGTAAGCACTAGTTCATTTTCCCTTGGCTGTGCCTCCAATGGCAGAAAACTTAATGACAGCATATTGCCGTTCTGACCAATGGCAAGGCCCGGCCATGACGAGGAGCTGAGCAGAACAGGAATACGCGAGTTCACATCACTGAGCAGCAACACCCAGGAATGTTTTTTACTGGTCTCTATGATATAGCCAACCAGACCATCGGCGGTGACCACAGGGTCGCCGCGATGGATACGGTCATCTGCCGCATGGGCTATCAGCAATGCATGAGAAAAACTGCTGCCCGGCGCGGCAATCGCCCGTGCTGTCACTGCCTGCCGGTCAGCCGGTATCACCGCCCCCAACACTGTCCGCAGCTGCCGGTTTTCAGATTCCAGAATCTCTGCCCGCCGCTGCCAGCGCTTGAGCCGTTCATTCTCCACCCGCAGCCGCACAGTCTCTTCCCTGAGCGAGGCCGCCGTCCGCATCCCCTCAAACATGGTTTCAACCGCCCGCACAGGCGCAGCAATAAAATCAAACATGGGCGCAAAGATACCAGACACGCCGGTCTGGGCCGTCCGCACCGCAAATAAATCAGCCTTGCCCAGAAAAATCAGCACAAAACCGAGCAGAATGACGGCAAGATGATAGAAGCGTTTGGACTGGCTGCCCCGTTTACGTTTCGCCGGAACAGCCATCTTTGTCAGGCTCCGATCAGGACATGCCTGAGTGTTTTCAGCTCCTCAAGGCACCGCCCGGTTCCCATGACAACACAGAACAGCGGGTCTTCAGCGATCGAGATAGGCAACCCGGTTGCTTCACGCAGGACAGCGTCCATTTCCCGCAGCATCGCTCCGCCACCGGTCAGCACAATCCCTTTTTCCACAATATCAGCAGCCAGTTCAGGCGGAGCCTGTTCAAGTGCCATTTTTACGCCCTCAACAATCTGTTTCAGCGGATCAGAGATAGCATCAGCGACCTGTGCCTCAGAAATCGCTATTTCTTTTGGCACGCCATTCACCAGATCACGCCCTCTTACCTCTATCCGCACGCCAGTTGATTTTTCCGGACGCCTGGCAATCCCGATGGTCTTTTTGATCCGCTCAGCTGTTGCCTCACCTACCAGCAGATTATGCGTGCGCCGCATATAGCCAATAATCGCCTCATCCAGCTTGTCACCGCCGACACGAACAGAATGGGCATAGACAATATTGCCAAGCGAGAGAATAGCGACCTCTGTTGTGCCGCCGCCAATATCAACCACCATTGACCCAGACGGCTCTGTCACCGGCAAATCAGCACCGATAGCCGCTGCCATCGGCTCTTCAATAAGAAACACCCGTCGGGCCCCTGCCGCTTCTGCAGATTCCTGAATAGCCCGACGCTCAACAGCTGTGGAACCAGAGGGCACACAGATAATCATCTGCGGGCTGGCCAAAGAAAACCGGCCATTCACCTTGCGGATGAAATGCTTAATCATTTCCTCTGCCACCTCAAAGTCGGCGATCACGCCATCAGCCATCGGCCGTATAGCCTGAATATTCCCGGGTGTCTTGCCCAGCATCACTTTGGCTTCCTCGCCCACAGCCAGCACCTGTGTCTTGCCGCGTACCTGTGCCATCGCAACAACTGAGGGTTCATTCAGGACAATCCCCCGCCCCTTGACATAAACAAGTGTATTGGCTGTACCCAGATCAATACCGATATCTGCTGACATGAAACCAAATAATGATCCAAACATGATATGACTTTCCAAAAACAGCGGTTTTATTTCAGGGCCAGAAAGCCAGCAATGGAGCCTGGCCCCGCGAGATAAGGGCATTTCAGAACAGCACCCTTATCCACTATAGTCAGAATTTTGGCTAAATCGAGGCTTATTTAGCCTAATTTTTTTCCTTATCAACCAGGCGGTTTGCGCCAATCCAGGGCATCATACCACGCAGCTTTTCACCGATCTGCTCGATATTATGTTCTGCATTGCGCCGGCGTGTTGCCTTGAAACTGGCCTGATTGACCTTGTTCTCCAGCATCCAGTTGCGGGTGAACCGGCCAGACTGGATATCCTCCAATACGCGCTTCATCTCGGCTTTGGTTTCGCTTGTGATGATACGCGGGCCAGTAACATATTCACCATATTCTGCGGTATTTGAAATTGAATAATTCATATTGGCAATGCCGCCCTCATAAATCAGGTCAACGATCAGTTTGACTTCATGCAGGCATTCAAAATAGGCCATTTCAGGGGCATAACCGGCTTCGATCAATGTCTCGTAACCAGCCTTGATCAGTTCAACCAGACCGCCGCAGAGGACAACCTGCTCGCCGAACAGATCTGTTTCACATTCTTCCTGGAAGGTTGTCTCAATAATCCCTGAGCGCCCGCCGCCAACACCACTGGCATAGGACAGCCCAATATCATGGGCGTTGCCTGAAGCATCCTGATAAACCGCCAGCAGACACGGAACACCCCCGCCTTTCAGATATTCACCGCGCACCGTATGGCCAGGGCCCTTTGGCGCGACCATAAACACATCAATATCTGAACGCGGCTCAATCAGATTGAAATGCACATTCAACCCATGGGCAAAGGCGATAGCCGCACCGGGGCGGATATTCTCAGCAATTTCATCAGCATAGATATCGGCCTGTAGCTCATCCGGGGTCAGCATCATTACAACATCTGCCCATTTTGCCGCATCTGAGACAGACATGACCTTAAATCCGGCTGCCTCGGCTTTGGCCACAGTTGCTGATCCCTTACGCAGGGCCACAACAACATTTTCGGCGCCGCTGTCCTTGAGGTTGGCAGCATGTGCATGGCCCTGTGATCCATAACCGATGATCGCAACTTTTTTTGATTTTATCAGACCGATATCGGCATCCTGATCATAATAAACACGCATTTTTCATTCTCCTTAGGGTTTGCATGCCGTCTGTATCAGCGCTGCTGACAGCGCAGAAACACGATTTTCACTGAAAAATGACAGCATATTAACAGTGCCTGATTGGTCTTACCCATACAATGCTGCCAAGAAAAGCAAAAAATGAAATTTTCCCCGACCGGGCCTGACTAACCAGTCGCCTCATCCTTGTCGGCTAAATCGATTGTGTTTCCCCTGGTCATGCCGCATACACCGGTGCGCGCGATTTCCACGCTGCCAAGGGACTGCATCAGGCGGATGAAGGCGCTGACCTTTGACGAGTTTCCCGTCACCTCAAAAATAAAGCTGTTCAGCGTACTGTCTAATGTGCGCGCGCGAAAACTGTCCGCAACCCTGAGCGCCTCTACCCTCTCACTGCCAGAATTGACAATTTTCACCAGCGCCAGTTCGCGTTCAACATGGGCCGGGCCGATTGTCAGATCCTCAACCACATGCACCGGCACCAGCCGTGCCAGCAGCTGTTTTATCTGCTCAATCACCATTGGCGTGCCGCTTGTTACAAGCGATATCCGTGAAGTATGGCGCTGTTCATCAACCTCGGACACTGTCAGGCTTTCAATATTATAGCCACGCCCTGAAAACAGGCCGATGACCCGGGCCAACACCCCGGGTTCATTATCAACCAGGACAGACAGGGTATGGCGTTCGGTTTGTGTTGTGTCCAGCATTCTGCTCTCCTTTGTTACTGGCTGGTCAGGCTGATGCGCGTCAGACCAGAATTTTTCCTTCTTCTGACACTGTGGCGGTCGATTCCTCAGCCGCGCTCAGCAACATTTCATTATGGGCTGAACCCGAAGGGATCATAGGAAAGCAGTTTTCTTCTTTTTCAATACAGATGTCAGCAATTACCGGCCCATCTGTTTCCAGCATCTGTATAATCACATCATCAATATCATTTGCTGTCTCTGCCCGCAGCCCGGTCATGCCGAAAGTGTCGGCCAGTTTAATGAAATCAGGCAGGGACGCGCTGTAGGATTCAGAATAGCGCGAGCCGTGATTGAGCTCCTGCCACTGGCGCACCATACCCATCCATTCATTATTGAGGATGAAAATCTTCACTGGCAGACTGTATTGTGCAATTGTGGACAGCTCCTGCATATTCATCAGGAATGACGCCTCTCCGGAAATATCTATGACAGTTGCCTTTGGATTGGCAATCTGTGTGCCGACCGCAGCTGGCAGACCATAGCCCATCGTTCCCAGCCCGCCAGAGGTCATCCATCTGTTAGGCCTGTCAAAGCCGAAATACTGGGCCGCCCACATCTGATGCTGACCGACCTCTGTCGTGATGAACAGATCACGTCCGCGGCTGAGCTGATATAAACGCTCAACTGCGTATTGCGGCTTGATTATCTGTCCCTTTTGCTGATAAGCCAGACATTTCTTTTCCCGCCATTTATTAATCTGCTGCCACCAGCCGGCAAGTGCCTTTTCATTCGCGGCAAAATTCTGTGCCCGCATTTCAGCAAGCAGGGCCCTTATCACCTCAACAGCATCCCCGACAATTCCCAGATTAACCTTTACCACCTTGTTAATAGAGGCCGGATCAATATCTGCGTGCACTTTGACACTGTTTGGTGAAAAGGCATTCAGCCGTCCAGTGACCCGGTCATCAAACCGGGCCCCCAGATTCAGCATAAAATCACAGCCATGCATGGTCAGATTTGCCTCATAAGTGCCGTGCATGCCAAGCATACCCAAAAAATGCGGGTCATCTGCCGGCACAGAACCGAGTCCCATCAGTGTCAGCGTTACAGGCCAGCCAGTTTCCTTTACCAGCTGGTTCAGCAGTGCTGATGCTTCTGGCCCGCTGTTAATCAGCCCGCCGCCGCCATAAATAACCGGCCGTTTGGCGGCCTTCATCATCTTTACTGCCTGCTTGATTGCGGCGCGGTCAGGTACAGTGCGCGGCTGGTAGCGGTGCGGGCGGTCTGTCCAGACACCGCCCTCAACATAGGGCGCGTCGAGCATCTGCACATCCTTTGGCAGGTCAATAACCACCGGGCCCGGACGGCCAGAACGCGCAACATGAAAGGCTTCTTCTATATTGCGCTGTAAATCCGCGCTGTTCTTTACCAGATAATTATGTTTGGTGCAGGGCCGTGTGATCCCTGAAGTATCAGCTTCCTGGAATGCATCCGTGCCAATCAGATGGCTGGGCACCTGACCCGTCAGACAGACAATCGGCACAGAATCCATCAAAGCATCCGTCAAACCAGTCACAGCATTGGTTGCCCCCGGCCCTGAGGTGACCAGAACCACGCCAACCTTGCCTGTAGAGCGGGCATACCCTTCTGCTGCATGCACAGCTGCCTGCTCATGGCGTACAAGGATATGACGGATAGCATTGCTCTTGAAGATTTCATCATAAATCGGCAGCACAGCCCCGCCCGGATAGCCAAAAATAACATCCACACCCTCAGCTTCCAGAACCTTCAGCAAAAGCTCTGCCCCCGGAATCATCACTGCGGAAGCCCGCTCTGTTGCAGATGCGGTTTTTGCAGGTGAAATTTTGCCTGAATTTTTTGATTTTATGTCATTTTTCTTCATAACTGTTCCAAAGGACACATGCCTGTGCCGCCTTACTTACCGTGTGCCAGGAATCAAAAAAAAGGGCCATGGAAGCACCTTTTTTTCAATATTATCAGAGGGCTGTATAATTTAAACAACCGCCCGGAAGATTTTCATAACACAGATATTCACCTGATGTCAAATAAATTCTAAAATTTTTGCAAAGATTTTATCGTGTGTTCTTTTTGAATATTTCGTTTCTGATTTTATATTTGAAATAAAGTTATTACGTAGCCAAGTCATCTGGCGTTTTGCATAGTGGCGGGAATCGCGTTTTGCCAGACAGGCGGCAGCAGCGATATCTGTGCGCCCCTGCAGATAATCGCGCAAGGTGCGCACACCAAGGGCTTTCATCACAGGCAGTGTGTCGTCAAGCCTGCGGGCCAGAAGCCCGCCGACCTCTGCCAGGGCACCTGTTTTCAGCATATGGTCAAAGCGTGTGTCTATGGCCTGATAGAGCTCAGCGCGCGGCGGGCACTGGACTATTTTCAGGGCACGGCCGCCAAGGCTGCCCTTCGGCGGTTCCTGTTGCCAGCGGCTAAGGGGGATGGCTGTATGCTGCCAGACCTCGAACGCGCGGATAAGACGCTGTGTATCACCCGCATTCAGCCGTGCGGCGAGCACCGGGTCTATGCTGTTCAGACGATCCAGCATTGCCTGTCCGCCGAATTTGGCATGCTCAGCCGTGACGGCTGCCCGCACCGCGGCAGGAATGTCAGGAATAGGAGAGATTCCAGACAATGCCGCATTCAGATAAAAGCCTGTGCCGCCAACAATAATGGGCCATTTCCCCTGGCCCCGCACATAGTCTGCGGCGCGGTGAAGGTCAGCCAGCCACATGCCAACCGAATAGGCACAGGCCCCGTCTATTGTTCCGTAAAGATGGTGGGGTATGCGTGCCTCATCATCCGCATCCGGGCGGGCCGTTAACACACAGAGGTCTTTATAGACCTGCATGGAATCTGCA
>JAYPEG010000058.1:0-9412 GCA_038125645.1 Alphaproteobacteria bacterium
CATGTAAAACCCGGTTCAGACAATGGGCTATCTGCCCTAAGGCAGACACATCTATCTGACCTGCTTTTTGCACAAACAGCCCTCTGTTGATTTCAATTTGCAAGACAGAAAGAGAACATCCTTTTGGCCAGCACATATCCAGCCCATAATGGCGGGTTGTATAGGCCCCAGCATAAGGGCTGTTCCAACGCCAGCTATAGGGCATTTCAGTCATTACTTTTTCGATAAGTCTTGCATGGTTTTGCGTGAATGTAGCCCCATGCAGATTGCCAAAGACAAAATCTGGCAAGCTGCCACGCTTAAATATTGACTGTGCTGTGGCACGCACAAAAGATGGCTTGTCAGCAGAAATTTTATGCGGGCGCATCTTATCTGGCCTGGAATGCAGATCAATCAAAATGACCTGTTTATGCTGGGTGAATAAATTTGTGATAAGATGGCTTAACTGATGATGATAAGGGCGGTGTGTGCGATTAAGTATCTGTTCTATTTCTGCAGGATTGAACTTTTTGTCATAAAGCGGCTCACCTCTGGCTGAAAGACGCGGGATAACACCATAACCAGCTGAAACATAATGTCGGTAAGCATCCCTTTGGATAGGAATATCCTGGCTTGTCAAAAGCGGATCAAGAGCATTTTCAGGACGGTTGAGATCGCAAATGGCACGCCCTGTTTGGGCAATAACAGCAGAACGGCTGTCGTTTGACAAAATGAGGGCAAGGCTTTCTGTGCCACAATCTTCAAGGCTACGTGCATGCTTTATACCAGCTTTTGTAAACCAGCCCTCAGGATAGCTACGCCCGCCATGTGGACAGGCTATTATCACTGGTCCAGCCGTTTTCAGTGAAGGGTGATAGACAATAGGCGCAGGTAGCTGGTCAAAACAGATAAGCTGATGAAGATTGGCATGAACGGCCTGCAGGAAAGTTTTATCAGCCAGAAGACGCATTTGTGCTGGCGCGGTTTTTTTATCATTTTCAGGCAAATCAGCAGACATATAAAAAGGGTAGAATATTTTGCAAGCTTGCCGCAATTGAAAAGCTGATCAGCAGACAAAGGCTATCAGGCCAGCTTGTCTTGTTGCTGATACGATATAAACTTGACTTGCAGCTGAAACGACCTTATTTCTTTGGCCAGGTTCAGATGTTGGATTTTGCATTCATCAAATGGATTATGGAGCGTTAGCTCAGCGGGAGAGCACCACGTTGACATCGTGGGGGTCACAAGTTCAATCCTTGTACGCTCCACCATCCAGGCCCCTGAATTGTCCATATAACCGCAGATATCCCCGTATTGCGCGCTGTGCGGCCTGCTTTTTGAAACTACCAGCTGGCCCTTGCCTGTTTGCCTGACGAGGCAGTAGCCGCCTGCTGTTACACCAGCGCTATAACCACAATTACAGCGATAACTGCCAGTGCGATGCTGAAACCGAACTGACGCAGAATACGTTTGTCCTCATGGTTGAACTGGTCTCTCAATTTCTTCCCCTCAGATGAAATAGCGCCTGCAGGCTGATATCTGCATTGTCCGGCTTGTCTGGTCTTGTCATTGTCCCAGCAGCTGTGTCAGTCCCCATATTAAATATAATGCTGCAAGACCGGCCATTGCCAGATTGAATTTTGATCTGAAAAACAGCTTCCAGAAGGGAAGGCGGGGCTTATCGCTGGCCGGTTGTGATGCCCGCGCGGCAGGTTTGATTCCCAGCCTTGCAGCCAGCTTAACGGCACCAGCCCATAACATGAGCATGGCAATGGCAAAAATGATCAGCTTTCCGGTCATTGTTTCCTGTCCAAATATGCCTTGGTGTCTGTGTTTATGGGGCTGAACAGGCCTTGTGTCCAGCATTGAATGACCAGCAGAGCACTGGTAGTATTGGCAGCGCAGGCCGTCACCTGTGAATCCGGTACAGGCCGCCCTCAGCAGCATCGCTCAGCACCAGCAGGCTGCCGTCATCAGCCATTATCAAATCACGGATACGCCCGACTTCATTCCTCAGGAATATTTCCTCGCTGTCGGGCAGGTTATCTTTCAGGCTTACAGCATAGATGCTTTTGAATTTTAACGCGCCAACCAGCAACTTTCCGTTCAGTTCTGGAAACATTTTTCCTTGATAAAACAGCATCCCAGACGGGGCAATGGAAGGTGTCCAGTGCCAGAGAGGGTCAGCATAGCCAGGCGCGCTGGTCAGCCCCCTGCCAACACGAAAACCAGAATATTCACGCCCTTTTGACACCACCGGCCAGCCATAATTGTTACCGCGCACCAGCTGGTTGATTTCGTCGCCGCCCTTTGGGCCATGTTCATGCACCCATACTGCGCCGGTGACAGGATGTTTTGCAATCCCCTGCGGGTTGCGGTGACCCTTGGTGAACAGCGCTGCTGCCCAGCCGGGCTGTGCGGGTGCATCTGCCAGGGGGCGGCCATCCAGCCCCAGCGCAGCCACCGCACCGGAATGAGAGGCAGGATCCTGTGCATCATCGCGCTCGCCGCGCTCACCCAGGGTAATGTAAAGCCGCTCATCATCAATCAGCAGACGGCAGCCAAAGTGAATCGGACTTGCCGAGACTTTGTTTGACGAGAAAATCACCTCTTTGTCAGTCAGCCGGTTACTGTCAAGCCTCGCCCGCATCACAGAGGTGCGTGCGCCGCCGCTGTCCGGACGGGCATAGCAGAGATAGACAATGGTCTGTTCCCCTGCTGCCCCCGGCACAGCAGCAACATCCAGCATGCCGCCCTGCCGGTGGGCAAAAACAGCCGGCACATCAGACACAGAATGCCGTTCGGCTGTATGAATATTGATGGTGGAAACAGCACCGCCGCGCTCAGTGACTATCAGCACCTCAGGATTGATAAAATCCATCCCCCAGCCATGTACAAACCGGTCACCGATTTGGGTGATTTTGAACTCATCTGCGCTTACCGGCATAATGACAAGCGATAAAATGAGGACGAACAGCCAGCCCATTCAATCCTGATCCTGATGATGGTTTTTGTGGCTGTTGGCAGAACGGAACACCAAAAGGGCAACCAGAAGAACAGCCGCAACATAAACAAGCACCGCCAGGGGCGATGCGCTCAGCCCGCTGACCAGCGCATCGCCAGCACAAATAAAATTTTTTTTCAGTGATGACGCGCTCTGTGACAGGCTGACCGCCTCACAGGCAGGCCCGGCACGGGCACTGCTGACAAGCGCTGCTGAGGCGGGCAGAAACAGATAGTAACGCATGCCGAAATCATGACTGCAGCAGCGCTGTTGTGTCAAATCATATATTTTTTTCACGGCTGTCTGTCAGGCGGGCAGAGGGGCAGGTCTGCCGTGGCGGATAAATATCCAGAATATAATGGCGAGATTGAGCAGGTTCCATACAATCCCGTTAATAAAGGCCAGCTGATAGCTGCCGGTCAGTTCAAAAATCCAGCCCGACATCCAGCCACCCAGTGCCATGCCCAGGATCGTCATCATGATAACAAAACCTATTCTGGCACCAGCCTCTCTGGGTGGCAGGAATTCACGCACAACCAGCGCATAGCTGGGCACGATCCCGCCCTGTGACAGCCCAAAGACCAGACTGACCACGAATAATGAGGCCATGCCGTCAAAGGGCAGATACATCACAAGCGCCATACATTGCAGGGCCGAGCCGATAAGCAGTGTCCTGATGCCGCCAATCCTGTCTGCAACCAGGCCAGAGACTATCCGGCTGACAACCCCCCCCCCCAGCATTAATGACAGCATTTCTGCACCCACAGCCGGGCCATAGCCAAGACCAGTGCAATAGGACACGATATGCACCTGTGGCATTGACATCGCAACACAGCACCCAATACCCGCAATGCCCAGAAGAATTTGCAGATGCAGCGGGGAAATATTTGCTGTGTTGGTGTTCTGTGCAACCTGCCGGGCAGCTGTCTGATGGGCAGCTTCTGGCAGCGGGCGGCGCAGACAGGCTGCCAACGGCAAAATGACAAGCACGCTCAGCCCCGCCAGAACGATATAGGCGGTGCGCCATCCCTGTGTGTCAAGAATATCGGACATGAATAATGGCCAGATACCGCCTGCCAGATAATTGCCAGAGGCCGTCAGTGCCACAGCAATGCCGCGCTTTTTTAAAAACCAGTGGGAAATATCAGTGATCAGCGGCCCGAAACCGGCAGCCGTCCCAAACCCGAGAAAGAGATGCAGACCAGCAAGAATATAAAAGTCAGAGGCCATGGATGACAGAAAATACGCAGCTGCTGAGCACAGCGCAGCAAGGCTGACAGACAGGCTGACCCCAAAACGGTCAATAATGGCCCCAATAAGAAAATTTCCAAGGGCAAAACCCACCATATTCATAGTAAAGGGAAGAGAAGTCAGCGACCGGCCTGTCACAAATTCGCTCTCCAATGCCGGCATAATGGTGATCACAGCCCACATGCCGGTATTGGCAAAGACAGCAATTACCAGCGTGACAGCCAGCCGCAGCCATGAATACCGGCCGTCATGGACTGAGCTGTCCTGAAAACCAGCCGTCATCAGGCCGGAGACCCGGTCATTTTGAAAATCCCTCACCCATTCCCTTAAATATACCCTTCAGACGCGGTGAGACCGTTGATGAGGGGGTTTGCGGGGCAAAGGCTGTATTATTCGGCCGCAGATGGGGAATCAGCTTATAAATGCCGAATGCCAGAACACTTAAAATTATGATGACTGAAATGACCTGAACAAGAATACGCATGATTAATTTCCGTCTATCTGAACTGCGTCTCCGGTGACGGGATTAAAGCCAGCCATGCCGCCGCTCGTCACAGACAGTCCGGCCACAGCATTTATAGTGACAAAATGCGTAACCATGACTGTAATTTCTGGGCGGACCGGATTATAGGCAGTGCCGATATCAGCAAGGCGCGCGCGCAGCTGCTCTAAAGTCGGCTCTCTTTCAGAAAAATTCTGATAAAAGGAATTCAGCCCCGGCTCTGGCAGAACCGGGCCAAGCCCGAGAAGTTCTGCTGTTTCAGCGCAGCGGCACCATTGGCTGGTCATGATGCCGGCGATAACCAGCCCAGAGCGGCGCAGCTGCTCGCCAAGCGCCAGCGCCTGTGCGCGTCCCTGTGCATCCAGATTGCGTTGGGTTGAGCAGTCACCAATGGTAAAATTGCCCGGATCGCCTGTGCCGGGTGCCAGCGCGTGACGCACAAACAGAATTGGGCCAATCGGATTTTCTGCATAGTCGCTGAGACTCATCGCCCCGGCCGCCATTGGCATGAAGATACCGAGAATGATTAGCCAACTTCTTAATTTACACAACAAAATCATATCCATGCAGCAGGTGTCTGTCTGCTTTCCGCTTAATTTTTACCATCCCTCTTTATCAAGGCCGACAAGGCGGAATGCAAACGCCCCTTATCAACAGCATTGATTGTCCGCAGGCTGGCGATCTTGTCCTCTAACCTGTTTTGCGGCTTGTCAAGCATCGCGCGAATCTGGCGGCTGTTAAAACCGGTCTTTGCCTTGATTTCATCACTCATCACACTGGGTTTTCATCACTCATCACACTGGGTTTTCATCGCTGGCCCAGCAGAATTTCAAAAAACTGCTACCAGGCACTGACTGTGCGAAAATCAGGCCGGTTTGGCAAGTCTGTTTTCGGCCGGTTATGATTACAGCCAGGCAACTGAAAGTCTGGCGGCCCGGTTAACCTGGAACCAGGCTGTGTCGTTACATCCAGATAAAAGAGGCAGGCGTCTGTTGGGGCAGATAGAATTATGGCCGTGTATGAATATTTTCTAAAGATGCTGATGCAGATGAAAAGACTGTCTGTCCTGTCGGGACTGGCCGTCCTTGCCATGCTGCTCGCCTCTGTCATGGATAGTCCGCAGCCGGTGCTGGTTCGCCCGGTATCAGCCTGCTGTTATGATCCGCCAGAGCCAGCGATTGTTCCTGATCCTGTTGCCCCCGGCGTGGCAGCTGATGCCGGCAGCGATAATACAGATACACAGGCTGAGCCGGCCAGCGATGTGGCTGCCTTGACAGCCGGCACAGACGCCGGGACAGATTTTGACACAGATACAGAGTCTGGCCATGCAGAGCAGACAGGGCCACGCCAGCCTTTGTACAGTAACGCGCTTTTGCAGGCCCGGCGCGCCCTTGATGATGACCAGAATCTGAAGGCCCGCCAGATTGTGAATGAGGCGCTACAGCGCTATGGCACAGCCCCTGAATTGGCGCTTATTTTAGCAGAAATTGACAGAAAGATCGGACTTCGGCCTGAACCGGTTTCAGGTCAGGGGCCAGCTGTGCACAGGCGCATATTCAAGGGACTTGCAGCCAGCCCGCCGCCGCCTGTCAGCGCAGCCCAAAAGCAGCTTGATTATGCTGAAAAACTGTCACAGGCCGCCGGCATTTATGGCCGCAGTGACTGACACGGGCCTGTTATCTGGCTTTGTCAGCTGCATGAGACGCTGACGTGATGCCGCGCGCCCTGCGTGCCAGCTCTGCCTGCCGGATTGCCGCGTCAATTCTGCTTCTGTCAGCGTGCCCGCTGATATTGGCTGTGCTTCCCATCATGTCGGTGAAATGAATATAGCGTTCCTGTGCCACATCCAGCAGGCGGCGGATTTCTGCCAGAGGCTGTGCATGGTCATCAGCGCGCAAGTCCAGCCAGGCAAATGCCTCGCCACGGTGAATTTTAAGACAGGCGGATTGGCGTCCGCGCTTGTCACCGCCTGCGGCCTCTCCTGCCTCCATCGCGGCCAGCAGCCGTTCGGCAAACGGGCAGCCGCTGTTATCTGACCAGTTGCTGATCATGGCGTCCAGAACAGCCTGTCCTTCCAGCATATTTCCTGCGACTGATACATTTTTAGCGCAGATATGGCCAGCCCAGCTGATACAGCTGTTTCCTGTATGGGCGGCTGTGCGGCCGCTGGCATCTATCATATGAACCTGGCGCTGGTCAGCCCCGCTGTCGCGTGCCTTCAGGTCTGCCAGTGCCTGTTGCGGTGTCTGGCCGTCCTGCATCATCCGGTTGCCCTGCACGCCCCAGACAGGATTGACCAGGGCCTGCGTGGCAACCGCGCCATATTCAGTAATAAAGGGTATAACAGCCCCAACGGCAAAAAACCTGCTGGCAACAGCAATGCCCAGATGGCCGGTCTGTTCATCTCTGGCGATAATGGAAAATGTCATTCTGCTATTTTAACTGCTGAAAATTACGCTCTGCACAACAGCCTAGCACTGTTATGCTCTTTACTGAACCTTCAATTTAAAACAGGTGAAATAGGGTGCCATATCCTGCCATAGATGCCGAGCGGATCACCAGGGCCACAGCCCGTATGTTTACTGATCTGGGGGGCGCTTGTCTGCGCGAATTTACCCTGAAAACAGGACGCCGGGCCGATCTTGTCTGCCTGGACAGGGACAGTCAGATCACGCTCGTTGAGGTGCAATCCTCACGCCAGGATTTTATCAGTGATAGAAAATGGCCTGATTACTGTGACTGGGCTGACAGGTTCTATTTTGCTGTGGCACAGGATTTCCCAGCAGATATCCTGCCCGGGGCCAGCAGATGCGGCATTATCCTGAGTGACGGGTTTGACAGCCTGATAGTCAGGACAGCCCCGCATATACAGCTGCCACCCGCACGCCGGTCTCATATTATCAGGCGGCTTGCCCATACAGCCATGACACGCTGCGAGGCCCAGCTGCAGACCAGGCCTATTTCAGGATAAGATAGCTCATATCATTTTCAACATAGCGGGTAGCCGTGGCATTAACGCGCCCGAAATATGTTGCCAAAAGCTGTTTGAATCCCTCAGGCTCTGCATAAAATATTCTGTTCTTTATAATCGGTTGGCGCAGGCTGGTAATATTCAGTGCCATGCCCGTTGTAACCCGCTCCCAGTTCAGCGACAGCTGGCGGATTATATAATCCTGCCAGAGGGCATAATCATCACAATGGCACAGATTGAACGTGCCGATAAAGACGGCAAAATCCGCTGCTCTGACAGGGCGGCGCCCCAGTGTGAAATGTGATTTTCCCTGTGGGTGATGCTGGTGGCAATAGCTGATCATCGCAGGTGTGATATCATAGCCGTGATAGCTGAAATGCTGATAGCGGTCTGTTTTTCGGATAAAGTCGAGCAAAGCGCCATAACCGCAGCCAATATCGGCAAGGCTGACACCGGGGCGCTGACACTGGCCTGAAACCTGGCGCAATATATGGTCAAAGCGGGCTGTCTGGCTGAGGCGCGAAGCCCAGAAAACCCCCTCGGCACTGGCACCTTTCTCGCGCAGACGCCGGCTGTAGGCCGCGCTTACAGACCGTTCAAACAGATGCTGGCTGATGCGGGTGAGCATGGCGGCACTCCGGTTTCAGTCAGCTTTGCCGGCCAGCGACGGCGCAAAGGCCGGGCGGCTGAAGACTGTCTGTACAAGCGGTGCAAAATCAGACAGGCTCCTTGTCGGATAGTCAGGATCAAATGACAGCTGATCCCAGTCACGGCAGAAACGTTCTGCACTGCTGAACCATTTATGGGTGCGGTAGTGATCGCGCGCATCTTTATCCAGTCCCAATTTATCAGCGTAATAAGCCATCTGGAAAATACCGTGATGTTCCAGTACCCATGTCACTTCCGGGCGCACATAAGGCCGGATGATCGCTGCTGCCAGCTGTGAATGATTTTCCGGGGCAAGTTCATCGCCAAGATCATGAATAAGGGCAGCAACGATAAACTCAATGTCAGCACCGTCATATTTAGCACGGGTCGCGGTCTGCAGAGAATGTTCAAGACGGCTGATCTGATAGCCTGCAAGGCTGTCATCAAGGCGCATCAATGCAGCCAGTATCCGATTCGGCAAGTCTTGGATATAGACCTGCTCCCATTTGTGAAGCAACGCATAATCAGCGTGCGTGCCCTCGTCCATGCGCCGGAAGCTGACTGTTTCAGCAAGCGGTTGTGTGGCCATAAAATGCCTCCTTCACGGCGTTATTCAAAATTTATATCCAGACTTCAATGTTGACCTGTTGCGGCCTGTAAATCCAGAAAAAACGCTGTTTTGATCTATTGTGCAGATGGCCTGGCCAGAACCGGGGCGGCCGGGTTATTTATCTGTTGGGAGTTGTGTTTTCATCTGTGCTGAGGCACAAATAGGCCTATGGAAGAGTTGGATCTATTAAGGGTTGCCAATGCTGTCATCTCTGGGGTGATGACCGGTAATATACAAGCACTTATCATTGCCGGCCTGGCCGTGGTCTTTGTTGTTCTGATTTTATTTGTTTTTCTGCGTCTGTTCATCCGTCCCCGTCCTGGGATGCACGATGATCACAATGCCGCTGCACCGATAACCGAAATCGGGCTGGATGATAAGGCCTTTGATTTGAGGGCTGCGCCTGCCTTTGATTCTGCACCTGCTTCTGATTCTACACCTGCCTTT
>JAYPEG010000058.1:9422-9712 GCA_038125645.1 Alphaproteobacteria bacterium
GGTCTGACAGGCAACAGGATATAGAGAATTTCAAGATTTTCAGGCGCTCGGAAAATCAGGCATCTGTGCGGGTAAAAGAGCCGTTACCAGCAGAAGCATCGCTGTCACCGGAGGAGAATTTACGCCTGATCGAAACGGAAATGGTAAAATTGCGTGACCTGTTCCGTCAGGGACATGTCAGCAGGGATGTTTATGTTGATGAGACGCGCAACCTTTATCATCAGGCAAAGGCACTCTCGAAAACGCGGTAAAAAGTAAAATAAACCTGGCCCGGAGACTGGCCTTAAGGT
>JAYPEG010000059.1:0-9607 GCA_038125645.1 Alphaproteobacteria bacterium
ATCGCGCGCTGCAGAACGGCCTGCCTGCACCCGTGCGTGACTGGCTGGACATTCAGGCACAAAAATCAGCCCTGCCAGAATCAGACAGGCTGCTGGTGGAAACATTCCGGCGCGGGGAAAAATATTATCTCGTTGCCTACAGTTTTGCCGGGCGTAATGCCCATCAGACACTTGGCATGGTTCTGACCCGCAGGATGGAACGCCAGAAACTGGGCCCGCTTGGTTTTGTTGCCACAGATTATGCCATAGCTGTCTGGTCGCGCTGTCTGGTAAGTGAACCGCAGACCCTGTTCTGTGCTGATATACTAGGAGATGAGCTCGAGGAATGGATGGCAGAATCAAGCATGCTGAAACGTTGTTTCTGGCAGGTGGCCATAATTGCCGGGCTGATAGACAAGCACAGCCCCGGTCTTGAGCGCACACAAAGACAGGTCACTGTGAGTGCTGATCTGATTTATGACGTGCTACGCCAGCATCAGCCCGATCATTTGCTGCTTGAGGCCACACGCAATGATGCGGCACGCGGCCTTACCGATATCAGCAGATTATCTGATATGCTGACTGCCTTTGAGGGCAGAATCATGCACAGGCATCTCAGCCATATATCACCGTTGTCAGTGCCGCTGCTGCTGGAGGTAGGACGCGAGGCTGTGACAGCATCAGGCGTTGATGATCTGCTGGCAGCACTGGAAGAAGAACTGATCGCCGAAGCCTGTTCGAATATCCCTGCTGCCCGGCAGCACAGATCCCCGCCCAGCCGGAAAAAGAAAGCAGGTAAATGACGCGCGCCGATACGAGCATGATTGAAAGCATATTTTGTGGCCTGCTTTGCCAGTTTCACGCAGATGCCAGTCTGTTCCTGCCTGAGCTTGCCAGCCTGCTGATAGCAGACCTGCATCTGGAAAAGGGACGTGCCCAGTCTGGTGCGGCACCGCTCCCCGGATATGACACAGATTCAACTCTGGCAAAACTGACAGCCGCTATTGAACGTACAAAGCCGCAGAGAGTGTTTTTTTTAGGAGACAGTTTTCATACATCTTTTCATGCCTCTGCCCTTCACCCGCGTTACCGCCGACAGATAGATAGACTAGCAGGTAAATGCCAGTTCATCTGGCTGGCTGGCAATCATGACAGCGCTTTGCCTTATTTTCTGCCTGGCCAGCAGGTCAGGGATTACCGTCTGGGGCCCCTTGCCCTCAGCCATCAGGTAACAAAGGAAACAATGAAGAGCAGCGGCTGGATTTGCGGACATTTTCATCCAAAGGCGCGTCTGTCACTGCGCGTCAGACGGCTGAGCGGCCGGTGCTTTATAGATGATGCAAGGGGTATGATCATGCCGGCTTTCGGGGTGTTTGCCGGCGGGCTGAATATTACTGACAAGGCCATACAGTCGTTATTTTTAGAACCCCAGCGCATACATTTTTGTCATGCAGGAAAGATTTACCGCTACCCGATGAACAGGCGGATTTTCCTGACTGACAGGCTGGACTGAAAGCAAGGTGGCAGCACGGAAAACATAAAAGCAAAAGGGATGGTTACAGATGCGTATTGCAGTGATTGGTTCGGGTATTTCCGGTTTGGGGGCGGCCTTTCTTGCCCATAAGGGGCACGAGGTCAGGCTCTATGAGAAGGCTGAACGCATTGGAGGACATGCCCATACTGTTGACGTTCAGTTTTCTGATAAAACGCTGGCGGTTGATACAGGCTTTATTGTCTACAACACGCATAATTATCCCAATCTTATAGGTTTGCTTGATCTGCTGGGGGTGGAAACGCTTGCCACTGACATGTCATTTTCAGTCTCGATGCGCGCCAGCAGCCTTGAATATGAGGGCTCATTGCGCGGATTGCTGGCCCAGCCGGAAAATCTTTTAAAACCGCGGTTCTGGTCGATGCTGGGCAGTCTGATCAAATTTTACCGCAATGGTATGTCTGAAAAAGATAAGGGGCCCGGTGATGAGACGCTCGGTGCCTTTATCCAGCGTTGCGGGCTTTCCGATGCGTTTGTTGAGGATCATCTGCTGCCCATGGGGGCGGCCATCTGGTCTTGTCCGGCTGAAACCATGCTTGAATATCCGGTGCGTTCTTTTTTGCAGTTCATGGACAATCACCGACTGATGGATTTTACCGGCAGGCCTGTCTGGCGCACGCTAAAGGGCGGATCACGCAGCTATGTTAAAAAAATCACTGCCGCTCTCGATGGCAGGATTGAGACACAGTCCCATATTACCGGCCTGCGCCGTGAGGCTGGCGGTGTCGTTCTGAATATTCGCGGGCAAGGCGATGTCTGGTATGATTACGCTATTCTGGCAACCCACGCTGATGACAGCCTGTCCCTGATATCAGATGCCAGCCCGGCAGAACGGTCTGTTTTGTCTGCTTTTTCATTTTCAGACAATCATGTGATTTTACATTCAGACCCCAGCTTGATGCCAAAGCGCAAATCAGCCTGGGCTGCATGGAATTATATCGAAAACGACGATGCCAGCCTGTGTGTCAGCTATTGGATGAACAGACTGCAGAGTCTAGATGCGGACTGTCCTTTGTTTGTCACGCTAAATCCATCGCGCAGGCCAGAGCCGGGCCTCATTCACCGGGAAATTGATTACCGCCATCCGGTGTTTGACACAAAGGCCATCAGGGCCCAGCAGGATTTACGCACCCTGCAGGGGCAGAGCGGCCTGTTCTGGTGCGGTGCGTGGACAGGCTATGGATTTCATGAAGACGGGCTGGCCTCAGCGGTCAGCTGTGCCAGATGCCTGGGTATAGATATTCCCTGGCCCAGCCCGACACAGGCTGCCGGGCCGCGCGCTGTTGGATCGAAACGCTTGCAAAATACGCCCGCGTAGCCTTAACATTTAATCAGATAATGAGGATCGGCACCTGATGTTATCGCAAGCATGTGCGCTGGTATATTCACGGATCACCCATGTCCGCCACGGCAGCCCCGGACACAGGCTGGCGCGGCGCGGACTCTCAGTTCTGATTGATTTGAGACGGCTGGAGGATGCACACAGGCAAAGCTGGCTGTTCTCTGTCAACCGCTTTAATCTGTTTTCCCTGCATGAGCGTGATTTCGGCCCCAATCACAGGGCCCACCGCCGCCCGGGCAGCGCGCTTGTTCCCTTGCATGATTATGCAGCGGGGCTGGCGGCTCCTTATCTGGCTGGTAAAAATATCGGGCGTATCGATTTGTTGGCGTTTCCCCGCATTCTGGGTATGTCCTTTAATCCAGTCAGTGTATATTCCTGTTATGATGAGGATGATAGGCTGTGTGTAATTATCTATGAAGTGCATAACACTTTTGGCGATGCCCATAGCTATCTCGCCGTTATGGACAGAACAGACGGGCCCGGGGCGCTGATGCGTGCAGAAAAATATATGCATGTGTCACCCTTTTTTCCCGTCAACGGTGACTATCTCTTGGCCATGCGCCGCACAGAAAATGGCCTGACGGTTTTCGTGCGCTATGAAAATAACAGCAAAAAACGGCTGACAGCCATGCTGAGGGGCATCACCGTGCCGATGAGCAGCTTGAAATTGCTGCAAGCCTTTTTCCTGCAGGGATTCTTACCTTTGCGCCCCCTTGCAGCCATTCATATTGAGGCGGCAAAGCTGTTTTTAAAGAAATTCCGTTTTTACCGGCAACCAGCCGCACCAGACAGGCCTGTTACACTTGCCGGCCTTGTAACCGGTCATGAAAAGATAAAGGGTTGACCATGTCGTTCATATCCGCAGCATCACTTAAGGAAAAGGCACTGCTGGCCATCCTCAGACAGCTTGAGTTCGGCATGCTGGCCCTTACCCTGCCATCAGGGCAAACCTATCATATCACAGGTAAAAATCCCGGCCCCGCAGCAGATCTCAAAGTGACGACAGAGCGGGCCGTCAGCCAGATAATTAGCGATGCCAAGATGGGCTTTTGTGAGGCCTATATGGCCGGCGAAATCAGCAGCCAGTCACTGGCATCGCTGATACAGCTGGCCGTTTTGCATGACAGCCAGATCGAGGATAAAATGGCATTAAACACAGCCCAGCGTCTGTGGCGCCGCCTTCAGCATTGGCGCCGACGCAACAACAAAGCCGGTTCACGGGCGAATATTTCTTATCACTATGACCTTGGCAATCATTTCTATGAACGCTGGCTGGACAGCACCATGACCTATTCCTCAGCAATTTTTGATCATGAGAATGACAGCCTTGACCATGCCCAGAAACGCAAATATGAACGGCTTGCCGATCTTGCAGATATCCAGCCCGGCGACAGGGTTCTTGAAATTGGCTGCGGCTGGGGGGGCTTTGCTGAATATGCAGCAACAGAGCGCGGCGCCTTTGTTGACGGCATCACAATCAGCAGGGAACAGTATGAATTTGCCAAGGCAAGGCTGGCGAATTCAGGACTGTCAGAACGGGCACATATCCGTATTCTTGATTACCGTGACCTGCGTGATAATTATGATAAAATCGTCTCTATTGAAATGTTTGAGGCCGTTGGCGAATCTTACTGGCCCTCTTATTTCAGAACATTATCATCCTGTCTGAAACGCGGCGGCAAGGCCGCATTACAGGTCATTACGATTGCTGATCACGCCTTTGGCGAATATAAATCACAACCTGATTTTATCCAGAAATATATTTTTCCCGGCGGCATGCTGCCATCTATGCAGGCACTGGCAAGTCCGCTTGACGGGGCCGGGCTGAAACTTGACCGTCATGACGGCTTTGGCCTTGATTATGCCAGAACGCTGGTAAAATGGCGCGAGCGCTTTCATGCCTCCTGGCCTGAGCTGGCCCGCAACGGCAAATTTGATGAGCGTTTCAGGCGCATGTGGGAGCTTTATCTCTGCTATTGTGAGGGGGGGTTCAGGGCCGGAATGATCGATGTGAAACAAATGCTTATTACGCATAAATAAAATATCATTCCACTGGGTGAAAACTTAACATCTGACATCTCTGCGCTCGCGTAACAGTTCGCTGATCAATTTTTTACCGGACATGCGAGATGGCCCCTGACAGTCTGCGGAATGACCTGCTTATCAATGCCTCTGCCTTTGACCCTGTCGACTATTTTGACGGCAGGATACGGGCAGATGGCATATTCATCGACCGCTTTGGCAAAGTACAGCGCCGCTTTGCAGCGGATATTCATTGTATCGCGGGCAGTAACACTACCCGTCTGGATGAGCATTTTATCTATGACAATGGTGATGAGGAAGAGCGTGTCTGGACACTGACCAGAGATTCAGAGACAGATTTCACTGGCCATTGTGATGATTTGATCGGGCGTGCACAAGGGCGTGTTTCGGGCCCTGTTTTTACCCTCAGCTATGATTTTTTGCTGCCAATGTTTGGCCGCAGAGTAAAGGTTCATTTTGAGGATGTTATGGTCAGCCAGACTGAACAGCTTGTGCTCAACCGGGCGAGGGTGACAAAATTTGGTCTTCTGCTGGGTGAATTAATCATCACCTTTAACAAGCTGGGCTGAGGGCCTGCTTTCGGGCAGACGTAGCTGTAACAGCAGCAGCTTAACAAGGCTCCCGGCCAGTGGCAGATGCACCAGCAGCTGATGGGCACTGTCCCAATGATCGTGGTGTGAGACGACTTTCCCCTGTTTATCAAAGGTAATCTCGCTCAAGCCCACAAGATCAATGACTGTGCGCGGCCATCGCCGCAGCCGCCCGCCCATCTGCCATTTGATATAACCGGCCCGCTGCGAGCAGGCGATGTCATGAATTGCAAAGCCGGCACCATCAGTCACAGCAAACATATGGCGGAACACAGCGATAAAACTGTCTTTTCCATAAAGATCATTAAAGGGATCTGAGAAATGCACCTGATCGCTGAGCAAAGCTGCAAGTTCTGGCAGGCTGTCCGGGGACAGGGCGGCAAAGCAATCGGCGTATTTGGCTGTGCATGAGCGGACAGTCATAGCAGCTGACCTGTTATCTTTGAGCATGGGGATAAACAAGTCATTTTGGTCTGTTTCCAGTCATCCTGGCAACCAGTTTTAGATATTGGCTATAGGGCAGCAAGCGCAGCCATTTCATTTTCCGCACAAATGAGCGCGGGAAAACAATCTCAAACCTGTCTGACATGAGGCCCTGATACAGGGCCCTGGCAGCAGCATCAGCTGTCATCAACCCCGGCATCACAAAGTCATTCACAGCCGTTGCCTCAGTATCAACAAACCCCGGATTTATCAGCTGGATTTTTACACCTTTCGGCTGCAGGTCAAAATACAGGCATTCTGCAAGATTCTGAATTGCCGCCTTGCTCGGCCCATAAGCAGCAGCACGCGGCAATCCGCGATAGCCCGCAACAGACCCCATCAGCGCAATATGCCCGCTGGCACGTGCTAGCATGCCGTCAAGCAGCAGATCAAGACAATTCAGAATGCCAAAATAATTTACAGACATATGGTCGTGATAAACAGACAGATCAAATTCATCTGCCCTGACCGGCTGATAGATACCGGCATTCAGCACAGCTAAATCAACCGGGCCATAAGCGGCAATGGCTGCATTCACACCTGTTTTCAGCTGTGCATGGTCACGCACATCTACAACAAGCGGGGTTATCTGTCCAGTTTCAGCTGCCAGCGCGGTCAGCCTGTCCTGCCTGCGCGCCAATGCGCTGACCCGCCAGCCTCTGGCCGCCATGTCGCGCGCCAGACTGTAGCCAATCCCAGAGCTGGCGCCAGTAATCATGACATGCCGGCCGGTCGACACGGGCATTTCTAGCGGGCCCGCAACGGGGCTGCAAGCTGGCCGCGTCCGCCGTCAACCGGCAGAACTGTGCCGGTCATCCAGCCTGACTGGCTGTTATCCAGTAGCAGACAGCAAAGAGCTGAAAAATCAGATGCCTGTCCCAAACGCCCCATCGGGTGGGTCTGGGCAATGCCCTGTGCCATTGCCGGATTAGAAATCAGGGGCGCGGCCATTTTTGACTGGCTGAGAGAGGGAGCAATGACATTGACCCTGATGTCTGGGGCCAGCTCGGCTGCCAGCGCGCGGCCCAGCCCCTCTACCCCGGCCTTGGCAGCTGCAATCGCCGCATGGCTGGGAAACCCAAATGCCGCTGCAACAGAGCTGAACAGAACCACAGCCCCCTTTGCTGCCGTCAGTCCCGGCTGGGCTGATTTGATTGCCAGTGCAGCCGCGCTGACATTAAGCTGAAAGGCTGACAGAAAATCCTCTTCTTCAAGACGTGACAGTGGTTTCAGGACAATAGAGCCGACCGCCCATACCAATCCGGCAATCTGCCCGTCCTCGCTGCCCGCCTGTATCGCAGCGTCAACAGCCCGGCGGTCTGTGACATCAGCAACAGAAAAGCTGGCAGACAAACTGTCTGCGAGGCTGGAAAGTGGCTCTGGCTGGCGGGCGATCAGATGCACAGCCTGGCCGCGGGAATGCAGGCTGCGCGCTATCTGGCTGCCCATTGCGCCTGTCGCACCGAATATCAGACATTTTGCCATAAAGACCTCTCTTTTTTTTCTACCGGCACGCGCCACAGACAAAGCCCGGACTAATCAGGGCTGTGGGCAAAATGACGGCGGCATGCTTATTTCACTGAAGCGGCTTTTTATTTTTTCCGAAGATTGCTATTAATTCTACGATTACTGGCGTTTGCCAGATCAGACAGTAAGGCTGTCAGACACAGCCCGCCATCATATCAATGGGCGGATTATCAGGAGCTATTATGTTTTTTATTCCCGGACAGCATTCAGAACACGGTCTCACCCATTCGCCGCTGAAAGCATTAATCTCACCGCGTCCGATTGGCTGGATATCCTCTGTTTCGGCAGAAGGGATTGCCAATCTGTCCCCTTACAGTTTTTTCAATGCGATTGCTGAGTTTCCGCCTATGGTCATGTTTATATCTGCCCCTGATGCGCGTGAGGGCAATCAAAACGGTGATAAGGACAGCTTTGTCAATATTATGGAAACACGCGAATTTGGTGTGAATATAGTTGGCAGTGCCCAGGCAGAACAAATGGTTGCATCCAGCCGGACACTGCCTCCGCAAATTGATGAATTTGAACATGCAGGACTTGAAAAGATGGCTGCCAGGAAAATCGGCGCGCCCCTGGTGGCCGGTGCGCCTGCCCATCTGGAATGCGTATATTATGATCATGTCACCCTGCCGGATAATGGCAAGGGCGGCCATTCAATCATGGTAATGGGGCACATTGTCGGCATCCATATTGACCAGAGCATTGTCAAGGACGGGCTGGTCGATGTCACCGGTTATGAGCCTGTCTCGCGTCTGGGCTATATGGATTATGCAAAAGTGACAGATGTTTTTTCGATGAAGCCCTAGCGGATAGTGCAGCTGCTCACAACGACATCGACATAACCGCGCAGATCCGCCTGACGCACATCAATGGACAGCAGCCAGTCCTCTGCTGGAAGCACAGCTTTCAGCGGCAGGCTGCCCTTTACCACCTTTTGCGAGCCAAGATAAATCAACCGCAGGGACAGGGGGCGGGCCGGATCAAACCACGGGTTATTCTTTGTTCCCTGCTCAGCTGGTTCACCCTCGATATGCAGGCCAAGGCCGCCATCAAAAAATGCAGTGTTTGACTCAACACCAGAATAGAGTTCTGTGGCGACAGCGACGGTCTCACCAGCAATTTTGCGGCAGTTCACCGGCCGGCCAATTTCCTGCAGCATCTGGTAAATCTGTTCAATTTTTGTGCCTCTGGCCAGCTGGCCCTTGACCAGGCGTGTCAGTTTGGCATCGCTGACCGCCCCGGTGAGTCGCAGCGATTCATTTGCCGCATTCAGTTCGCGCAGATCATGCTGCAGCCGCTCAATATCGCGGTTCAGTGATTCAATGCGCTGGGCGCGTTCAAAAAGCACCAGTTCACGGTCGGCCTGAAGCTGGCGCTGTTCGAGCGAGCCCCATTGCCAGCCCATCCATAAAGCCAGACCCAGAAAAAATATCCGCACCATCCAGCGGGTATAGCCCTGCACTTCACGGCGCCTATATTTTTCTCTGGTTTCAAAAAAATCCATCTGTCACTCTTTGCTGCAGATATACTGTCACTGGCTGATTAACCAGATTATGTTAGCCTGTCCAGAATCTCTGTGGCTATGATAAGAGATAATCGGTGTTGCAAAAACAATGCCGCCCTTGTCCGGCCGGTGAACACAGGATATTGTCGGTGCTGTTTTCATCTGTCCTGTGTAAAAAACATCTGACTCATCTTTGCCTGTTCTTGCGTTTCTTTCATAATGTTAACTGCCATGACAAATTCACGCCGCCAACCGAAAACAAAGGGCGCTCAGGGTCAGCACCGGGCGTGGCAGCGTATGCTGTCCGGACGGCGGCTGGATATCCTGATGCCCAGCCCCCTTGATATTGAAATTACAGATATTGCGCACGGGCTGGCACGGGTTGCCAGATGGAATGGCCAGACAAGCGGGCGCTACAGTTTTTCAGTTGCCCAGCACAGTGTGCTTGTTGAGGACATCCTCAGCCACAATGCCCCGCGGCTGGTACAGAAATGGCGCCTTGCCAGTCTGCTGCATGATGCCCCAGAATATGTCATCGGCGATATGATAACCCCGTTTAAGGCAGCGCTGGGCAACAGATATAAAGATAT
>JAYPEG010000060.1:0-3727 GCA_038125645.1 Alphaproteobacteria bacterium
GGGCTGGCAAGGGCCTTTATCTCTCCCAGCCACCGGGTTCCATAACGTTCAGCCAGCAGGGCATTGACAGCAGGCTGAACCATCCCGCCTGCCAGCCCAAACAGACAGAAAAATCCTGCCAGCATTACCGGCCCCTGTGCATAAATCAGACAGATACCGGCAAAAATCATGGGAATTTGGGTGATGCTGACTGATTTATGGGCCCCCATTCTGTCTACCAGAAATCCGGAAGCCATCGCGCCCATAACAGCGGCTAGAGCGTACCAGATATAATAGGATGACCACAGCCAAATCGGCACGGCCTTTTGTTCGGCAATATGGATCTGATGGAAAAACAAACCAGTGATGGTAAAGCTGGGGATCATCATCAGCCAGATAATCACTGCCCAGAAGGCGCTGTCCCTGACCAGCTGGCGGCGGCGCAGGCTGGTTGCATGATCGCCTGGCCGGCCGTCATCACTGTCTGTTTTTCGCCCGGGCCCGTCCTGCAGGTCTGTGCGTCTTGTCAAGGTAGGGATAAAGGGGGCAAAGCTGACAAGCATGACAAGCGGCATAACAGCCCAGACAAGGCGCCAGTCAAAAAGACCCAGCAAAATAACGATAATGACAGGAAAGACAGCCTCTGCTGCATTCATGCCAAAGCCGCAGATAGCCAACGCGCGTCCGCGCGCGGCCGCATAACGGCGTGCAACAGCTGTTGAATAAACATGATACATCATTCCCTGACCGGACAGGCGTAAAAAATAAATGCCGGCGATCAGGAATAAAACGGAACTGACAGTGGAAAAATGCAGGGCTGCCAGACACAGACCGCCAAGTGTCATTGCTGAGAGGCGCGGCACGGACACACTGTCCGCCAGTCGCCCAAGCCAGAACAGGGTAAAGGCACTGGCCATTGTGGCAAGGGCATAATAACTGCCAAAGGCCCCGTGGCTGAGGCTGAGATCAGCCCTGATTTCCGCACTGAAAAGCGAGATGAAAAATGTCTGGCCCAGAGATGACCATAGGGACATTAAAAAACCGTAGAGCAGAAACCGCCATTCTGCCGTGATAAGGCACAAAGTTGTGATTGTCGCTGTCATAGGGGCTGTTTTCTATTATCGGTCTGATACTGTCTGTCTGGCGGGCTTGCCTGTCTGTCTGGCGGGCGGTCTGTCTGGCGGGCGGTCACTGGGCGCACGGCCCCATCGTCAAGGCTAGTGGGCATAACACGGCCTGTCTACAGGCAAAGAGCTGTCCGTGCGGCCGGGCCAGGCGATCTGTACAGGCAGCAGATTCGTAAAACAGTGGATATGTCCGGTACACAAGCTGCGTGGCGGACAATGGTATTTGGTTCCAGTCAGAAAGAGTGTGAGAAAATGGGTAATGTGCTGATACAGCTATGGCAACGGGTCTGTTTGACAATGATGATGCTTGTTGTGATCCTGGCGTTCGGCAGCTGTGCGCGCCATGATGTTTCTGTCCACAGTGATCGCCGGCCAACCTTTGATCTGTTTGATTTTTTTGACGGGAAAAGCGTTGCTTATGGCATTTTTGAGGACAGATTCGGTAATTTGCGCCGCCAGTTCCGTGTTGAAATCACAGGCAAGAAGCAGGATGGTCGGCTGATTTTGGATGAAAAGTTCATCTATGATGACGGTGAGCAAGACCAGCGTGTCTGGGTTATTGAACGCAGCACTGATATGTCTGACAGCATGGCCGTCTCTTATGTCGGGCGGGCAGAGGATATATCAGGCAGCGCTGCCGGTACTGTATCCGGCAATGCGATGAGCTGGCGTTATGATATTGACCTCAACCTGTCTGGCCGCCAGATGCGGGTCAGTTTTGATGACTATATCTATCAGATGGATGAGGATATCGCGGTAAACCGGGCCTATGTCAGCAAGTGGGGGGTTGAGATAGGCAGTGTGACGCTGGTGTTTTTGAAAGGCCGTCTGGCCGACCCGCTTTTGCCTGTCAATCTGCAGAGCTGGCAGGGCGGGGCTGGAAAGCACGCGCATTTAGCGTTATTTTAACAGCATTGCAGTTTTGATGATAAAGGAGAGCTTTATGCCTGACAGCCTGCCATGCTGGGATTTGAGCGATCTGTATGATGATGCAGGTTCAGCAGCACAAAAGGATATGAAGACTGCTGCAAACAAAACAGACAGGCTGTCCGCATGGGCGGGGCGGCTGCACAGCGCCAGCCCGGCTGAGCTGGCCAGGCTCATCTCTGATTATCAGGAAATTTCAGAGATACTGGGACGTCTGCTTTCTCATGCAGACCTGAAATTTGCAGCAGATATGTCGGATGCGGATAATGGACGCTATGCCCAGGATATGCGCGAGGCGGCAGCCGGGCTGAGCGCAAAGCTGGTTTTTGTTGAGCTGGAGCTGGCAACATTGGATGAGAGCTGTTATCAGGACGCACTGAAAGAGCCTGCTTTCTTTCATTTTGAACCTTGGCTGCGGCGTCTGCGTGACGGGGCCCGCTATCAGCTAGAGCCGCGTCTTGAACAAATGCTGGTTGAGCGTGCCCCTGCCGGGCGCAGCGCCTGGGTGCGCCTGTTTGATGAGACGGCTGCAGCCCTGCGCTTCCCCTTTGATGCAGGCGAGGTCACAGAAGCTGAAATCCTGAACAGGCTGTCTGACCCTGATCCACAGGTGCGCCGCCGGGCCGGTCAGGCACTCTCTGGCGTTATGGCAGAAAATCAGCGCCTGTTTGCCCTCATCTTGAATGTGATCGCCAAGGATAAGGAAGTTGATGACAGATGGCGCGGATTTGACCAGCCTGTGTCGTCACGCAATCTGGCCAATGATGTGGATGACAGCACAGTAAGCGCACTGGCAACAGCTGTGAATGCCCGCATGGGTGATACTGCCCATCGCTATTATCAGCTGAAAGCGGGATGGATGCAGACCGGCCAGCTGGACTGGTGGGACAGAAACGCACCGCTGAGCGGCGGCGATGAGCGCCGTTACAGCTGGTCAGAGGCGACAGAAATCGTGACAGATGCCTTTCACGGTTTTGATCCGCAAATGGCTGTGCTTGCCAGCCGTTTTTTTGAGCGCGGCTGGATTGATGCCGGGGTGCGTGCGGGCAAGGCATCGGGGGCGTTCAGCCATCCGACTGTGCCGTCCGCGCATCCCTATATTTTGATAAATTATGACGGGCGCGCGCGTGATGTGATGACTTTGGCCCATGAAATGGGTCATGGCGTTCATCAGCTGCTGGCAGCTGATCAGGGGTATCTTATGGCTGACACACCCCTGACGCTGGCAGAAACAGCCTCAGTCTTTTCTGAGATGCTGGCATTCCGGTCTCTTGTTGAGCGCGCTGAAAATGCCGATAGCCGCCGGATTTTGCTGGCAGGCAAGGTAGAGGATATGCTGAATACCGTGGTCAGGCAGATAGCCTTTCACAATTTTGAGACAGCCTTTCATGCAGAGCGCAAAAAAGGTGAGGTTTCAGCAGCACAGCTGTGTGATATCTGGATGGAAACACAGGCCAGCGCGCTGGGCCCGGGCATCAGGCTGGGGGATGACTACCGGCCGGTCTGGGCCTATATCCCGCATTTTGTGCATACGCCCTTTTATGTCTATGCCTATGCATTCGGTGACTGTCTGGTCAATGCGCTCTGGCAGCAATATGAAACCGGGCCGGCAGAACAGCGCCCCCGCTTTGCTGAAAAATACCGCGCCCTGCTGGCGGCTGGCGGGACAGTGCGGTATGACCGGGCCGTGGCAG
>JAYPEG010000060.1:3737-8619 GCA_038125645.1 Alphaproteobacteria bacterium
TCGGCCTTGACGCGGCCAGCCCGGATTTCTGGCATCTGGGACTTGACATGATTTCAGGCATGATAGATGAGCTGGAGGCCCTGTCTGGCTGACCAGGCTGTGTCAGCCGCCCAGCAATTTCATCACACAGTCGCCGAATTTCTCGCTGCCCTCTTTAAAGCCGATAATCCGGCATTCATTTTTTGCTGCTTCCAGGCTGAGGCCGCCTGTCTGTGTATCTGTGCCGGCAGATGATGACCGGCTTGCGTCACTCCTGTCAGCTGTTTTTTCAGAGAGAATAGACAGCACCTCGCCGGATGTGATTGCACAGTAATACCAGCGGGGCATAACATGAATATAGTCTGTGCCGCGGGCGACTTTTGCCTTCATCTTTCCCTTGTCATAGAGAACAAATTCCAACCCGTGATAAAGCGGTGTGCTCTGCGCGCTTACATTTTCATAACCGGATGTAAATTCAACGCGTGCATTGCTGCCCTTTGTCACTGCCTGTTCCGCGTCAAAATAGATACGTTTTGGAAAAATGGTTTCCATCGTGGGGAAATTTATAAAACCGGATATGTCCGTTCCCTCACGGTCACAGTTAAAGAATGTCTCTGCGTGTGCCTGGCTGATAAATATGCCCAGAACAACCAACGCCTGCACTGTCTGTCTCAGCATTTTTGCATCCCTCAGAATAAGTCTTAATATGATTTTAATTGAGGCAGCAGTGATTTGCAAATCACACCGTTGGCACGTCTCTGTCAGCTACATATGGCCCTACTGGGCCGGTTAAGCCGGAACATCAGCAGCTCAGCGTCCGCGGCTGTCCAGTTTTGTGTCAGGCTGCGTGCAGGCAGATGCTCTCAGCCCTTGCGCGGGTGCCGGCCCGGACGCTTTCTGGCGTTTGCGGGGCGTCTTTTTTCTGTCCGGCCCTGTCTTGTGCCTGCATCCTGCGGGCTGTGTTTTGCCTTATGGGTTGCCGGATTTTTGCCCTTTGCCGGTTTTTCGGTGCCCTCAAATGCGCTATGTTTCTTTTTATTCCTGAATTTTTTGGCTGTGTCAGCAGACCGGCTGTGCGCTAGCTTGCCGGCAGGGCGGCTGTTTTTAAATGAGCGGCGGCGCGGCTGGTTTCGCTGTGGCCGTCCTGTGACCTCTGCTTCATCCAGTTCTGTGCCGTCTGCAGTAAAGAAACTGATTTTGGCAGGTGAGGCCGCAATGATGGCCGGCAGACTCTTTTTATCCTGATCGCTGCATAATGAGATGGCTGTGCCTGATTTTCCTGCCCGCCCTGTGCGCCCGATACGGTGGATATAGGGTTCTGCATTATCGGGCAGATCAAAATTATAAACATGGCTGATTCTGGGTATATCAATACCCCGTGCTGCAACATCTGTGGCGATAAGCGCAGAAATCTGGCCGTTTCTGAATTTACCCAAAACCTTGCGCCGCAGGGCCTGTTTCATATCACCATGCAATGCATCAATCTGAAAGCCGAGGGCGGCCATATAAGAGGATAATGTGTCAGCACGCCGTCTTGTCCGCACAAAAATAACAGCTGAGGTGACATCATCCTTGGCCAGCAATTCTGCGAGCAGCTCTTTCTTGCGCGGCTCTGTTACCAGGATTATCTGCTGGCGCACAGCTGAAATGGCTTCTGTGCTGCGCGGGGCCTCGACATAGACAGGGTCTTGCATAAAACTGGCGGCAAGGGTGCGGATAGCGGCCGGCATGGTTGCTGAGAACAGCATGGTTTGGCGGGCAGGCGGTATCTGTGCGGCGATGCGGGTAATGGCCGGATGAAAGCCCAGATCCAGCATATGATCGGCCTCATCAAGGATGAAATGCGATATGTCAGAAAGCGCCACTGCCCCCCTTGCGATCAAATCTTCCAGCCGCCCGGGGGTTGCCACAACAATATCAGCACCCCGCCGCAGACCGTTTATCTGGCCGTCATAACGCGCGCCACCATATACAGCCAGCGCACGCAGCCGCGTATGAACCGCCAGCTTTCTGACATTTTCAAGTATCTGCTGCGCTAGTTCTCTTGTCGGGGTTAGGATAAGGGCAGAAGGGGGCTGGCCCCTTTTTACCGGCGGCCTGTTGCCAAGATGGGTCAGCAGCGGCAGCAGAAACGCGGCTGTCTTGCCTGTACCTGTCTGGGCAAGGCCCATAATATCACGTCCCGCAAGCAGAGGCGGAATTGCCAGAGACTGGATGGGGGTTGGCGTATCAAGGCCCAGTGCGGTGATATTTTCCTTTATAAGCGGGGGCAGGGAAAAATCAGCAAAATGCTGGGCAGGCTCTGCATCAACAGCAGAGGCGGGGGCGTTGGAATATGACATGATGGTTATTTCTGGCCGCTTGGCCGCTTGCATCTGCTGGCAGCATAAAAAGCCAGCTTAATGCCACGCTAAATGCACCTGTTTTCATGGTTTGTCAAATATAAGCTGTTTTACCCCTTCAGCTGTTTGCTGGTGCAGACCGCCAGCCGGCAACAGTTCAGGGCCGTGGACATCAGACCAGTCTGAACTGGGGCGTGCCTGAGAGAAGACGGCCCCAGAGCAGACAGTGCCAGAGCAGACAAGGGCATTGTTCAGAAAACACAGTGACAGTCTCTATAAAGAGACGCTGAATGCGTTCATAACAGAACTGAACCGTGCGACAGAGGGCAGACCGCTCAATAATCTCTATATTTTCTACCCCTACTGGGCCTTTGATTATTTCAACGCCAGCATTGTTCTTGCACATGAGGATATCCAGCTGCGGGTGCGCTCTGTTATCTGTGCTGTTAAAGACCCGCTCAGCCAGACCTCTGCCTCAGCCTATATTATGCGCCCGCCAGACAGCACGGACGCCGCCGCCCTCACCAGGGATAAACGGCATTTCAGGCGTGAGATGATCGACTTTATTCCCCTAGAGGCTTTCTGCTAGCAGCCACCGCCGCCGCCGCCGCCACTGCCATCGGCTTCTTCGGTTCTAAGGTCAAACATGCCCTTTGATGTGAGGCGCCATATATCACCGCGCTTTTCTGCCTCGAACCATTTGCCATTCACAAGCATTTCATAATAGACCTTGTCTTTTCTGTTTTTCTGCTTGACCGTGACTTCTCTTACGCCTTCCTCGACTGTCTTTGTTGTCTTTGTTGTCTTTGTTGTCTTTGTTGTCTTTGTGAAGCCGAAAAATGAGAATGATGCCAATATGATCAGCAGGGAGGCTGCTATTTTTTTCATTTTGATTATGTCCATTTGTATCTAAAAGATACTTAACACAAACTATCGATGGGCATGTATGTGATGATTGGCAAGAGGGTGCAGTAACATATATTTCTGTGTCGGCCGGTATGTTTGACGCGCTGCCCTGTCATGATCAGCCCTGTCATGATCAGCTGCCTGAAAGAGGGCATGGCAGGCAGATGTTCCTCGCTATAGACCTTAAGCTGAACGATTGGAGAGGGTTTAAGACAAGAGGACGCCACAGACAGATACCGCTGACGGGTGCATCTTCATGGGCAGCACAGAGAATAAAGAAACGCATACTGCATACTGATAGCTTCTATGTCCCTCCAAGATACATATCAGCCAAAGCTACTAATGCTAGCTCAGCATTAGTAGCTATCAATAAATGGCTTAAGCCAAAAGTGCCGGAAGGATGCGTCATACACTCCTTCAGACATTCACGGCGTGACAGGCTAAGAGCAGCGCCATGCCCAGCAGATATCCCATGCCAGACAGCGAGATGGGTCACTGCTGGTATCGGGCAAAGATAGGCTGAGAAATATCAGCTTGATAAGGCGTGGAAGTGGCGTAAAAGGATGGCAATATGGCCTTAACAATTCGATTGGAATTATTTTGTATCTGTCTTTATTTATTAGTGCTTTTCTTGCCGCAACCATTCTTCCAGTTCAGTCTGAAGCGCTTCTAGGTTACCAAGTGTCAGCTTATCCAGACAGGGTTGTCTATCTTGTTGCTGCAGCAACTTTAGGCAATGTCTTAGGCGCAGTGGTTAATTGGTGGTTGGGCAGAGCGATCACGCAATTTAGAGACAGAAGCTGGTTCCCAGTAGTAACAAATGAACGTCTTCGGGCAGAACGGCATTATAGCAAGTACGGACGATATTCATTGCTGCTGAGCTGGGTGCCATTTATTGGCGATCCTATCACTGTTGTTGCTGGTGCTATGCGAGAGCCGCTTTGGTCTTTTATAGGCTTGGTAACAATTGCAAAATGCGGGCGCTATATCGCGGTGACTGGCTTGATATTAAATCTTTTCTAAAAATTCTACGGGCCACCCAGAGTTTTCCTGTCTTTTAGTATTATGGCACCTAATTCTGCCACCCTCTGGATACAGGGATAATCAGAGGTCTAAAAGGACAGGTAATTCCCGCTGTATTTCAGCAAAGGACGCATCACACCCTTCTAACAATTTGCAGCGAACTGCAGTGTAAGTATTTATATCAGGATAGCTTAACGTCCAGAGTCTCTCATTAATTTCTGCCCCATATATCTCACAGCCATAGGCCAGTATTTTTCTCTTGCTGCCGAGATAAGTAGAAAAACAATGATACCCATTTTTCATGAAATATTGTGGAGAAAGAAGAGGCCCTGTTTCCTATTTTAATTTTGAAAAATCGAATTGCTCTGCTCTTGTGTGACGCGCTTCGATGAAAAATATTGTTATGACCAGAAACAGACTTTGAATAAATCTTTTATTCATGCTCATTCCCCATTTTGATATTTTGGGATTATAGAACGACACGCTAGCACTAATTTGTTAACCATATTATGCACCCATACATCTGAAGCAAATCAAAACGCTTGCGCAACAATGCCTTAAGGATGCTTAACTGTGGGAAATGGTGCTGCTAGCGAGTTGTCCTTACCTATACCCTGCGTCAACTCAAGTCC
>JAYPEG010000061.1:0-5698 GCA_038125645.1 Alphaproteobacteria bacterium
TGGCAACATCAATGAACACAGTTTCACAGAGATTTGGGACGGCCCGCGGCGCAAGGCATGGCTGGAACGCCTGAATGTGCAGAATTGTCCGGCCTGCTGGTTCGACAAGACAAATGAATTCATCGAATATATGCTCAGCGATTCGCCTGACCATGTCAATTTTGTGTAAGCGCCGGGCCACGGGTCTGTGCAGAGGCAACAGCGTTGGAAGAACATCGCAAAACTGTCCTAAATGAGCTGATTGCCGCACTCATAAAACAGGGTAAGACCAAAAGCGCCTTTGATGTGTTTGAGCATTTACTGGCTCTGTATCCGCAGTGCTGGGAGACGCTTAATGCCTATGCGCTGATATTATATAAATGCGGAAAAAAAGAAGCGGCACTTGAAAAATTGCAGACAGCCTGTTCGCTGAACAGCAGCAATGCTGAAATTTACAATAATACCGGCGTGGTTTTAAAGGCGTTGGGCCGCACACAAGAAGCGCTTCATCTCTTTACCCGGGCGCTGGCGCTTCAGCCTGGTTTTGCCGATGCGCTTTATAACCGGGGGAATAGTCTTAACCGGCTGCGACAATATGAAGATGCGGTGCACAGCTATAATAAAGCTATCGAGCAGCGGCCTGATTTTGCTGATGCGCATTACAGCCGGGCAAATGCGCTGAATGCCTTGCTGCGTTTTCATGATGCCGAATTGGGGTTTCATGCAGCCCTGCGCCTCAGGCCTGATGACTGGGCAGCACATTACGGGCTGGGGCGGGCCCTGTTTGAGCAAGGCCGGCTTGACGCTGCCATAGCCAGTCTTGAACGGGCAGGGGCTCTTAAAGCTAATGAGGCCTGCATCTTTGTTGTTCTGGGGGACAGTTGGCGCGCGAGCGGCGATGAAAAACAGGCAAAACAGGCCTATCATCAGGCGCTGAAGCTGAAATTCGGAGATTTGAATCTTCTGGGCAGCTTATTATTTTCATTACATTACCTGCAGGATATTTCTTTTTACCGTTCTCTGCGGATCACAGCCAAGATCAATGAAACACTGAGCACACACAAACAGGACATAGTCACGCATGACAGCGCGCATGCCTGTCATAAAAAGCTGCGGATAGGGTTCGTATCCGGAGATTTCAGAAGCCATCCTGTCGGCTATTTCCTTGAGAATGTTCTGGCAAATCTGAATAAGACAGACTTTGAGTGGATTGCCTTTGCTGCTGCGCAAAAATCAGATTCGCTGAGCAAGAGACTAAAGGCGCATTTTACCCAATGGATACCGATTTATGATCTGAATGACAGGGCAGCGGCGCAATGCATATCTGAGCAGAATATTGATCTGTTGATTGATCTATCCGGTCACACTGCCTATAACCGGCTGCCGGTCTTTGCCCTGCGGCCTGCCCCGGTTCAGGCCACATGGCTTGGATATCATGGTACAACAGGGCTGCAGGAAATTGATTATGTCATCGGCGATCCGTATGTAACGCCATTGGATGAGCAAGATGATTTCAGTGAAATAATTATACAGATGCCCCATACATATCTGTGTTTTTCCCCGCCACAGGAACCAATAACAGTGAATGCACTGCCCGCAGGGACAAATGGTTATGTGACATTTGGCTGTCTAAATCATGCTTATAAAATCAATCCCAGAGTCATAGCAGCATGGGCCGGGATACTGCAGCAGGTGCCGTCATCAAAATTATTTCTAAAATCAAAGAAATTCGACTTTCCGGCGACAAGAAACAGGATTATCACAGCTTTTGAGGTCTCAGGCATCAGCCGCGACCGGCTGATCATACAAGGAGCCAGCCCGCGTGAAGAGTTGCTGCGTTGTTACAATGACATTGACATTGCACTTGATCCCTTTCCCTTCTGCGGTGTAACTACCAGCGTTGAGGCCCTATGGATGGGGGTGCCCGTTGTTACTGTGCGGGGCCGTCATTTTATCTCTCATGTCGGGGAAATGATTGCGCTTAATGCGGGTCTGTCTGACTGGATTGCTGATAATTGTGATGACTATGTGAAACGGGCGGTTGCGTTTGCCGGTGATCTGGACAGGCTGGCCGGCCTTCGCCAGCAGTTGCGCTCCCGGTTTCTGGCCTCTGCACTGTGCGATGCACAGACATTTGCCGGTGATTTTGAACAGATTGTGCGCAAAATCCTATATGACAGGCCAGCGCGTCTGATGCCGGCTAAGCCGTAATGTCAGACAGGCTGTCTGCGCCAGGCGTTACCCTTTCCATTTCAAGCAGGGCGTGTATATCGGTACTGTCATTGATATTATAAAAGCGCGTGCAGCACAGGAATGAGTAAATGTCCCTGTCATCATCAACAGCCGCCTGAAGGAGCGCCGGAAAATCCCGCTCATTCCGCAGCGGGTTTACATCTGTCTGTTTGATATAGTCACATATGCCCTTTTTCATAAAACACAGGCCTGTGCCCTTAATGGGGTTGGGGGGGCTGTCTGGTTTTTCTGCCAGACGTTGAATGCGCCCGCTGCTGTCATGTTCGACTGAATAGGTTTTTCTGATTGAGGCCGGTTCCTGATCTGTAACAATGCCGCAAACAGCAAGTGCCTGTGTCTGCTCAAAAAAGGCACGCATTTCATGATGGCGTGGCTGAACAAAATATTCATCGCCAAACATTAAGATAAAATCATCGTCAATCAGACCCGATGCCTGTTCAATAGCGCTTACCGGGCCGGTTAAGTCGCGCTGTTCGACATAAGTAATAATGCAGTTTTCAAACACCGGCCCGAAGTAAGTCTGAATGTCCTGCCCGGCATGACCGACAACAATAATAATCTCATCAGCATCCAGTGAAACAGCCCTGTCAAAATGATAGGACAGTAGGGGCCGGCCATTGACCGGCAACATGCATTTATTCATTGATTTTGTGAGAGGTTTTAGCCTTCGGCCCTGGCCAGCTGCCAGAATTAACGCTTTCATTTCCTGTTTGCTTGCCTTTTGTTCCTCTGCTTGTTCCCCTTGATGATATTAGGGCAGGAAGGGACAGCCCTGCAATGGTGTTTAATGCAGCTGTCCGCCTTTTATAAGTTACAGATGGCGGGATCACAGATAGCCCACAGGCGACGGGGGCCGCATAATGGTCTGTCCTTCCCTGCTGTCTGCTCTTATGTCTTTATCTGTTCCAGGATATCCACCCCCTGCATTTTCAAAAAATGCAGCAGGTCAATGAACACCCAGTTTTCAGCTAACTTATTCCCGTCACGGCGATAGATATCCACGACCCGCATATCAGCATAACCATCAAAGGGCGGCATGCCCAAATAACCGCCAGACGGCTTCAGGCTGAGGTTAGGCCAGCCAAAAAAGCCACCATAATTGCCTTCGGCCATGCGGCAGATGTGACCATTGAAAAGCCGCCCCTCATTCTGGGTTCTGAACGGGCGCTGATGCTGGGCGATGTATCTGTCAATCGTAAAGGTGGCCCCGATGCCGGTAGGGCCCCACCAGATCATATCCTCGTGCCAGCATTGGCGCAGCTCATCCTGCGGGCTGTCATACTGCCCTTTGTTAATATCACATATCATGCGGTTGATAAGGGCAAGAGTGTCTGTTGTTTCTGCCTCGCCCTGTCTGCCGAACAGCAAGCCGTCATGTGTTCGTGGGCCGGGCTGTATAAGATGCATGGCCGTTGTCCGGGGTATCGGGTTGAGGCCAGCCTGTGCCATCAAATGCAGCAGATCAATAAACAGGGCGGTTTCAGCGATTTTTCCCTGTTCAATTTTATGAAATTCGGCATAGCGGATCATGACAAGTTTGCGGTGGGGAACAATACCCAGGAACGGCTGGTCAAACAGTCCCATAAAATGGCCCATAGAGGCGACCCATACTGAACGGAATGCGTCTGTTTCATTTTTGCCAGCAAAAAAGATATCCTGTCTGCGCTGAACTGCTGAAAAGGCCGTTTTAAATGGTATGTAAAACGCCTCATAAACCGAATCATGGCCATATTGTTCATGAAAGGGATGCATGCCGCGCCAGATATAATCATTTGATGTGAACGCAGACAGGCGGGCAGGCAGTTCCTTTAAATCAGCATTATCCGTTGATTTCTGCCAGTCCAGCACAAGACCTTTTGCAAGCTGCAGTGCATTATCCATGACCTTGTACCCCACTTGCTCTCTCACCAAAGAAAAAGAGGCTTGCCAACTCCCCGAACCTTATTCTACCATTTTTGCATAGGTATGCAAAATGAGATTTTGTGGGGCAGGATAGCATTAAATGGCTGCTATAGAATTAAAGAATATTCAAAAAAGCTGGGGTCAATTTGTTGCAGTTGACAATTTTAACTTAACCATTGCTGACAATGAATTTCTTGTGCTGCTGGGCCCGTCAGGATGCGGCAAGACAACAACAATGCGAATGATAGCCGGGCTTGAGGATGCAAGCTCTGGTGATATTCTGATAGATGGCGTGCGGGTAAATGAGCTTGAGCCGAAAGACCGCGATGTGGCCATGGTGTTTCAGTCATATGGCCTTTATCCCAATATGAATGTTTATGAGAATATACGGTTTCCCCTGAAAGTCAGAAAGATTGAACCTGCCAGCCATGACAGCCGTGTGCGGCGCGCGGCTGCAATGGTGGAACTGAATGATTTTTTGCACCGCAAGCCAGCTGAATTATCAGGCGGCCAGCGCCAGCGCGTAGCACTTGCGCGGGCGATTGTGCGCGAGCCGAACGTATTTTTGATGGATGAGCCCTTATCCAATCTTGATGCCAAACTCAGGGTATCCACCCGTGCCCAGATAAAGCATCTGCAGCATGAGCTGAAGGTAACAACTATTTATGTCACGCATGATCAAATAGAGGCTATGACACTGGCTGACCGTGTGGTGGTGATGAATAATGGACTGATTCAACAGATAGGCACGCCAACAGAAATTTATGACACCCCGGCCAATCTGTTTGTTGCGGGCTTTATCGGTAATCCGGCAATGAACCTGATTGAGGGGGTGGTAAAGGGCGGTTGTTTTTCAGCTGACAATATTTCTGTCAATGGCCTGAAGGCAGCAGATGGAAATGTCACGCTTGGTTTTCGGGCTGAGGATGCAAAACTTACGGACAAGGCGCAGCAGGCACAGATTTTGGCCCCCACTTATGCAATGGAACTGCTGGGGGATGCCACAATGGTAACGGTAATTGCCGGTAAATCACTGGTGGCGGTTAAGGCACACAAGGAATTCCGCACGGAAATTGGAAGCAAGGTCTGTATTTCCGTGCCGGGAGCAAGCTGTCATCTGTTTGACAGCCAGACAGGTGAAAGACTGAAAAGCTGAGGCTTTTTCATGGTCACAGAAAACCTGGTCTTTCGGGGGAAACAGTAACGGCAGAATTTTCTGTCTTACATCATTGACGGAGAAAGAGATATGTATTTAAGAAAACTCGCTTTTGCATCTGCTCTGGCTATTATGGCCAGCAGCGCGGCTGATGCGTGTCAGATATCTGCACGTGTCAGCATAGTCGGAAATGAATTTCCGGCTATTCAGACAGTGGGCAAGGGGGCAAAGGCCTGTAAAGGGGCCGAAGTGTCAACCAACCTGACAGCCGATCACCAGAAAATCAATGTCGCCGGCATGAGCGGTAATCCGGCTGAATATACATCCGCCATTATTGCCAATTCATCGATTGTTGCCTTGATGAATGAGGATGTTATACGCCCGCTTGATGATTTGGTTGCTAAACAT
>JAYPEG010000061.1:5708-8542 GCA_038125645.1 Alphaproteobacteria bacterium
CGGAAAGCTGAAAAAGAACCAGCTGATCACGATTAACGGCAAGGTGATGGCTGTTGCGTTTATGGCCAATGCCCAGCATCTTGTTTACCGCGAGGATGTGCTGAAAAAAATTGGCGTGCAGCCGCCAAAGACATATGAGGATATGCTGGCCGCTGCACAGAAAATCCGTGCCGCTGGGATTATGCAGAATCCTGTCGGCGGGGCCTATGCTGCGGGCTGGAATCTGGCGCAGGAATTTAACAATATGTTCCTTGGTTATGGCGGCAGCCACTTTAAGGATGGTTCAGCCCAGCCAAATGTGAACTCACCTGCAGGGGTCAAGGCCCTTGGGATGATGAAGGCACTTTCAGAATATATGAATCCTGATTTTCTGACCCATGACAGTAATGCAACCAATGCCGAATTCCGTGCTGGCAATGTGGCTGTTATGAATATGTGGGGAAGCCGGGCTGCAACACTGGTTGATGCGGACGGTGTCAGTGATGCGGTTAAGAACGGGATGAATATTGCCGGGCCGATGACTGTCGGCGGGGGCGGTATCCCAGCTTCTACCCTGTGGTGGGATGGATGGACGGTTGCCAAAAACGTCAGTGACGCAGAAGCAGAGGCAACCTTTGTTGCACTGATGAACGCGATAGATCCCTCTATCATAAAGGATGAGGAAATCCGCAAACAGGCTGTCTGGCTGATTGACGGTTACACGCCAACAGATGCGGCACGCGGTGTGTTTGCCGCAGCACAGGCAAATACAATCCCTTATCCAATGCTGCCCTATATGGGGCTGCTGCATACCGCGCTCGGCAATGAGCTGTCTGATTTCATGCAGGGCAAGGAAACAGCAGAGCATGCCCTTGCAGATGTCGAGGCTGCCTATATCGCCGCTGCCAAGGAAAAAGGCTTTCTTTAAGAGAAACTGATGTTCTACGGGACGGGGCGGGCCTGTCTCTTCCCGGGGTTTAAATTCCCGGGGTTTAAAAAAGCCTGAGCAATGAAACATTCTACTTTTTTCTGGTTTTTTCTGCCGACCGGTCTGGCAATGCTGCTGTTCATTGCCTTTCCCCTGGTCTCCGTTGTTTTGCAGTCTGTTCATACACCACATGAAGCTGTTCTTGTAACTGTCGAAAATTGCGGGCCATTTGGATGTAAAAAAGAAACAACAATCGATCAGGATGCCACCAGAACATTGCGGGCAGCAGAACCGCTGGGCCGGTTTGTTGGTCTTGATATTTATTTTGACCGTGGCCATCTGGCCCTGGCTGAGTTAAAAGACGCCTGGGCAAAAGCTGACAGCTGGCCGCAGTTTTTTACCATAATCGGCAATCTGCCCTTTTACCGGGCGATGGCCTTTACCCTGACATTCACTTTTACCGTGACCCCTGTACTGATTATCTTTGGTCTGGCGATCGCGCTGGGCGTGAATGCATTGAGCGAGAGGATAAAGGCACTTGTTATATTCGTTTCGCTCCTGCCAATGATCGTCACCCCTTTGATAGGCTCACTCATTCTGTTCTGGATGATAGACAGCCGGGGTATTCTGGGAAATGCAATACAGTGGCTGGCCGCCGATCCTGATCTGTCACTCAAGGCCTCTACCGGGCTGACCTGGGTGATGCTTATTGTCTATGGTGTCTGGCATGCTGCACCATTTGCGTTTGTTGTGTTTTATGCGGGTCTGCAGACATTGCCGATGGATCAGATTGAGTCTGCGCGTATTGACGGGGCCAGCAGATGGCAGCAGGTACGTTATGTTATTATCCCGCATCTTATGCCTTTGATTACGTTTGTTGCTCTTATTCAACTGATGGATAATTTCCGTGTCTTTGAACCCATTGTCGGCTTTAACGCAGCGGCGCACGCCACCTCTCTTAGCTGGATAATTTTTAATGATCTGGGCGGTGAGACACGCCAGCTTTCTGCGGCAGCGACATCATCCATGCTGACGATATTCGGCGTGGCAGTTCTGCTGTCACCTGTCCTGTGGCGGACATGGCAGGATTTCAAGGGGAAATCATGATGAACCCGGTTGCCAGCCGCTATCCCGTGCATTTAAAGGTGCTGATTTATGGTTTCATTATGCTGTGGGTCATAATGGCTGCCTTTCCTTTTTTCTGGACATTATGGGGGTCTTTCAAGGTTGAGCTTGATTTCTTTTCAATCGCTGACTGGACAAATGCGCTGACAGGTAAAAATACCTCTGATACCTATGGCTCATCTTTTACCGGTACAGGCTATGCAGGGGCATGGATACAAGAGGAATTCTGGCGTGCCGCCATTAACACGGCGATTGTGTGCTTTTTTGTTGTCTGCACATCCCTGACCATAGGAACACTTGGTGGCTATGCACTGTCCCGCTCGGGCTATCGCTACACTTTCTGGCTGTTAATCACAGCCCTGATTTTCCGGGCCATGCCGCCCATTACCCTCGTTGCTGGCTATCTGCTTCCCTTTTTTGAATGGAATTTATGGGGAATCCTGCCTACAACGATTATTGTGCTTGTTGCTATTAATCAGCCCTTTACCCTGTGGATGCTGCACTCTTTTTTCCAGAACATTCCAAAGGAGCTTGATGAGAGCGCAAAGGTTGACGGCTGTACCCAGTTTCAGGCCTTCAGATATGTCATTATTCCCGTCATGTGGCCGGGTGTAATCACAACTGGGCTCTTCTCCTTTCTGTTGGCGTACAATGATTTTGCCGTGACCTCCATGTTACTGTCTGATGAAAACCGCACAATGGTACCAAAAATCGCTGCATTTCTTGGCACCACCTATCCCGAGGGAACTGTCATGTTTGCAGTGGCTGCAGTGGTTTCTGCAACAGCCCCGCTGTTTGTGCT
>JAYPEG010000062.1:0-8414 GCA_038125645.1 Alphaproteobacteria bacterium
CCGCCAGCGTTCGTTCTGAGCCAGGATCAAACTCTCAAGTTAGATTGACCTGAATACCGTATTGAGAAATCCGGTATCCGGTTAGGTGCCTACCTTAAGATTTTACATCCATGAGCTAAGCGAGACTAATTAAAGTCTCGTAGTGATTCATTTCAGGTCATCGTTAAGGCGGACGTGTGTTTCACACAAAACGATATCCCTTCAACGATATCGCCGCCCACGAATCCCTTTCATAACAGACTAACAATTTCAAACAGCGCTTCCGACAACAAAAGACCACCGTCGCCTGACGGCCCCCTTGTTAATATGTCGGACAATCTCGCCCGCTGAACCGCAGCGAGTTCCGGGGTTATAGGCTGGCTTTTTGCCACTGTCAAACCCAAAATTGAAAAAATTGTGTTTTTATTTCATTTTATTTACCGGCCAAAGGAAAGCTGGCTTTTTCAGCACTTTTTCCCCTGAACCAACTGTCACAGGCCCTGTCAGCCCGGTGACCCACAATTTTTTTAACCTGAACTCATGCTTAAACAACGCCCATCGGGCCCCGCCAGCCCGTCCTGATTCGAGACATCTGTCACAATCAAGGCCGCGCACAGCCGGATCCCCATCCTATCATCAGCGCCTTAAAAAGACCAGCTTTGTGATGATTTTGGTGCAATAAATGCATAAAAAAATTGTTTGACGGGCGATTCGAAGCTCAGTAATTATGTGTCTTAACAGCCTTTTGACAGGTAAAAATGCTTAAAAATACAATAAATGCAAAGCTGTGGATGCGAAATGCTCAGGCAATTTGTGAAGAATTGGTTAACAGGTCATCCCTGCCTTGTTGTGATGCCGCAGGCAAACAAAGATTGATGTCAAAAATTAAAAAAACGCGAATCAGTGAAATGAGATTTTTTTCCAGTCTTGCTGCCGGCCTTGTTACAGCAATTTTTTCAGCTGTGATCGTTGCGGGCCCTGCTCACAGTGCCAGCACCCCGGTCAAGCTGATTGAACAGCCACAGGCCGGAACAGCGGCCGATACAGCAGATGAACACCGGGTTACTGATTATTATGACGGCAGTCACGGTGTGATGGCCCGTCCCCTGCCGCGCCCTGATTACCTGGCAGCGCTGGGCGGGCAGAATGTTGATATTGAAGGGCCGCAGAGACGCCCCAGCCTGAGCGAGTTGCTGCCGGCAGCAACGGCCGATATAGCCCAGATGGTCGCCAGAGAAACAGGAAACTCAATCAGTTCAGTGTTTAATCTGACCTTGTCCAGCGGTGAAACGCTGGCAAAAATCCTGAAACGGGCAAAATTTTCGAATCAGGATATTGCACAGGTATCACAGGCCCTGTCTCAAAAGGTCAATCTGCGCCGCCTGCAGGTTGGCACCCGTTTCACAGCTGCGCTCGACAATGATGGCCGGGCCGTGGCCCTGCAGCTGCATCTGGGCGCTGCGGAACAGAAAGACCCAGCCTTTAATAATGTGTTCATTGACCATTATGTGCTGCGCCATGACGATGTATCAGAGAATAGCCGGGCCGTCTGGCATGCCATCCGAGCGATCAGGCCCGTCGATATAAGGACTGTGCATGCCGGCAATGAAATTGACCTGTCCTTGTATGAAGCGGCAAAGGATGTGAATATTCCGGTCAATGTACTGGATGAGTTTGTCCGGGTGATGAGCTTTTCTGTGGATTTCCAGCGTGAAATCCAGCAGGGCGACCAGTTTGAGCTGGTCTTTGACAATGCCATTGACCGCTATACTGAAAAACCGCTGACAGCAGGAAAGCTGCAATATGCAGGGATTGTCCTGTCGGGCAGGAAAATGGGCTTTTACCGCTTTGTCCATCCAAACGGAAAAGAAGGCTGGTATGACAGAAATGGCGAATCGGCTGTCAGAACCCTGATGCGCACACCTGTGAACGGGGCCCGCTTCAGCTCTGGCTATGGTATGCGCCGCCACCCAGTCACCGGTTACAGTGCGATGCATAAGGGCATTGATTTTGCCGTCCCCAAAGGCACACCTGTTCTGGCAGCAGGCAGCGGACATATTGAAATGGCCGGCTGGAATGGCGGCTATGGGCGCTATATCCGTATCCGGCATAATTCCACCTATAAAACAGCCTATGCCCACCTCTCGCGCATTGCAGCTTCAGTGCGGGCCGGCAGGGCGGTGCAGCAGGGAGAGGTAATCGGCTATGTCGGTTCAACCGGGCGGTCAACAGGCCCGCATCTTCATTATGAGATTTTAGTGAATAACCGCCAGCTGAACCCGCTGACCGTCAAGCTACCCAGCGGCGAGGGGCTGCCAGCAGAACTGAAAGACTCCTTTCTTGCACAGGTAAAACATATAGAATCGAAAATGCGGAGCAGTGTGACCCCGCTATATGCCGGAATCAGTGTCCAACAGGCAGCATTGACACGCTGAACAGGAAAGCCCTGTAACTTGCCATCATCCCCGACAAATCCGCCCCCTCACACGATAGCCGAGCTTTGGTGCTATCCGGTCAAGGGGCTGGCTGGACACAGGCAGGAACAGATAGCTGTCACACCCGACAGCCTGTTTGCCGGTGACCGGGCCTTTGCTGTGACCAAAGGCCATCCAGCCAGCCATGACAGGCTGGCTGAAGGATGGCTGCCAAAGCGGCATTTCATCCAGCTGCTGTCAGAAGCAAGGCTGGCCGGGCTGAGCGTTGATTATGATGGTGCTGACGCGGCCTTGTGTCTGTTTCATCGCGGCCAGCCCCTGGCCCGGTCTAACGGCGATGATTACAGCAGCCTGTCAAATGCGCTCTATCAGCTGATGCCGGAGGCTTTTGCCGGCCCGCCTGTTTTCTGCCGGCTTGAAAAGGGTGGATACACAGACACGCCCGCACCGTGGATCACAATAGGCGGCACAGCAAGTATCGGGGAATTTGCGCGCCTGACCGGCTGTTCAGCCGACAGCCGCCGTTTCCGTCTGAATATTATTATCCATACAACAACACCCTTTGAAGAACGTAGCTGGGCGGGCAGGCATATAACGCTGGGCGGGACAGAGATTGAGGTGATAGAACCGGTTGGCCGATGCGGGGCGATTTCTGTACATCCGGACACACAAAACCGCGAGCGCGATTACCTGCCGGAAATGGAACAGGCATGGGGCCATACTGACCTTGGCATGTTTGCCCGTATCTGCCGTGCAGGTCACATAGCAATCGGCGATAGTTTAAAACTTATATGAAGATTTAAACTTATAGGAAGATTTAAACAAGGGCTGTTCAGGCCACGGCCTCTGATGCTTTTTGTTCTTCATCATCAGTCTGTGACGGGCCGGCCTCACCCTCAGCCTGCTTGTCAGCAACAGCTTTGGGCCGGCGCCCGCGCGGCTGGCGGGCAGGTTTTGCTGCCTGGCTGTCCAGCGCCGGGCCGATGTCTGCATCACTGCCGGCTGTATCGGTTGCTGGCGTTCTGGCAGAACTGGCTTCGGCGGCGGACACATCCTCAGCACCGTTATCGTCAGATGGCTGGAGATTTTCATCAGACTGTTCGCGCCGACGGGCCTGTATCCGCTCTTCATGGGCCTTTTTCTGCTGTTCTGATGCCTGAAGAACTGACTGGTAAATACGATAATAATGATCAGCAAATTGTGTAAAGGCTTCAGCTGAGACACGCTCACCGGCAGAATGGGCATCATGGGCAAGGGCAGTGTATTTTTCAAAAAGCTGCTGGGCGTTACCGCGCAGACGCCCCTCTGGCCCGTTTGATTCAAAAGTGGTGTTTCGGTTAAAGCTGGTCTGACCATGCGTATTGTTACGCCTGCCGCGCCCTCTGGCACGCTTGGAATTCTGTGCTTGATTATGTCGCATTGATAATCCGTTATCGTGATTTCAGCACTGCTGAAAATCTGTTGTTATCTTATCTTTTGGAAAAGACTGGAACGGTGCGCTATGGCTGACCTGTTCCCATTCCCTTCCTTTGACCATGTTAGCACGCAAAGTGCAAGTAAAATCTTGTTTTACTTAACAAGAACAAGGCAGCGCTCAATGCCGGCAAGATCACGCCGCACAGCCCTCAGCGTCAGGCCTGCATCGCTGGCAATGGCACTGACCGCCCGGCACTGGCCTGCCCCCACCTCAACAAAGGCTGCCCCGTCTGATGCAAGAACGCCGCCAAGTTGCGGCAATAGTGCACGGTAAGCAGATAAACCGTCTGCTCCAGCAAACAGCGCCAGGGCCGGATCATAGCCGGCAACATCAATACAAAGACTGTCATCGCCCTCACAGATATAGGGCGGATTACTGAAAATAATGTCAAATTGTGACCCAAGGCCGCTTGCCCAGTCACCAGTTTCAAATCTGGCCCGTCCGGCCATAGCCAAAGCAGCGGCATTGGCACGTGCCTGTGCCACCGCCAAAGGCGCCAGATCAACCCCAAGTCCCGTTGCCTCGGGCAGCTCGCTGAGCAGGCTGAGCAGCAAACAGCCCGTGCCTGTGCCTAAATCAAGCACAGACGTCCCGGCAGGCTGTGCTGTCCGCCTTTCTGCAATAAAATGGAGGGCTGCCTCGATCAGCACCTCAGAGTCAGCACGCGGATCAAGCGTTGCCTTATTCAGGTAAAAATTCAGCGACCAGAATTCACGCCTGCCACGCAGACGGCTGACCGGCTGTCCTGCCCGTCTGGCAGCAATCAGACCGGCCAGCCTGTCAGCCTGTGCACGGGACAGAACAATATCCTGATGTCCATAGACTGGCTCATCCCTGTCCAGTGCCAGCCCGACCAGCAAACCGGCATCACGGCGGCTGTCCGTGGCCAGCGCCCCGGCAACACAGCCTATCAGGTTGCGTGCCGGTACCAGCTGTTCGACAGACAGGTCAATTGCGTCCAAATGTTCCTCTGGCCCTGCCATCATACTGTCTCTTCAGTTAGCTTTCGCCCTCTGCAAGTCTGGCGGCCTGATCTTCTGCCAACAGGGCATCTATAACCTCATCCAGTGCTTCACCGGCAAGAATCTTGTCAAGTTTATACAATGTCAGGTTAATGCGGTGGTCGGTCACCCGGCCTTGCGGAAAATTATAGGTGCGGATTCGCTCAGAACGGTCACCAGAGCCCACCTGCCCCTTGCGTGAAGCCGCGCGTTCTGCCTCCTGGCGCGCACGTTCTGCATCATACAGGCGGGCACGCAGTATTTTCATTGCCTTTGCCCGGTTCTTGTGCTGGGATTTTTCATCCTGCTGGCTGACCACAATTCCGGTCGGCAAATGCGTTATCCGCACAGCTGAATCGGTTGTGTTCACTGATTGGCCACCCGGGCCTGAGGATCTGAATACATCAACCCGCAAATCAGCCTCATTGATGTCAATGTCAACATCCTCTGCCTCCGGCAGAACAGCAACTGTTGCAGCCGAGGTGTGAATCCGCCCACCTGCCTCTGTTTCAGGCACCCGTTGGACACGATGCACCCCTGATTCAAATTTCAGCCGGGCGAACACATCCTGACCTGAAATGCTGGCCGTAGCCTCCTTATAGCCGCCAATGCCTGTTTCAGAGATTTCCATAACCTCAAAACGCCAATTATACTGGGCGGCAAAACGCTGATACATCGAAAACAGATCAGACGCAAAAAGAGCCGCTTCATCACCGCCGGTACCCGCACGCACCTCGAGTATGGCGTTGCGCGAATCATCACTGTCCTTTGGTAGCAGCAGGATTTTCAGCCTCTGCTCCTCATCGTCAAGGGCAGCACACAGGCTGTCAATTTCGGCCTGTGCCATTTCTGCCAGTTCAGCATCTGTTGTCTCATCACCCAGAACCAGACGGGCCTGTTCAATATTGTCTGTGATGGCACGGACTTTTTCAGCCTGTTCAGCTACCGGACGGATGTCTGCCAGCTCCCGTGACAGGCGGGTCAGCTCATCGCTCTGCAAAGCCCCTGAGGACAGCCGGGTTTCTATTTCCCCGCGGCGGGCGAGCACTTTCATAATGTTGTTTGACAGACTCATCTCTTTTCCGCCTGCGATATATTTTTGTGACCATGTGCATCCAGCCAGTCAATTAATGCATCAGCTGCCAGCTCTGTTTGCTGACCATCTTTCATATTGCGGACATTCACAGAACCGCGGCCCAGCTCTTCTGCCCCGGCAATCAGGGCAAGCGGGGCACCGCTGCGGTCAGCCGCCTTCATTTTTTTACCCATGGCACCAGATATCATCATCACCGCTGCATATCCGGCAGCCCGTAACCGGCAGCCCAAGGCAAACATCTGTGTCTCTGATTCGGCGTCAGCTGCTATCAGCGCGATATCCGGGGCCGGCGCAGCTGCCGCTGTGCTCAGCAAGGCCAGGCGCTCAACCCCAGCGGCAAATCCAACTGCAGCCATAGGCGGGCCGCCCAGCATTTCAGACAGCCCGTCATAGCGCCCGCCGCCCAGAACCGTACCCTGTGCCCCAAGCTGATCGGTGATAAATTCAAAGGCTGTATGGCTGTAATAGTCAAGCCCGCGCACCAGCAGCGGATCATATTCCCATTCAATGCCCGCTGCCTGCAGGGCTGTGCACAGCCTGTCAAAATGGGCCCCGGCCGCAACCGACAGGTAATCAGGCAATTTAGGGGCCTGATCCAAAAGAGCCCGATCCTGCGGGCTTTTAGAATCAAGAATCCGCAAGGGGTTCGTATCCAGCCGGCGCTGGCTGTCCTGTGACAAATCTGAACGGCAGCGTTCAAAATAGCTGACAAGTGCAGTACGGTAGGCGCTGCGGCTGTCACTGTCCCCCAATGTATTGAGGTGCAAGCGGGTCTGTTCATGCACATTGAGAGCACGCAGAATTTCAGCCCCGCAGGCAATGATCTCAGCATCTGCAAGTGCAGATGACGGGCCGATTAGCTCGGCCCCGATTTGGTGAAACTGGCGCATCCTGCCCTTTTGCGGGCGTTCATATCTGAACATGGGCCCGGCATAAAACCAACGCAGGGGCAATGACTGGGTCAGGCCATTTGAGATTACCGCGCGCATAACAGCTGCTGTGCCCTCTGGGCGCAGTGTCAGCCCTGTCCCGCCCCTGTCCTCAAAGCTGTAGGTTTCCTTGGCCACAACATCAGAACTGGCCCCCAGAGGGCGACTGAACACATCCGTGAACTCAAACACCGGTGTTGCCATATCAGCAAAGCCGAAACGCGCTGCTATGTCATGGGCGACACTGATAACATGATTATGCCTTGCCTTGTCCTTCGGCAGAAGATCACTGGTGCCGCGCACCGGCTGAAGTGTTTTCATCTCTTGCTTTCCTGAAATCAGCGCATGGGTTTCAGCGGCCGGGCACCGCTGTCTGCGGTTCTGCGTCTTCCATGCCCGCCACATGATCCTCAACCAGACGCACAACATGCTCGACAATATCTGCATTTGTCAGCCTGTGATGGGCCAGCCCAGAAATATAAACCTGATGCGTGTCCTTTCCCCCGCCTGTCAGGCCAATATCTGTTTCGCGTGCCTCGCCCGGGCCATTCACAACGCAGCCGATAATGGAAACCGTCAGCGGCTTGTTGATATGCTCTAGACGTTCCTCAATTTTCTGAACCGTGCTGATAACATCGAATTGCTGGCGGGCACAGGACGGACAGGAGATCACTGTCACACCGCGGCGGCGCAAACCAAGGGATTTCAGCATCTCATAGGCAACACGCACCTCTTCGGCCGGATCGGCGGACAATGACACCCTGATCGTATCGCCGATACCAGCCCATAAGAGATTACCCAGCCCGATAGCAGATTTCACCGTTCCAGAACGCAGCCCCCCCGCCTCTGTAATGCCAATATGAAGCGGACAGTCTATCGCCTCAGCAAGCTGATGATAAGCCGCGACAGCCAGAAACACATCAGAGGCTTTGACCGAAATCTTAAATTCGTGAAAATCAAGATCCTGTAGATATCCTGCATGTTCAAGCGCAGAATCAACCAGTGCCTGTGGACAGGGCTCTCCATAACGTTCCAGAAGATGCTTTTCCAGTGACCCGCCATTGACCCCTATGCGCAGAGAACAGCCATTAGCCCTGGCAGCACGCACAACCTCTGCCACCCGGTCTGCACGGCCAATATTGCCGGGATTGATCCGCAGACATGCTGCCCCTACATCAGCGGCCTCCAGAGCGCGGCGGTAATGAAAATGAATATCAGCAACAATCGGCACCGGACTGAATTTGCAGATTTCACGCAAGGCCGTTGTGCTGTCAGCATCAGGACAGGATACGCGCACGATATCCGCCCCCGCCGCCGCAGCAGCCTCAATTTGTGCAAGCGTGGCTGGAATATCTGTTGTCAGGCTGTTGGTCATCGTCTGAACAGAGATTGGAGCATCACCGCCAACCGGTACTGAGCCGACATGAATTTTGCGGCATTTGCGCCGTTCAATCTGTCTGTATGCTCTTAAGCCCTGCGCGGCCATCTCAGCGCCTC
>JAYPEG010000063.1:0-7130 GCA_038125645.1 Alphaproteobacteria bacterium
GTGGAAAGAAACCGGAAAGACAATCATTATAATCACCCATTCTGTAGAGGAAGCATTGCTTTTGGGTGAGCGTTTATTTGTCATGGCCCCGCGTCCCGGCCGGATTCACAAGGAATATTCACTTCCCTTTGCCGAACGCGGCCTGTCCGCCTCGCTGCGTGATATCAAACAGCAAAAGGATTTTGCCAAAGTCAGGGAAGAGATTCTAACGATGATTTGGGACATGGAAGAGGAGATCATGGGCAATGTCTGATTTCCTGTCCCAGCACCGCGCTGATTTTGCCGCTGTTATTATTCTGGGGCTACTGGCAGCGCTTATCTGGTCTGTGATTTATGGATTGCGCCAGACAAAACGGCTGGATTCAGAACAGGTGTTTGGTGATCCTGAACGCACGCTTGGCGGTTGGTTCTGGGCTGTCTGCGGGGTATCGACCCTGTTGCTGTTCTGGTTTTATTTTTCCTGGGGGGCGGCGCGTGCCTTTTTCCCTAATGCTGCTAATGAAATGTGTCAGGTTGCCAAGGTCGGAGAGGCCCTATCGCCTGTCACCGCCCGACTGCCTATCGGTTCACGCTATTACAAATCGACAGAGCTTGTTGTTCGGAACAGTGAACAGCTGGCTGAACTTAAAGCTGGCTTTCCAGAGGGCGTCTATACACCAGCTGAGGAGAAAATGGTGCTGAGCGTTATTACGCGATCCCAGCAGCTGCTCAGTATCTATTCAGACCAGAACAATCAAAGCCGCAAGACAAGCGAGGGGCTGGCTGCAGTTACCGCCAGAATAGACGGGCTCAGCGCGCATATTACGGCCGGATTTGAAGGGCTGCAGCCATCCCCGCAGGCGGCTGCACAGCCGCGCTGGGGTGTTGCTGATACAGAAATACCGCTGTTGCCGGTAACAGCACGAGGTGTTCTGTTTGATGATGTGGCAGCAAAGGCCCGGCAGATTTCTGATGATTTTTTAAAGCTGCGTAACATGCCTGATGCGGCTGTGCGTATTATCGCGGCCGTGCGTGAGGATATCAAGCAGCTGAAACAGGCCGACCGGAATGTCGCTGGAACAGAGGATGCGGCCAGCACAAGGGCGGCCTATCTCAAGGCAGTTGAGCGTATTTTTAAACGGTTGGATGACGGCACAGTGTTTCCGTCACAGGCATTGTTCGAGGTTAATCAGGCCGTTGACCGGCTGATGACAGCTATTGACAGACAAAATACAGGACTGAACCTGATTGATGCGCTGTTTTTTCCGGGTGAGGGTGTGGTGAAGTCCAAGACCCTTTGTGTGGAGCAGGGCTCATCACGCTGGCTGCCAAAGCCAACTGATGTGGTGGCTAAATTTGCCCGGCTGGCCAATCCTGATCTGGCTGAGGGCGGCGGTTATAAGGGCAATGTACTGTTCTGGTGGAAATGGCTGCCGCTTGCCGATATTGCAGGTTTTCTCATTCCTGACATTCTGGTGGATGTTCTGCCCGGTGATTACGGCTATCATGATGACAGTGGACAATTTGTCAAAACCTACAAGGACAGACTTCTGGCCCTTGCACAGGGCGATGTTTATCTGGGGGCCGTTCCGATGCTGGACGGTCATATCTGGGATTCTATGTTCCGGGTGATTGTGGCGATGGCTTTTGGTGTACTGCTTGGCGTGCCGCTTGGTATCTATATGGGGGTATCACGCTTTTTCAAATCTTTCTTTGACCCGCTCATCGAACTGTACCGTCCTGTCCCGCCTCTGGCGTGGGCCCCGTTAATTCTGACAATTTTTGGTATTCAGGATGACGGAAAAATTTTCCTTTTGTTCATGGTGGCGTTCGCGATTATGGTGATTTCCGCCCGCACCGGGGCCTCTGGAACACAATTGTCAAAAATCCGCGCCTCGCATTCTCTTGGTGCCAGTAACCGCCAGATTATCCGCCATGTTATCCTGCCCAATGCCCTGCCTGAGATTCTGACAGGTATCCGCATTTCTATTGGTGTATGCTGGGGTACATTGGTGGCTGCAGAAATGCTGGCTGGCACCACGGGTATTGGGTTTATAGAGAATGTGGCACGGACTGTTTCTGATTATGAGCTGATTTGGGTCACCATTTTGATCATGGGGCTGTTAGGGCTGTTATTTGACCTTGCTATGCGCCAGGCAATAAAAATCCTTAGTCCCTGGCGTGGCAAGGGATGATTGCAGATTTCCTGCTTTTTCAGCCTGGAATGTAGCCGCCGCCAGAGGCGGGGCGGCTTTTGGCTAAAAACAGTCTTATTCAGTACGGTGGGTGCCCGCTGTTTATATTGACCTGAAAGACAGATAGAATCTGCTGGCCAGATAACAGTATGTGTGCAGGCATGGGGGATATCATAGAAGATGACAGGTACAGGCCCCGGTGAAGCCGGTGCGCCCAGCAGCATACAGGCTGTAAGGGCAGGCAGACGCAGCGGCGGCCGCCATGCCAGGCACAATATTCGCAAAGCTCCGCTCAGCGCTGACAGGCGGCCGGTGCGCGCCGGACTGCTCGGTGGCCAGTATCAGCCGCTCAGCGAGCAGGATGTTGCGCGCATAAAACAGACTGTTTTCCAGCTCTTGTCCGAGATTGGGCTGTCACAGGCCCCTGAAACCGGCATTGCCAGCATGACAGCCGCCGGGGCAGAGCTGGGCAGTGACGGGCGTATCAGGTTTTCGCAGAGTCTGGTAGAGGATGTGCTGGCGGGGGCTGCGCGTGATATCACATTGGCTGCGCGCGATCCGGCCCATGATCTGTATTTATCAGGCGCACGCGTGCATTACGGCACAGCCGGGGCGGCCGTGCATCTAGTTGATGTCACGGCTGACAGTTACCGCGATTCCCAACTGCGTGATATTTACGATGCGGCGCGCATTGTACAGGAAATGGATAATATCCATTTTTTCCAGCGCCCGATGGTTGCCCGCGATATCGACAATCCAAAAGACCTTGATCTGAACACACTTTATGCCGGTTTAAAGGGTACCAGCAAACATGTCGGCACCAGCTTTACAGAGGCTGAGTGCGTACAGCCCTGTATTGAAATGCTGCATGATATTGCCGGAAATGAGGCGGCATGGCGCGAACGCCCCTTTGTGTCCAATTCAAACTGTTTTGTTGTGCCGCCGCTGCGCTTTGCCACTGAATCCTGTCTGGTGATGGAAGAGGTGGTGCGCGCCGGCATGCCGGTTCTGCTGCTTTCTGCCGGACAGGCAGGGGCGACGGCGCCAGCCAGCATAGCCGGGGCTGTCGCACAGGCCCTGGCCGAGGTGCTGGCCGGGCTTGTCTATGTCAATTCAATGGTCAGGGGCCACCCGGCCATTGCCGGTACTTGGCCGTTTGTCTCTGATCTGCGTACCGGTGCCATGTCCGGCGGCTCTGGTGAGCAGGGGCTGCTGACAGCTGCCTGTGCCCAGATGCTGCGCCATTTTGATCTGCCCGGCGGGGCAGCAGCTGGAATGGCAGATGCAAAAATGCCGGACGCACAGTCAGGTTATGAAAAGGGGTCAACAGCGGTGATGGCCGGACTTGCCGGTCTGAATATGGTTTATGAAGCTGCCGGCATGCATGCCTCATTGCTGGGGTTCTGTCTGGAAAGCCTGATTATTGACAATGACATGCTGGGCCAGTGCATGCGCTGTGTGCGCGGCGTTGATGTCAGCGATGAGAATCTTGATCTGGCGGTGTTCCGCGATGTCTGTATCGATGGGCCGGGGCATTATCTGGGGCATCCACAGACCCTGTCGCTGATGCAGTCTGAATATGTTTATCCAGCTGTGTCTGACCGTTCCAGCCCAAAAGAATGGGAAGAGCTGGGCAGACCGGTTCTGACAGGCGAAGCGGCAAAAAAGGTGGCTGAAATTCTGGGCCGCAGGGATACAGGCCAGCATATCTCTGCAGAACTGGATGTCCAGCTACGCAGCCGGAATAATAATTTACTGAGCTGAACTAATCTCTTGGCATCATTCCGCCAATGGGGTATGCAGATCAGCAGTCGTTGAAAAACTAAAGGAGACAGTTTTATGGATCCGACAATCGGTTTATTTCTTGTCATTGGCTTTCCATTGTCTTTATGTATCGCTATTGCGGCCTTTGGGCGCTTTTCAGCCAAGCCTGAATAACCCTCTTCGGATAGGGGTGCCGCCGTCATAAACACAAACAGCCCTGCGCGTCGGGGCTGTTTTTTTTTAAAGGGGGGTAAATTTGCCGGCTGTTGAAAAGGCCAGCAGCACGCATTTATGCCTGTTCTTAATCGCCTTTACAGGCTCCAGCGCAACAGCACTGTCCAGCGGCACTGTTTTCAGCGTCCCGTCCAGCCAGCCCCTTATATCGTCATGTATCTGCCCCAGCCTGTCCGGCCGGCAGCCAATGACGGCATCCAGCCACAGACCCGCCCCGGCCTCGCACAGCGCACAGCCCTTCACCTGAATATCAGCATCCGCAATGATATTGTCAGTGACTGTCAGCTGCGCGCTTACGCGGTCACCGCAGACAGGGTTATTTGCCTGTGCATGGTGGGTATGCTGCCCGCAGGGATGCTTTTCCCGCGCCTTTCGTGCCAGTGCCAGCAGCTGTTCCTGATAGAGGCTTTCCAAAGCCGCAACGCTCCTTAAAACAGATGCTCTGGCCGCACACCCTGAACAGACGGGCCTGTCCAGAATTATTCTGCAAACAAAATCATATAAACAGCAGCAATCGCCACTGCATAAGTCAGAAGAACAGCCCAATGCAGGCTGTGATACTCGTTTTCTTCCGGCACACCGTCTGGCAGGTTTTTCTTTGTTGTCATAATCATCCCCCGATCAACAGGCCTTCCACTTTTCTTTGTCATAGCGAAAACCGCCATGGCTGGCAAGGGGCCAGCCATGGGCAGTGTTTCAGGGCTATTCCATTTTGTTCACACCAACAATTTTTGCCACAAAGATAGATATAAAGACCGCGCCGAATGAGAACAGCGCCCCCATTTTCGCAGCGTCCTGAACATCGCCGGGCGCAAATGCCACCGCAGAGATGAACAAAGACACCGTAAAGCCGATAGCAGCGATAAAGCCAATCAAAAGCAGGTCAATAATCCGCATCCCCTTTGGCAGACCAAGACGCAGAACAACCGCGGCGATAAAGCCAAGCAGCAGAATGCCGACAGGCTTGCCAATTAACAGGCCGCCCAGAACCAGCCATGTGGCATCACCTATGGCAGAGAAGACAACGCCGGCATTGGCAAAACCAAACATCATCAGGATGAATTCCACCGGCATTTTCAAGGCATGTTCTGTATCATTCAGCAAATCATGCTCATATTGTTCTTCTTCGCCGAATATGCCGAAATCATGATCTGCATGCGGCAAAGTCACAACAACCGGTAGCAGACCCAATGCCGGATGAATACCCGCCTCCTGAAAGCCGTACCAGCTGGCTATGCCAGCAATCGCATAAGGCAGAACACCAAACCGGGCTCGCACCTTTGAGCTGACAGGCCGTGCCGGGTCATCGCCGTCCATGCGGCGGGGCATCAAATTAAACAGCAGATAAACAGCAGCCGCGGCCCCGAATGAAAGCAGCAGCCATTCAAGATTCAGGGCGCCCTGCGGATAAAACACAGCCAGAATAATCAGCCCGGCAGCATCATCTGCGATTGCCAGAAGCAGCAGGAAACCAACGGCCGGGTGCCTGGCCCCAAACACCACCCGTCCCACTAGATAGGAAAAGGCAATGTCCGTTGCTGTCGGTATGGCCCACCCATTGGCCAGAACCGCCAGCTTGCCCAGCATGAAGGCACCAAGCAGATAGACAGAAACAGGCCCCAGCATGCCACCCGCTGTCGCGATCAGCGGCGTCAGGGCCTTCTTGCCGCGCAGACTGCCGTCTTTCAGCGCAATCGCCTCCCACACTTCCTTGCCGGCTATAGCAAAGAACAGCGCCATCAGTACATCATTGATAAGATAATGCAGGGTCAGAGTGCGATGGCCGTCATGCAGATGGCCAACAGGCGAATGTTCAAGAATGACCCAGTCAACAATATGGTGATAGCTGTCATAATCAATATTTGCCCATATCAGTGCTGACGCTGCCCCAAACATGAGCAAAACTGAATATTCTTGAATAAACCCCCAGAGGGTTCCGTTTTTTGTGGCCATTGCTTCTCTTGCACTCCTGATTAGATGCTTTAGGTCTGCCCGGTGATGAGATTAATCATCAAGCCGGTTGAATTACAACACAGTCACATAATGACGGTTCCGCACAGAATTACAATATCTCTTGGCTATTTTCATCACAGAAATTATAACCAATTTCTATGTTTTTGTTTTTGGGATCAGATATTTTCAGAGGGTCTGTTTATGGCCGCGGGCACCCGCTGAATATTGCCCGCGTCTGGCCCGTTATTGATATATGCCGGGCATTGGGATGGCTGACTGACAGTAGCTATCAGTCTGTTGAACCGGCCCGTCCCCAGCAGCTGGGCCTGTTTCACAGCCAGGCGTATATCGCTGCCCTGCTGGAGGCTGAGGCCCGCCAGACCCTCAGTCCGGAGATGAGCGAACGTTACCGGATCGGGCGTGATGGCAACCCCATATTCCCACAGGTCTACAGCCGTCCGGCAACGGCAGCTGCCGCTAGCTTGACAGCAGCTGAGCTGTTATTGTCTGGCCGGTATCACCGGATTTTTAACCCGGCCGGCGGCACCCATCACGGCCTGCCGGACAGGGCCAACGGTTTTTGTTTTGTCAATGATCCAGCGCTCGCGATTACAGCCCTGCTCACTGGCGGTGCCGGACGTGTGGCTTATGTTGATATTGATGCCCATCACTGTGACGGGGTGCAGGATCATCTGTCATCTGACGCGCGCGTGCGGCTTTGGTCAGTACATGAGGCTGGACGATGGCCGCGTACAGGCGCTGATACAGATATTGGCGGTGGATTTGCCCGCAATTTCACCCTGAAAAGGGGGGGCGGGGACAGTGACTTGCTTGCAATCATTAATAACCATATTCTGCCTGATGTGACAGGTTTTACACCCGATTTTATTATCATCCAGGCGGGCTGTGACGGGCTGGCCGATGATCCGCAGTCAGGATTGTGTTATTCTAATAGTGGCTACTTGCAGGCCGTTCTTTAGATTTTAGAAATTGTTTTTCCTGAAG
>JAYPEG010000063.1:7140-7996 GCA_038125645.1 Alphaproteobacteria bacterium
TACTGGCAGGCCGTGCAGGCGCTGTTAGACCTTGATTATCCTGCACTTGTGCTGGGAGGCGGCGGCTATAACCCCTATAGTACAGCCCGTGCCTGGTCTGGTGTCTGGGGGCTGATAAGCGGGCATGATCCCTATCATCAGAAGGCAGATGAGCGTGTGCGCGCAATCCTGCAGTCACTGAACTGGCAGCACCGGCGCGCGCAGAACATGCCCCGTCAATGGACTGAACAGCTTTATGATGAGACTGATTTATAAAAAGCTGTTGGAAGCAGCAGCCATAACAATAGTGATGGCCGGGGCTGGGGCTGTCTTTTTTAGCTCACGCCCGCTGGCAGATGAGATCACAGGGGTGGTTTCAGTCCAGATTGTCACCCCTCATGGGGTCAGTCATCCGTTCATGCTGGAAGTGGCAAATACGCCTGAATTACGGCGGCGCGGGCTGATGGGGCGCCGCACGCTTGATCCGGACAGGGGCATGCTGTTTGTCTGGCCGGACAATGCGCTGCGCCTGTTCTGGATGAAGGACACGCCGCTGCCCCTTGATATACTGTTTTTTGATGCGGGCGGATATCTTGTGCATCAGCACAGGCAGGCCCAGCCCCTCTCAGAAGAGATCATCTCATCACTGGTTCCGGTAAAATATGTTGTTGAGCTTCTGGGCGGTGAGGCGCAGAGACGGCAGATGGGACTGTCCAGCCAGCTGCTGTTTAACACACAGCCCGCCCCGCCGCGCTGAAATACCGCGCTCAGGCGTGATATTTAGCTGAGATATGCATCTTTTGACTTGAAATCGCCGGCTGAGGCTGTATATCTAACGGGCGTCGGAGTGTAGCGCAGCCTGGTAGCGCATCTGGTT
>JAYPEG010000064.1:0-7936 GCA_038125645.1 Alphaproteobacteria bacterium
ACCCAGAACCGGTCAGAGGATGCACCTATTGGCCTCATCCCTGTTGATGCGATTTACAGCCCTATCCGGCAGGTTGCCTATAGGGTTGAGAATGAGCGTGTTGGCCAGATAACAGATTTTGACAAGCTGCTGCTGACGATTGAGACGGATGGATCAATCACGCCAGAGGACGCTGTTGCCTATGCAGCGCGTATACTTCAGGAACAGCTGCAGCCCTTTATCAATTTTGATGAGCCGGCAGTTGAACAGGCGGATCAGAGCGTGGATCCATTCCCGTTCAACAGAAATCTGCTGCGTAAGGTTGATGAGCTTGAGCTGTCTGTACGCTCTGCCAACTGCCTGAAAAATGACAACATCGTTTATATTGGCGATCTGGTTCAGAAAACAGAGTCTGAGATGCTGCGTACACCCAATTTTGGGCGTAAATCGCTGAATGAAATCAAAGAAGTACTCAAGATTATGAATCTAGAGCTTGGTATGGATATCGAAAGCTGGCCGCCTGAGAATATCGAGGATTTGGTCAAACGCCTGGATGAACCTTTTTAACATTAAGATAACATCAGTCTGAAACTGAGTTGATTGGAACCGCGCCTGCAAGCGGCGCAAATGGAGAGTGAAATGCGGCACCGTATGTCCGGCAGAAAGCTGAACAGGACTTCTCAGCACAGAAATATGCTGTTCCGTAATATGGCACAGGCATTAATCAAGCATGAGCAGATTGTCACCACCTTGCCAAAGGCTAAGGAATTGCGCGGCGTTGTTGAAAAGCTGATCACACTGGCAAAGCGTGGCGATCTGCATGCCCGCCGCCTGGCATTTGCGCGTCTGCGCGATGATGCAATGACAGCAAAGCTGTTTGATGTGCTGGGTTCACGCTATGCAGAACGCAAGGGCGGCTATACACGTGTGCTCAAGGCAGGGTTTCGCTATGGCGATTCCGCACCGATGGCAGTGATTGAGCTGGTTGACCGCGATGAGAGCGCGCGTGGGCAGGATTCAGGGCCTGTTGAGGTGCGTGAGGATAACACAGAGGCAGAGGCTGTGGCTGCCAGCGCGTAACTGCTGATTATCACATGATGGTCTTTAAAGGGGGGGGGCTGTACGCTGCGGCCCCCCTTTTTTGCCTGCGTGACTGTGAATGTGACTTTATGCGCTGATAAAATAAAGGCATGATATGGGGGCTATGAGCCGCTCGCTATTTTCCATTGCCCCGCTTGCTGAGGCGCTGCGCCCAAAACATATCGGCGATGTTGTTGGTCAGGGCCAGATAACAGATGCCGCTGCCAGCCAGCCAGGTGCCAATGCCTCATTGATTCTGTGGGGCCCGCCCGGTTCTGGCAAAACAACCATTGCCCGTATTCTGGGCGATAGGGCTGGCCAGCGTTTTCAACCCCTGTCAGCTGTTTTTGACGGTGTGTCTGACCTGCGGCGGATTTTTGCTGAGGCGCGGCCGGCCTTTGATGCAGGCCAGCAGACATTGTTATTTGTTGATGAAATTCACAGATTTAACAAGGCCCAGCAGGATGCATTGCTGCCAGCGGTTGAAGAGGGGATGATAAGGCTGATAGGGGCAACAACAGAAAATCCGTCATTTTCCCTGAATTCAGCACTATTATCACGTGTTCAGGTTCTGGTGCTGAATCCGCTTGACGAGGCGGCATTGTCAGAATTGCTGTCACGGGCGGAGACATATCTCGGCACGGCCCTGCCGGTTGATGAGCGGGGGCGTACACGGCTTGTGCAAATGGCAGACGGGGATGGGCGTTATCTGCTGAATCTGATTGAAACCATTCATCAGACCCGCCCTGATGACGCTGCCATCTATGACGCTGATGCGCTCAGTGAGCTACTGTCTCATCGCCAGCTGAATTATGACAGTGCGGGCGATGAGCACTATAATCTGATTTCCGCACTGCATAAATCACTGCGGGCCTCTGACTGTGACGCTGGCTTGTACTGGCTGGCGCGCATGATGCTCAGCGGTGAGGATCCGCACTACATTTTGCGGCGGCTGACCCGCTTTGCATCAGAGGATATCGGGCTGGCGGCCCCAGAGGCCACGCAGAAAGCCATTGCGGCCTGGCAGTCATATGAAAGGCTGGGCAGTCCTGAAGGTGATCTAGCCATTGCAGAATTGGTGATTTTTCTGGCAACAGCCCCGAAATCAAATGCCGCCTATTCGGCATGGAAGGCGGCTGTGAAACTTGTCAGGCAAACCGGCCATATTGCCCCGCCAAAGCATATATTGAATGCCCCGACCTCGCTGATGAAATCTTTGGATTATGGCAAGAATTATGCCTATGACCATGATTTCAAAGACGGATTTTCCGGCCAGAATTGTTTTCCTGAAACCCTGGGGCGCCCGCAGCTCTATCAGCCCGCCCCGCGCGGATTTGAACGCGAGATACAAAAGCGGCTGGATTACTGGGCCAGGCTGCGCCAGCAGCGCGACCAAACTGAAGGCAGCACAGATAATAAAGGGCTACAGGATAAAGAAGATGTATAAGGCCGGTGTCTAGTGTCTGGATTTGATCTGTTTGTGGGGATTGACTGGTCAGGTGCGCGCGGGCCTGTTCAGCGCGGGTTGGCTGTCTTTATCTGTGCTGCGGGCGATGCCGCCCCGTCAGCTGTGTATCCGCAAAACGGGCGTCACTGGTCGCGCCGGGGCATTATGGCATATCTGTGCGCTCTTGCACAGGACAGGCGGGTGCTTGCGGGTATTGATTTTGCCTTTTCCTATCCTGTTTTTGACGCTGGGGGGCAGCGTTGCGGCTATTTTCCCGGATGGCCCGGTAGCCCGCCGAATGCGCTGGCCCTCTGGCAGCTTATCGACAGGCTGAATGCCGGGCAGCCGCATCTATATGGCGGCGCTGTCTGGGATGATCCGGTTTTGGGGGCTTATTATAATGCGCCTCGCGGCCGGCGGGGGCGGCTGTTCACCTCGCGGCGGCGGCTCACAGAAGAGGCAGCGCGGGCTGTGAAATCTCCCAGCCCGACATTTAACTGCGTGGGCCCGGCCGGGGTGGGTACAGGTTCGCTGGCCGGCATGCGCTTGCTGGCACAGATGGCCGGAACAGCAGATATCTGGCCGTTTTCTGTTCAGGACAGCAAATGCAGAAATCTGTGCCTGGTTGAGATTTTTCCCAGCTATTATTTTGCGCTGGCCGGCGTGCGGGCGGTAAAGGGCGCACATGGCACAACAGCGCATCTCACTCAGGGGCTCAGCTATTTTGGGTCTGCCCCCATGCCGCCTGAATTCCGGCCTGCAGGCCCAGACCTGGACGAGGCGGATGCGCTGATATCAGCTGCAGCCCTGCGCTGGCTTGCGGCGCAGAATAATAGCTGGTCTGTGCCTGCACCAGCACGATGTGAAGGCTGGATATTTGGCGTTAAATCAGATAAATCTTGATAATGGGTGTAATGATTTTATCTGTCGGACTGGGCGGGGCCATCGGGGCTGTCAGCCGTTTTGCTGTCAGTCATCTTTTGACCAGCAGATGGGGGCTGGCGGGCTGGATACCCACTTTGGGCGTGAATATCACTGGCTGTCTGTTAATTGGGTTGCTGGCGGGATGGGCAGCATTGTCAGGCCAGCTTTCAGATACCGCAAGGGGGGCGCTGGCTGTTGGCTTTCTTGGCAGTCTGACCACCTTTTCCAGCTTTACACTTGATGCGTATGGTTTTTGGGCGCGTGCTTATATCACTGGCCTCATTCTTTATCTTGGTCTGTCTGTGCTCTGCTCATTAGGCGCGTTTGCCGCTGGCTTTATTATTATCCGTTTTTGTCTGGCTTCATGATGGCAGATTATCTGGTTGATAATGAAGGCGCTGACATGCGTCTTGACCGGTTTATCCGCCGCCATATGGGCCCGCTGGGACAGGGCCTGATCGAAAAAGCCCTGCGTTCAGGTGATATCCGCGTCAGCGGCGCAAAGGCAAAGTCATCAACACGCCTGACGGCTGGCCAGACAGTCAATGTCAGCCCAGCTTTTTCTGATAACGCCCCCCCGGCAGAAAGACAGGCACCTCATGCGGCCCCGCCTGCCTTTGACAGTGAAACAGCAGACAAAGAACTGCAGGAAATGACTGTCTGCCAGACACACAGTTTTACCGCACTGAATAAACCGTCCGGCCTTGCGGTACAGGGCGGAACAGGCACCCGCCGGCATATTGACGCGTTGCTAGCGGCCAGCACCCTTATGCATGGCAGCAAGCTGGTGCACAGGATTGACAAGGATACATCCGGGTTGCTGCTGGTAGCACGCACACAGACAGCAGCCCGCGATCTGACCCGCGATTTTCGTACACAGCAGATAAAGAAAATATATCTGGCACTGACACGCGGCAATCCCGGCAAATCAGGCAGGATTGATATTGCCATTCGAAAGGCTGGCGGACGCGGGCTGGAAAAGATGATCGCTGATGAAGCCGGGGGGCAAAAGGCGGTAACAGATTTTGCCTGTCTTGACAGCACGGGCCAGTTCAGTCTGCTGGCGCTCAGCCCGCGCACCGGGCGCACGCATCAGCTGCGTGTACATTGCAGTCATACAGATATGCCGATTCTGGGGGACGGCAAATATGGCGGCAGGGATGTGTATCTGGACGGTTTTGAAAAGCGGCTTCATCTGCATGCATGGGGTGTGCGTCTTGCAGATGGGGCAGAGGTATTTGCCCCGCTTCCTGTGCATTTTCATCATGCGCTGGCCCATGCGGGTCTGCAGCTGGACAGCCGGTCTGTCTTTCCCCTTTTTGGCCTGACAGGCAGCCAGGCAGTGATATAGAACAGTAAAATAAGAATAACGACAGAGGTGTGATGATATGGACGGGCAGCTGCGGGCGGTTTTTTTTGATTTTGACGGTACCTTGTGTGACAGTGCCGCAACGATAGTCAGGTTGATGAAGCAGGCTTGCCGTGAATGTGCGCTTGATGAACCCGATGAAAAGGTGATCAGGGGCAATATTGGCTATGGGGTCAGTCATGCCGCGCTCAGCTATACAGCCGGGGATGCAGACAAGGCAGCCTTACTGGCTGATTGCTACCGCCGCTTGTCCCGTGAAGAATATCTCAGTGGCAATCCGCCATTGGATCCGCTCTTTGACGGGGTCGGGGACATGCTTCGGGCACTCAGGCGCGAGCAGTATCTGAGCGCTGTTATCACTAATAAGGGACGCGCTGGTCTTAACAGCCTGCTGGGCCGTCATGGCCTTGACAGGCTTATGGATTACAGTGTGACTGCAGATGACTGTGTGGTGAAGCCGGCCCCGGACATGGCGCATTTGGCCATGCGCCGCTTTGGTGTGGAGCCAGCAGGGTGCCTGCTGGTTGGCGATACTGAAATTGATGCTGGTTGTGCAGCAAATGCCGGCATTGGATTTATTGGTGTCGGCTGGGGATATCACAGCCCGCAGCTGCTGCGTGAAAAGGGGGCGCTGGCGATATTGGACAGCTTTGACGAATTGCCCGGGCTGGCTGCTGATTATTTTATGTCTGCCACTTAGGGAACAGCGGCGAATGAAGCGTTTTTACAAAACAGTAACAGTTGAATCGGCGGCCAGCCATTTTTCTGTCTGTCTTGACGGGCGGCAGGTGAAAACACCGAATGGCACAAACTTAACCTTGCCAAGCCGCGCGCTGGCAGAGGCCGTAAAGGCCGAATGGGATGCTGGCGGGCAGGATATAGAGCCCGGGCAGATGCCCTGTTTTTCAATGGCGGTTACGGTTATTGACCGGGTGATGACACAAAGACAGGCCCTGTGTGACGAGCTGGTGCGCTATGCAGGCAATGATGTCATCTGCTATTATGCAGGCAGCGATGACACAGAACTTGATGCCCGCCAGAAACAGAGCTGGGACAGCTGGCGGGGCTGGGCAGCAGACAGGCTGGGGCTGTTCCTGTCCTGTACGGACGCCCTGATGCCTGTCAGCCAGCCGGAAGGGACAGCACAGGCTGCTGGGGCTGTTCTTGCCGGATTGTCAGACTGGCAATTAGGGTGTGTTTACCGTGCGGTCAGCCTCAGCGGGTCATTTGTCCTTGCAATGGCCTTTTTTTACAAAGAAATTGATGCTGACAGGCTGTTCACATTTGCCTTTCTTGATGAGCTCTATCAAAATGAAAAATGGGGCAGGGATGCTGAGGCTGTAGCACGCCAGACAGCCATCCGTAATGAGCTGGGCGAGATTCAACAGTTTATGGCCCTGTTGTAGCTGCGGACAGACAGCTGTTCTGTAGCCTTCGGGTCAGCCGTCTTTTTTGGGGGATAAGTCGATGAAACCAGTGCTTGAAGAGCTAGAGGCCCGCCGGGCCGGGGCCAGACATGGCGGCGGGGCAGAGCGTATAAAACGCCAGCATGAGAAAAATAAGCTGACAGCAAGAGAACGCCTTACAGTGCTGCTTGACCATGACTCATTCGAGGAATGGGACATGTTTGTTGAGCATCGCTGTAATGATTTTGGTATGCAGGACAACAAGGTGCCGGGCGATGGTGTGATCACTGGCTTTGGCCGTATTTCCGGGCGGCCGGTTTTTGTCTATAGCCAGGATTTTACAGTTCTTGGCGGCTCATTGTCTGAGACGCATGCGGCAAAAATCTGTAAAATCATGGATCAGGCCTTGAAAACAGGTATACCGGTCATCGGTCTCAATGATTCAGGCGGCGCCCGGATTCAGGAAGGCGTGGCCTCACTTGGCGGCTATGCAGAGGTGTTTCAGCGCAATGTGCTTGCCTCTGGCGTGATCCCGCAGATATCACTTATCATGGGCCCCTGTGCGGGCGGTGCTGTTTATTCGCCGGCGATAACAGATTTTATTTTCATGGTTGAGGGATCATCCTATATGTTTGTCACCGGCCCTGATGTGGTAAGGACAGTGACGCATGAGGAGCTGAGCGCCGAGGAGCTGGGCGGGGCCAGCCAGCATACCAAAACCTCTGGCGTGGCGCATGGGGCGTTTGAAAATGACCTGGATATGCTGATGCAGACACGCAGGCTGTTCAGCTTTCTGCCACTTTCAAACCGCGAGGACGCCCCGCATCTTGGCTGTGATGACCCGGCGGACAGGCCGTCTGCAGTACTTGACGGCATAATTCCGGATAATCCGAACATGCCCTATGATATGCGGGCTGTGATCACCGAAATTGTGGATGAGGGGGATATTTTTGAAATCCACAGGGATTTTGCGGCTAATATTATCTGTTGTTTTGCCCGTATTGAGGGCCGTACTGTCGGCATTGTTGCCAACCAGCCGCTTGTTCTTGCCGGCTGCCTTGATATCAATGCCTCACGCAAGGCAGCCCGTTTCGTGCGGTTCTGTGATGCGTTTAACATTCCGCTGGTTACGCTGGTTGATGTGCCGGGATTCATGCCCGGCATGGCACAGGAAGCCGGGGCGATTATCAATCACGGGGCAAAACTGTTATTCGCCTATGCAGAGGCCACAGTTCCAAAAATCACGCTGATTACCCGCAAGGCCTATGGTGGCGCCTATGATGTGATGTCATCAAAGCATCTGCGCGGTGATGTTAACTATGCCTGGCCGTCAGCAGAAATTGCGGTGATGGGGCCAGAAGGCGCAGCGCGTATTATCTTCCGTGAGGCGGCCAAGAACCCAGAGGCGCTGGCAGCAGCAACAAATGATTACAGGGAAAAATTTGCCAACCCCTTTGTTGCTGCCGGCCGCGGCTATCTGGATGATATCATCAGGCCGCATAACAGCCGCAAACGCATCGCGCGTGCGCTTACCATGCTGGCGGACAAGGATTTGTCGAATCCACCGCGTAAACATGACAACCTGCCCCTGTGATCTGGCCAGCCGGTAAAGAGAGTGTAAGAGATGTTAGATAAAATTCTGAATGCTAATAGCTGTGAAATCTCCTGTCGGATCGTCCGCACAGCCAAAAAAATCAATATTAAGACATAGGCGGTCTATTCCTATGCAGA
>JAYPEG010000065.1:0-7908 GCA_038125645.1 Alphaproteobacteria bacterium
GTCATGGGTTCTGGCTTCTATTGCACCAGCACAGGATCGCCCAGCACCTGATCAATGGCCGGGGTTGCCCCCTCATTGATAGCTTTTTCCTGCAGCCTGTTGCGCCGGATCCGCGCATCCTCTGCCATTTTGTCAACCACTGGCCCGACATCAGGAAGCCCGCCAAAAATCACCTGCAGCGGCAGACGGCGCTCATAGATTATGCCTGCAGTCTCCTCATCGACTTTCGCGCGCACATCCTCATCTATTTTGTCAAAAGCAAACAGCTGATCAAATTGCCGGGTTGCTCCCTCACGCCGGCCCAGCAGCTGTGATGCCTGTGCGTTTGCTGTCGGGGCCGCGGCAGCGGCAGACTGACCAAGCGTGCCTTCCTGCGGCCGGGCGGCAAAATTGGGCGGCAGAGACAAGGGCGGCCGCACAATAACCTGAAACTCGTCAGGGCTTGATTTTTCCTTGCCAATGACCCGGTTAAAATCTGAACAGCCCGACAAAAACCCGGCAAGAAGCAGGCCTGAAACAGCCGAGCAGGCGAGACTGTATCTGACTCTTGAAAGTCTGATTCTATTCATCTGTGTTACCTTCTTGTTCTGGCGCCCTCATAATGCCATACAACCACAGCACAACGCCAATAAATATCGCACTGTCAGCAATATTAAATGCCGGCCAATGATAGCCGAACAGGTGAAAATCAAGAAAATCAATGACCTTGCCAAAACGCAGCCGGTCAATCACATTTCCGGCAGCCCCGCCTGAGATCAGGCCGGCTGCAAGGCGCTGCAATGCTGACAAAGCTGCCAGCTGCCAATAGAGCCAGGCTATAACAACAACTGCCAGAACCGGAACCAGCCCCTTGACCAGCATCACCTGATCAGCAAACAAGCCAAAGCTGACACCGCTGTTCCACACAGGTGTAAGCCAGAAAAAAGGCAGCAGCTTTATCTGTTGTGACGGGGCGAAAAGCGCGCCCAGTGCCCAGTGTTTTGTCGCCTGGTCAAACAGCAGAACACAAACAGCAAGCAACAGAAAACTGCGGGTCAATGTCAGTCGCGCAACCTCTGGCATCAGCGGGCATCCATGGCCGCGACCACCTCATGACAGCGCCCGCAGATCTCCTCTTCATTCTTCTCTGGCAGGCTGGCTGTCTGTTTCCAGCACCGGGCACATTTACCGCCCTCAGCCCGCCGCACCTCAATGCCGGTCTTTGCAGCATTTGTGACTGTCAGGCTAGCCGCAGAGGTGATAAACAGACCGGCCAGATCAATGCCGTCCAGAAGCACAGCTGTTTTTTCATCAACGAGCAGGCTGACATCAGCAGACAGAGAGCCGCCGATCAGCCCGTCATTACGCGCGCCCTCCAGCGCGGTTGTGACCTCAGAGCGCAGTTTGCGTATGGCCGCCCATTTTTCCCCCAAAGACACATCCCGCCACCTGGCAGGCACCTTTATATATTCATGCAGATGGATGGAGTCATCCTCATCGCCTGTATAGGCAAGCCAGGCTTCTTCTGCTGTAAAACATAAAATTGGGGCAATCCAGCTGACAAGACAGCGCAATGTCATATCCATCACTGTCCGGCAGGCCCGGCGCTCCGGCGCAGACGGGGCCTCACAATAGAGCGTGTCCTTTCTGATATCAAAATAAAAGGCTGAAAGATCACCATTGCAGAAATCATGGACAGCTGTGAAAATTGCGTGAAAATCATAGCTGAGTGTTTTGTCCCGGATAAAGGTATCAAGCTCTGTCAGCCGGTGCAGAACCCAGCGGTCAAGCTCTGGGATTGCTTCTGGTGCCAGTGTTTCTGTATCCCTGTCAAAGCCATTCACCGCACCAAGCAGATAGCGCAATGTGTTGCGGATTCTGCGGTAATGGTCGCTCTGGCGTTTGATAATTTCAGGGCCGATACGCAGATCATCATAATAATCAGAACTGACCACCCAAAGCCTCAATATATCAGCGCCATTCTGTTCAATGACCTTTTGCGGTGCCACAACATTGCCAAGTGATTTCGACATTTTCCGGCCCTGTTCGTCCAGAACAAACCCATGTGTCAAAACACCCTTATAAGGCGCACGCCCCCTGGTGCCACAGGATTCAAGCAATGATGAGTGAAACCAGCCGCGATGCTGGTCAGAACCCTCAAGATACAGATCGGCCGGGCTTTGCAGATCATCGCGTGTTTCCAGAACAAAAGCATGGGTAGAGCCAGAATCAAACCAGACATCAGCAATGTCCCTGACCTGAACATAGTCATTTTCATCATAGTCAGGGCCCAGAAAATCTGATGCCGGGGCCGTGAACCAGATATCACAGCCATGTTCGGCAAAGGCCGCAACTATGCGGTCAACAACACCCTGATCCCGCAGCGGATCGCCAGTTTTTTTATTATAGAACACTGGGATAGGCACACCCCATGCACGCTGGCGCGACAGACACCAATCCGGCCGGTTGGCGATCATTGACGACAGCCTGTTCTGGCCAGAGGGCGGATAAAAGCGCGTTTCATCAATGGCCTTTAGAGCAACAGAGCGCAGGCCTGTGCCTGTTTCTGCCTGGTCTCCCATAGAGACAAACCACTGTGCGGCATTGCGGTAAATGACAGGCGCATGCGAGCGCCATGAATGGGGATAGGAATGCACCAGCTCACCGACCCCAATCAGCCCGCCCTTCGCTGCCATAATATCAGCAATTTTCTGGTTATCGCGCAGAACATGCATACCGCCGAAAAGCGGCAGATGGGCAGCTAACACACCATCCTCACCCACTGTATCAGGCACGTCTATACCATGTTTCAGATGGGCCAGCTCAAAATCCTCTGGCCCGTGGCCGGGGGCAATATGCACAAAACCCGTTCCCTGATCAGTTGTCACATAATCTGCCAGCAATACCGGCACATCATGGTCATATCCCTCTGCTGCCAGCGGGTGGCTGGCAACAGCACCGGCAATCTCGCTGCCCTTGAAATGTGCGAGCGGCTGTATCTGTGTGATACCGGCCGCATCACAAACAGCCTTTTGCAGCTCATCAGCCAGGCAGATAACCTCGCCTGCCTGTGCAAGGGAACCTTCTGAAACGGCCTGAACTTTAAATGCGGTATATGCAATATTGGCCCCGCATGCCATCGCGCGGTTGCCTGGCATAGTCCAGGGCGTGGTTGTCCAGATAATCAGGCTGGTGCCGATGAGCGCATCCAGCGCACAGCTCTTTACACGAAAACGGGCAAAAATGGTCACAGATTTGTGATCTGCATATTCCACTTCAGCCTCAGCAAGCGCTGTTTTTTCCACCGGCGACCACATGACCGGCTTTGCCCCGCGATAGAGGCTGCCATTCATCAGGAATTTACCCATCTCGGCAGCGATGATCGCTTCTGATTCAAACTTCATTGTTGTATAAGGATTGCCCCAGTCACCCAGAATTCCCAGACGCTGGAATTCCTGTGACTGCACATTCAGCCAATGCGCTGCAAATTCGCGGCATTCCTTTCTGAATTCAGCGATTGGCACCTCATCCTTATCCTTGCCCTTTTTGCGGTACTGTTCCTCAATTTTCCATTCAATAGGCAAGCCGTGACAATCCCAGCCCGGCACATAATTGGCATTTTTCCCCAGCATGGATTGCGACCGGTTGATGACATCTTTAAGAATCTTGTTCAGGGCATGGCCAATATGCAGCTGGCCGTTGGCATAGGGCGGGCCATCATGAAGAACAAATTTTTCTGCTGAACGGCGCGCCTCGCGCAGCTGGCGATAAATATCCAGACGCTGCCAGCGGGCCAGAATTTCCGGCTCTTTCTGGGGCAGGCCACCGCGCATCGGAAAATCAGTTTTTGGAAGAAAGACTGTCTGTTTATAATCCATTGTTTTTTCTCTTTCGGCGTGCCTGCGGGCCTGTGGCGGAATACCGCTCTGTTTTGCTGTGCCGTCTGCTTGTCAGGCACCAGATTTTTATCGCCTGAATGATAACATGTCCAACTTTTTTAAATCCGCTCAGTCTCTGGTGGCCAGTATCTGTGCAGCAGATTTCACATCCCTTGCAATTTGCGCCTTCAGCGCGTCCAGCCCGTCAAATTTGCGTTCAGGACGAATAAAGGCTTTGAGGAACAACAGCATCTGTGCACCGTAAATATCTGCATCAAAGTCAAATAAATGGGCTTCAGCCAGAAGACCCCGGTCGTTGACTGTCGGCCGCCGGCCGATATTAGCCACACCGATGGCGCGCCGCACGCTGCCGTCCTGTGCCGTGATTTCCGCTTCAACGGCATACACGCCAAGGGCCGGGGCCATCACATCACCCAGCTCTATATTGGCAGTGGGAAAGGCCAGCTGGCGGCCGCGCTGGTCGCCCATAATGACAGTGCCGGCGATAATCGGCGGACGTCCTGACAAATGTTCAGCTGTTTTGACATCACCTTTTGCAAGGGCCTGTCTTATCAGGCTCGAACTGACAGCCGCTTTATTGTCATCGCCGACCAGATCAACGCTGTGAACAGCAAGGCCAAGGGGCTGTCCTGCAACATGCAGGCTCTCCATAGACCCTGCCCGCCCCTTGCCAAAGGCAAAATCAGCACCGGCAAACAAATGTCCAGCGTTAAAGGCTTTTATCAGGACATCCTCTACAAAACGCTCTGGGCCCATCAGCTGCAGCTCCTGATTAAAGCTGACATCAATGATAATATCGACACCCTGTGCGCCAAGCAGCCGGTGTTTTAAGTCCCTGCCAGTCAGCAAAAAGGCCGGCCCGGCGGGATCGAAATAGCGGCGCGGATGCGGCGAGAATGTAATCACTGCCAGTGGCAGGGCGCTGGCAGCAGCCCTTTCACCGGCAGCAGCTATCAGGGCCTGATGGCCTTTATGCACACCGTCAAAATTGCCGATCACACAGCACAGCGTGCCCCTTTGCAGCGGGCCGTCACCCACTGCCCAGCTGATCGTTTGGCAGGATTTATTTTTACTGATCTTCATAGCGCCAGACTATAGACCAACAGACAAAGAAAACTCAATCTGCTGATTTGTTTTTATGAAATGATGATGATTATCTGGTCAAGAATCCCGTCTGTGCCTATAATGGTGGCAAAGCGGTCTGCGGCGCCGGACAGGCCGGCAGCGGTTTTTCAGCGCCAGTGGCAGCTGCACAAGGAGTCCTGACAGTGGAAACACTAGCCCCGTTTTTATCATCTTTGGATAATGTCAATCTGCTCTGGCATCAAATCCTGCCGATAATTCTGAACATCTGTGCAGGTCTGGGCACTGTTATTGCAGGGTTTTGGCTGTCTGGCAAAGCGGCCGCCCTGACCAGATCACAAACGGCCAAACTGCCGCGGGTTGACCCGACATTAATGCCGATATTGGCCTCTATCATAAGATATGCCGGCATGATCCTGACGATTGTCGTTGCCCTTGGTCAATTTGGCATACAGACAACATCCATTATTGCTGTTCTTGGTGCGGCGGGCCTTGCCATCGGCCTGGCACTGCAGGGCACCCTGTCAAATGTCGCGGCCGGCATCATGCTGCTGCTGCTGCGCCCGTTCAGTGTCGGCGACTGGATTGAGGCCAATAATATTTCAGGGATTGTCAAGGAAATCGGCCTGTTTTCCACACAAATAGACACATTTGACAATATCTATATTTCTGTGCCGAATTCATCGATTTGGTCGAGCACAATTATCAATCATGCCCGGCATCACACAAGGCGGATGGATATAGATATAGGCATCTGCTATGACAGCGATCTTGACAGGGCTGAAGAGGCGCTGCTGTCGCTGTGCGATGACCCGCGCGTTCTCAGCCAGCCTGCCCCGGTCTTTCTTGTCGTCTCTTACGCGGACAGTGCAATTATCGTCCGGCTGCGGCTGTTTGCCAAATATACTGATTTCTTTCAGTTAAACTGGGATTTAAACCGGCGCCTGAAAGAAGCGCTCGCAACCCATGATGTTGATATTCCCTATCCGCATCTGGTGATCATGAAAAAACAGGGCACAGAGTAAAAGTGACATCTTGGGTTGGTTTGGCATGACAGATGACACGCCTCTTTCACAGGCACAAGGGCGGCTCAGCCGTGATATGCTGGCAGACGGCACTGTTTACAAACTGGCAACACAGCGTGACGGTGAAAACAGCACTGTTCTCAGCTTTGAGCAGCTGCAGGCCTCTCGCCGCGCCTTTCTGCCTGATGATTACCACGGGCCAGATATATGGATTTTCGGCTATGGCAGCCTTATCTGGAACCCGCTGATCAGTTTTCAGGAACGCTGTTATGGCCGGCTTTACGGCTTTCACCGCCGCTTTTGTCTGTGGACGCGTATGCGCCGCCGCAGCCCATAATCCCCCGGCCGCGTCCTCGCCCGTGACAGGGGCGCGACTGTCAGGGGGTGTGTTTACAGAATAAGCGCAGATGCTGCGGTTGAAGAGCTGGACATGCTCTGGCGCCGGGAAATGCTGAACGGGTCTTACTGTCCGCGCTGGCTGACTGTCTATACACAGGACGGGCCGGTGCGCGCCCTTGCCTTTACTATCCGCCAGTCCAGTCACAGTTTTGCCCCCAAAATGCCGGTTGAGCAGACCTGCCAGATCATTGCCCGCGCTGAGGGTTTTATCGGCCCCTGCCGTGATTATCTGTTTGAAACAGCACAGGCCCTGGAAAATGAAGGCATGGCCGATCCTGTGCTTGCCAGGCTGGTGGTGCGGGTGCGCGAGATATGCGGCCTCTGAGCCGGAACATACACGCATTTTTAAGCTGGTTATGGATAACAGCCGGCAAAGATGCGCCGCAGCTACAGCTGCAGCAATCTTCAGCCCTATTGCGGCCAGCGCCCACCAAGTGCGCGGGTCATATCCCGGGCTACGCGATGCACGGCCCGGCCATGCACAGCTAGCTGCTGTTCAGTCACCCGCACAGAAGGCCCGCTGACAGATACAGCGCCCAACACCTCGCCCGTGACGCTGAAAAGCGGGGCCGCCACACAGCGCAGCCCGTCTGAATGCTCTTCATCATCAAAGGCACACTGCCGCCTTTTCACCGTGTCAAGATCACGCCACAGGCTGGCTGCCGTCACATGGCTTTTGCGTGTCATCTGGCTGATGCCTGCTTTTTCGATCATCTGATCGGCCTGTTTACGCGGCAGAAAGGCCAGCACCGCCTTGCCCACGGCAGAACAGGTCAGCGGGGCCTTTGCCCCGGGCCGGGCCAGCGCCCGCATCAGTTCCGGACATTCTGTCTGGGCCAGATAGACCAGTTCTTCATTTTCGACCAGTGCCAGATTTGATGTCTCGCCCGTTTCCTGCATCAGCATTCGCAGATAGGGCCGGGCCATAAAACAGACATCACGCGCACGCATATAGGACGAGCCGACATTAAAGCTCTGTACACCGACAAGCCAGCGCCCATCCTCAAAGCGCACAAACTGGTCGAGCTGGAGGGTTGTCAAAAGCCTGTGGGCCGTTGACGGGGCCAGCTTTACACGCCGTGCCAACTCAGAAAGATTTAATCCTTCCGGCTCTTCGCTAAGTTTAATAAGCAGACTGAGGGCCCGTGACACAGACTGTGTATGGCCGCTGCGTTTTTCCAGTAAATCATCAGGCATTAATGTGATCCTCACATTAAGTGCCGTTCCCACCCCTAAGATGGGTCAAATCTGTGATAATAGCAAGCCCGGTCATGCTGTTTTTTATTCCAGGCACACACGCCCCCCTTGCAACAGGCGGCAGACTGGCTGATGCGTCATTACAGATTGAAATTCACTGCCCGGCGGTGTAGAACAAAAACGCCTGCTTGGCAAAGGGCGCGGCAAGCATGGCCGCCCTTTTAAAAAAGCTATAAGGGGCAGGCATCAATAAGGGGCACAAAGTCATAATGGGAGTATGGTGAAATTGGTAAACACGCTGGATTCAAAATCCAGTGCCGCAAGGC
>JAYPEG010000066.1:0-7871 GCA_038125645.1 Alphaproteobacteria bacterium
GCAAGACCTAGGCCAGAGCCGCCACAGGCAATGCCGCGCGCCACCCGCCGGTCAGCCACTGCCTCGCCCAGCGCAAAACCGAAATCTGGATAATCAACTGATGCGCTGCTGTCTGTACCCAGATCTGTGACAATGTGCCCTGCTGAACGCAGATGCGTGACAATCTGTGATTTCAGCTGATAACCGCCATGGTCACTGGCAATAAAAATTTCTGTCATCGCGCCCTTCTTTCTATCTGGCTGCGCTTCAGCTGTCATCACGAAAACTGATAACACCGGAGCTTATAATCTGGTGAACAATTACAAACAAGAGGGCAGCAATAATTGTTGTGATCAGCATTTTGCGGAAAATATAGGGTTTTTCAGGCGCTGACGGGGCATGGCCGGGCGCGGCATTGTCCGGGGCTTTGGCCCCAAAAGGCAAGGTCATGAAAAATACCCACCACCACAATAAAATATAAACAACAAGCGAAGAGACAATATCCATATCAGGCCTGCTGAAGCTCTATCAATGTGCCGCTGAGGTCTTTAGGGTGAATAAAGATCACCGGTTTGCCATGGGCCCCGATACGCGGCTCTCCGCCGCCAAGCACCCGCCCCCCCTGTGCGATCAGCCGGTCACGCGCTGCCAGCAAATCAGGGACATCAAAACAGATATGATGCATACCGCCATCAGGGTTGCGTTCCAGGAACTTAGCAATAGGAGAGTCAGCATCGATGGGCTCAAGCAACTCAACCTTGGCATTCTCAGCCCTGATAAAGGCCACATGCACCCCATGCTCAGCAAGTGTCTGGACAGCAGATATCTCGGCACCTGTGCGGCTTTGCCATTGAGAGATAGCCACCTTTATATCCGGAACGGCTATCGCAATATGATTTATGGTGCCTATCATGCGCGCATCTCCCCATCACTGGCCTGCAGAATATGGGCATGAACGGTTGGCCGCAGTCTGAATTTCTGGCGCGCGAGGCCTTTGATTGCGCTGGCAACAATCTGTTGTGCTGACCGGTTGTCTGTCTGCCCGGCCATAAGGGCGTCCTCAACTGCCAAGGACGCCTCTGCGATAAAATCAGCCTCCTGCTGTTCTGAACACAGGCCCGACTGACTGACCTGCGGGGCCATCAGCAATGCCCCGGAATGCGAGAGCAGAACTGAAACGGTTACTGTCCCGTTCCACAGCATACGCCGGCGCGAGCGCAGAAACTCTGCCTGCATATCAACAATCTCTCCACCCTCATGCGTCAGCAGTCCGGTCGGTGCGTGCCCGACCACATCCGCTGAGGTTCGGGACAGGCGCACCATATCCCCATTTTCAGGGATCACTGTCTGTTTGACCTGACAGGACAGGGCCAATTCAGCATGGGCACGCAAATGGCGGGCCGTTCCATGCACAGGAATAGCTATCTGCGGGCGCACCAGAGCGTACATTTCTGTCAATTCATCGCGGGCCGGATGGCCAGAGACATGGACAGGTGCCTCTTCATCGGTAATAAGATGGATATGGCTGCGAAGAAGCATATCATGAATGCGGCTGATAGCCTGTTCATTACCGGGAATCTGGCGTGACGAGAAAATCACTGTGTCACCCCTGTTAAGGGAAATATGTTCATGCATGCCGGCCGCGATACGCGCCATGGCGGCCCGCCCCTCACCCTGAGACCCCGTGCAGATGACCACCAGATTTTCGCGGGGGATGAGGCTGGCTTCTGTTTCTGGAACAAAATCTGGAACATCTGTTAAATAGCCTGTTTCCCTAGCGGCTGAAATGGTACGGTTCAATGCCCGCCCGGCAATACATACAGAACGGCCATTGGCCTGTGCCGCCTCTATAATGCTCTGCAAACGGGCTACATTACTGGCAAAACAGGTTACGGCGACCATTTTTTTCGCCTCTTTAATCACCTTTGTCAGCCCGTCACATGCAACTGATTCTGACGGTGTGTGTCCTTCGACCATGGCATTGGTTGAATCGCCTATCAGCGCCAGCACCCCCTCTTCACCGATGGCACGCAGACGCGCTTTGTCCGTTTCATTGCCAAGCATGGGGGCCGGATCAAATTTCCAGTCCCCAGTATGCAGAACTGTGCCTTCAGCAGTGCGTAAAACAAGGGCAGCCGGGTCGGGGATGGAATGTGTGGTTGACACAAGCTCGACTGAAAACGGCCCAAAGCTGTAATCGATATTATAATCAATCTCATGCAGGGGAACATTGAAATCAAGGCGGGCCTCAGCCAGTTTGCGCCGCAGCAGGGCCAGTGTAAAAGCTGTTCCATAAACAGGTACATTCAGGCGCTGCCATAAATAAGGGATAGCACCGAAATGATCCTCATGGGCATGGGTCAGGATAATTGCTTCCAGCTCTTCTGCCCGCTCCTCAATAAAGCACAGGTCAGGCAGAACCACGTCAACGCCGGGCATAGTATCATCAGGAAAGCTGATTCCCAGATCAACCATCAACCACCGCCCCTTATAGTGATAAAGATTGGCATTCATGCCGATCTCGCCTGAACCGCCAAGAGGCAGAAAAACAAAGTTATCCCGGGTGAAATCAGAAATAGTCATGAGCGGGCTGCAAGCGTCCTGTATAGCTGAAACAATGCGTCTGTTGTCAGATCACAATCAATTACCTCAATCTGTGAGATATGCGGGGCGAACAGATGGGCAAGCCCCCCAGTGGCAATAACCTGCATTGGCTGATTGTAATGCGACTTTATGCGGGTGATCATACCATCAATCAGACAGACATACCCCCATAAAATGCCAGACTGCATTGCTGTTTTTGTTGATTTGCCGATCAGTGGCTGGTCAGCAGGCCAGCTTTTCACCTCTATCGGCGGTAATTTGGCAGCCGCTGCCACCAGCGCCTCTACCGAGCGGTGCACCCCGGGGGCAATCACCCCCCCATCATAAAGGGCCAGCGCGTGTGATTGCGGGCGGGCAGGAAGGACAATGTCAAATGTTGTTGCCGTGCCAAAATCCAGAATGACAGCCGGAAGATAGCCCTTATGCGCGGCGCCCAGGGCGTTGACCAGCCTGTCAGCACCAACCTGTTCTGGATGATCAATGGCAATATCGAGGCCCAGATCGACACCGGGTTCACCAACCACCGTTACCGGCACACCCAGCCTGTCAGCACATAATTCCTCAAGAACAGCTGTCAGTGCCGGCACAACAGAGGCAATCACGGCCCCGGTAATTCTATCTGCCTCTGGCGGCAATCCAGCCAGCGTTGCCCGCAGGGGCACCATCAGCGCATCTGCATCCATGCCAGCCCTGCTTTGTGCGCGCCAGCTCGCTACCCTGTCACCTGTTTCACGGTAAAGGGTAAAGACGATATTTGTATTGCCGCAGTCAATTGCCAATATCATGACCTAGCCCTTCATGATCTCAACATCGCCGGCGCTGATCTCCTCGATGCCCCGCTGGCTGTGTAAAAGCAGCTGGCCATCCGCCCCAAACCCATCACAAATGCCAATCTTTTCACCTGCCAGAGTTGTGACAACCACCTGCCTGCCCCTCATGCGGCATTTTTTCTGCCACAATGCGATTGTAGAACGCGGCCCCTGTTCTGACCAGTGCTGATAGCTTTGTTCCAGCCTGTGCACCAAAGCGACAGCAAGCTGGGCGGGATCGTTTAACGCCGCACTGACAAATTCATCAAGCGCAACTGCTGTATGTTTCTGGCTCTCAGTCTTTGGGGCCTGTTTCAGATTGACCCCGCAGCCGACAATAACACCATCCTGTGCGGCTTCAAGCAGGATACCGGCAATTTTCCCATCATCAGCCAGCACATCATTCGGCCATTTCACGCTCAACCGCTGTTCCTGCCCGGCCATGGCACCGGCCAGCATATTGCAGACCGCAAGGCTGGCGGCAAAGGACAGGCTGGGCCAGTTGCTGCGTGGGCGCTTCGGACACAGCACAGCAGAGAAATACAGCCCGTCACCTGGCTGTGATGACCAGGGCCGCCCCAGGCGTCCACGCCCGCTTGTCTGTGCACTGGCAACAAAACAGGCCCCATGCGCCAGCGCCCCTCTTTCTGTCAGACAGCTCAATGCCAGATCATTTGTTGAGGTGACGGCAGCATTGAAGTCAAGCGACCAGCCCGCCGGCAGTTCTGGTAAGGACACACATGGAAAAGCGTCTGCTGCCATCAGCTGCCGGGTCAGAATGACACAGAGACGATCCAGCCCGCATGTTCTGCTAGTTTTCCAATGCCAAAGAAAAACAGCACAATGACGCTGACTGAAATCAGCATCACAAGCCGGTTATGGTGGGACGCCCCCCTGTCAAACGGGCTGTCAGCATCCTGAAAATACATCAGCCGGATAATTCTCAGATAATAAAAAGCACCGACAACAGAGGTCAAAACACCGATCACAGCAAGCGGTACAAAGCCTGCATCCACTGCCGCCAAAAACACATACCATTTGCCAAAGAAACCAGCTAATGGCGGAATTCCAGCCATTGAGAACATAACAATCATCATGGTGGCTGACAGCAGGGGATGGGCAGATGATAAACCTGCCAGATCAGAAATACGCTCTACCGGGCTGCCGTCACGCCTTATCGTCATGATAACGCCAAAGGCAGCAGCGCCCATAAAGACATAAGTGGTCATGTAAATAATAACAGCTGTTGTGCCCGCTGCAGTGCCAGAGGCCAGACCAGCCAGCGCATAGCCCATATGGGCGATCGATGAATAGGCCAGCATGCGCTTGATATTCGTCTGCATAATTGCCCCTGTTGCCCCGACAATCATCGAAGCTGCAGACAAGGCCACGATAATCTGTGACCATTGTGCTGTGGCCGGGCCAAAGCTGTGATAGGTAACATTCATCAGCAAGGTCATTGCAGCAACCTTGGGCACTATCGCAAACAGGGCTGTTACAGGCGTCGGCGCGCCCTCATACACATCAGGCGTCCACATATGAAAGGGCGCGGCAGAGATTTTAAAGGCAAGTCCGGAAATTAAAAAGACCATACCCACAACAAGACCGGCTGACGGGCCTGTCTGCAGCGCAGCGGCAATAGCTGAAAAATCTGTGCTGCCTGAAAAGCCATAAATCAGGGACGCCCCATACAGCAGCAGCCCCGACGACAGTGCCCCAAGCAGAAAATACTTCAGCCCGGCTTCTGATGATTTCAGCGCATTTGTCCGCATTGCAGCAACCACATACAGGGGCAGGGACTGCAGCTCCAGTGCCATATACAAAGAAATTAGATTATTGGCGGAAACCATCAAAAGCATGCCAAGAACAGCCATCAGAACAAGCAGGTGAAACTCAGCCCTGTCTATTCCCTCACCCCATTGCTCGCTGACCAGCCAGCTGGCAAAAAAGGCCCCGATAAGGATCAGCGCTTTCATATAGGCCGCAAAAGGTGTCAGCGCAAATAAATCATTATACAGAAACACAGTGCCGTCCGGCAGCCCCAGAACCGCCAGAAAAGCAGCAAAATAGCTGAACAGTGACAGGCTTCTTACCAGTTTCATATGGCCGTGTGCACCGCTCTCAGACTGTCGCTCAAAAGCAGCAGTCAGCACCAGCACAAGGGCCATAACAGCCAGTATATATTCTGGCAGGGCAGCAGAAAATGTCAGTTGGGTGAAATCCATTGGCGGGTCACTCCTCTAGCGCAGGGCTGTCTGTGCTGACACAGACGCACCGACCTGTCCCAGGATATCAGAAACAGAATAGGCCATAATATCCAGCAGCACTGCCGGATAAATACCGAACCATAAAACAAGCAGGCTCAGGGGAACAAAAATCAGAACCTCACGCCGGTCAAGTCCCGTCAGCTCCAGAATCTCTGGCTTTTCCGCCCGCCCGAAGATTACCCGGCGATAGAGCCAGAGCATATAGCACGCCCCTAGAATAAGGCCTGTTGCTGCCAGAACCGCCACTATATGAGAAGCCTCCCAGGCCCCAACCAGCACCAGCATTTCGCCGACAAATCCAGAGGTTCCGGGCAAGCCAACAGAGGCAAGCATCATAAACATGAAAAAGCTGGCATAGCGCGGCATCGCATCAACCACACCGCCATAGGCGCTGATCTCGCGTGTATGCAGGCGGTCATAAACCACCCCGACACAGAAAAACAGCGCCGCAGAAACCAGCCCGTGTGAGATCATCTGGAACATTGCACCTGCAATGCCCTGTTCTGTCAGGGTAAAAATACCAATGGTTACAAATCCCATATGGGCCACAGAAGAATAGGCAATCAGCTTTTTCATATCGCTCTGTGCCAGGGCGACAAGCGAGGTATAGATGACGGCAATGACAGAAAGCCCGAAAATGAACGGGGCAAAAAACGATGAGGCATCCGGAAACATCGGCAGTGAAAAACGCAGAAACCCATAGCCCCCCATTTTCAGCAGCACACCGGCCAGTATCATCGATCCGGCTGTTGGGGCCTGAACATGGGCATCAGGGAGCCAGGTATGTACCGGCCACATCGGCACCTTGACCGCAAATGAGGCAAAAAAGCCAAGAAACAGCCAGAACTGCAATGCGGGTGCAAAGCTGAAATCAGCCAATACAGGAATATCAGTCGTGCCCGCCATATGATACATCACCAGCATGCAAACAAGCATCAATACAGAACCGAGCAGCGTATATAAAAAGAATTTGAACGCTGCATAGACACGCTCTGCCCCGCCCCATACGCCGATGATCAAAAACATCGGGATCAGAACGCCTTCAAAAAACAGATAGAACATCAGCATGTCCAGCGACACAAACATACCGACCATCATCACCTCAAGCACCAGGAATGCTATCATATAGTCGCGCACACGATGCGTGATACTCTTCCAGCTGGCCAGTATGGCCAATGGTGTCAGAAATGTAGACAACAGCAAAAAGGGCATGGAAATACCGTCAACGCCCAGATGATAGGAAATGCCCGCACCCGTAATCCAGTCTGCGCGTTCTTCAAACTGATAGCCGGAAAGGCTGGAATCAAAACCAAAATATAAATAAAGCGACAAAAAGAATGTAAAGCCGGACACCCACAAAGACACAAGGCGTGCATTGGCCGCCAGAGATTCCTCAGAGCCGCGGATCAGCATCAAAAACAGAACGCCAGTCAATGGCAGAAAGGTGATCACACTCAATAATGGCCAGCTTGAGATCATCAGCTCATCCCCCAAATCCGCTGAAATACCAGGACAGCAAAACAACAACACCAATCATCATGGCAAAGGCATAATGATAGACATAACCTGTCTGAACAGTCACAAGGCGCGCAGACACACGCCCCACAAGAGCTGACAGCCCGTCAGGCCCGTATGTATCGATTGTGCCCTTGTCACCACTTTGCCAAAGCACAGTCCCAATGCGTACCGCCGGGCCAACAAAAATACGGTCATACAGCTCATCAAAATACCATTTATTGAACACAAACTTGTACAGCCGCCCGGAAGAGATAGCCAGACGGGCCGGCAATGCCGGGTATCTGACATAGGCAATAAAGGCAGCGGCCACCCCGGATGCTGCAAGTAAAATCGGCAACAGCTTGACCCAGAGCGGTGCATGATGGGCGGCTTCCATGGCGGTATGGGCAGGCAGGATAAAAATCGAGCGGCCCCAGAATTCCGCCATCTGATGACCGACAAACATCTCATAACCCAGCCAGCCGGAAAAAATGGCACCGATCGCCAGCGGAACCAGGGGCAAGGTCATGATATTGGGAGATTCATGAACATGGGCCATGACCTGGGCACTGGCCCGTGGCTTGCCGTGAAATGCCAGTATAATCAGCCGCCAGCTGTAAAAGGCGGTCAGCAGGGCTGCGGCACATCCCAGCCAGAACGCCAGCATGCCAGTAGCTGAATGTGCGCCCCATGCGGCCTCTAATATCATGTCCTT
>JAYPEG010000067.1:0-7481 GCA_038125645.1 Alphaproteobacteria bacterium
CCGCGTGAAATTGTCAAGAATGCGCTGCGCCATCAGGAAGCCGCCATTATCATACTGCATAATCATCCCACAGGGAATCTGCGCCCCAGCCAGGCAGACATAGATTTGACACGCCAGATAAAGGCCGCATTACAGACGGTCGATATCAGCCTGCATGACCATCTGATTGTCCGCAATGACGATACTGTCAGCTTTAAGGCAATGGGCCTGCTCAGCTAGATTCTGTTCAGCTAGATTCTGTTCAGCTTACAGGCGGGCAGACCAGATGTCATGGGTCTGGGATTATGTTTCGGGTGCTGCGGCCTGGGTGCGACGATTTGGGTAATGCGCCCGTGGTTTGGAATGCAGTTTGGGTAATGTGTCTTGCGCGCTGGCGGGGCAGACAGGCGCTGGTTCAGCTGTTTTTGCCGGGTGTTATATTTTTCATTGGCCCTTTTGGCACGGCCTTGCCGGACTGCGGCGTTTCTGTATCTTCACCGTCACGCGCAGCCTTGAATTTTTTCATACCCTCCTGCAGCTCATCACTGGCACCGCGCACAGCCTGTCCAGCCCGGCGTGAAGCAGCCATCAAAGACGGGGTTGCTGCTTTCAGCGCTGTTTGGGCCATGTGGCCGGCCTGACGGCGAACAGCCGGGTTCTGAAGCGCCATCCTGAGAGCAGAAAACACAAGTCGGCGAAATATCATGGCTGTTTTCTCCCTGTCATGACAATATAATGGCACAGGCTGTGTATCGTCAAAAAACTTTCCTGTCTGACTATAGCTTTTTTACCTGATAAATGATAGGTATCTGCCATCTGCAGACAGCCAATCATCGAAAGAAAAAAATAATGATTCCGCGCTATGCACGTCCGGAAATGACAGCGATCTGGACACCACAGAGCAAGTTTCAGATCTGGTTTGAGATTGAGGCGTATGCCTGTGATGCACAGGCTGCGCTGGGCGTCATACCAAAAAAAGCCGCACAGGCGGTTTGGGAACGCGGTAAATTTGATATTGACCGCATTGATGAGATTGAGCGTGAGACCAAGCATGATGTCATCGCCTTTCTAACCAATTTGGCTGAATATGTTGGTGACGAAGCCCGCTTTGTGCATCAGGGCATGACCTCATCAGATGTACTGGACACGACCTTATCTGTGCAGCTGGTGCGGGCCAGCGATTTGCTGATGGCTGACCTGGATAGGCTTTGCACAGCCATTGAGACACAGGCCCATGCGCATAAATACACCCCGACCATCGGCCGCTCTCATGGGATACATGCAGAACCAACCAGCTTTGGCCTGAAGCTGGCAGGATTTTACGCAGAGTTTGACCGTTGCCGTCACCGGCTTGCCTGTGCCCGGGCTGAAATTGCCACCTGTGCGATTTCCGGGGCCGTTGGCACCTTTGCCCATATTGACCCGGCTGTAGAGGCCCATGTCGCGGAAAAAATGGGGTTGCAGATTGAACCTGTATCAACACAGGTCATTCCGCGCGACCGTCATGCCATGTATTTTGCTGTACTTGGCATTATCGCCAGTTCTGTTGAACGGCTGGCAACTGAAATCCGGCATCTGCAGCGCACAGAAGTCCGTGAGGCAGAAGAGTTTTTCAGTGCCGGGCAGAAGGGCTCTTCTGCTATGCCACACAAACGCAACCCCGTATTGACCGAAAACCTGACTGGCCTTGCGCGTATGGTGCGCTCTGCTGTTATACCGGCGATGGAAAATGTTGCCCTGTGGCATGAACGCGACATCTCTCATTCCTCTGTTGAACGGATGATTGCCCCCGATGCGACAATAACGCTGGATTTTGCCCTTGTGCGGCTGGCATCAGTGATTGAGACTCTGCTGATTTACCCAGAGGCGATGCAGGAAAATCTGGACAGGCTAGGAGGACTTGTTCACTCACAGCAAGTTCTGCTGGCCCTGACACAAAACGGATGCAGCCGAGAGGATGCCTATCTCTATGTTCAGCGTAACGCCATGCGGGTCTGGACAGAAAAGAAAAGCTATCTGCCCCTGTTAAAAGATGATGCAGACATCGCACGCTATCTCGATGCCGCTCAGCTTGAGGCGCTGTTCGATCTGGGCCAGCATTTCCGCCATGTTGACACTATTTTTGAACGTGTGTTCACAAACGGCAGCAAAGGACAGGCATAATGGCGCGTACATCCCCCCTGTATGAAGGCAAAGCCAAGATTCTGTATCCCGGGGATGAGGATGGCACCATCATCCAGTATTTCAAGGATGATGCAACAGCGTTTAACGCGCAGAAAAAGGACGTGATCCCCGGCAAGGGCATATTGAACAATCTTATCAGCGCACACCTGTTTCCCGCTTTGGGTCAGCTGGGCATTGCCCATCATTTCATCAAAAAACTCAATGACCGCGAACAGCTTGTCAAAGCTGTGAAAATCATTCCCATTGAGGTGATTGTCCGCAATATTGCCGCCGGGTCTGTATGCGCGCGCCTCGGCCTCAGCGAAGGAACGCCGCTTAAACATACACTGGTTGAATTCTGTCTGAAAGATGATGCGCTGGGCGATCCTGTAATCGCCAGTGAACATATTCTGACCCTGCAGATCGCCACTGCAGATGATCTGGTAGTCATCAAGGCAACAGCGCTGAAAATCAATGACTTTCTCAGCGGTTTATTTTTTGGTCTCGGGGTCAGGCTGGTAGATTTCAAGTTGGAGTTTGGCTGGCTGGAGACTGAAACTGGCAGGCAGATAGTGCTGGCAGATGAAATCAGCCCGGATAACTGCCGCCTTTGGGATATAAAGACTGATGAAAAGCTGGACAAGGACAGGTTCCGGCGCGATCTGGGCGGACTGACAGAAGCATATAGTGATATTGCCCGGCGGCTGGGCCTGACAATCCCTGATCTGGCCGCCTCCTCTAAACCTTAAGCAAGGCAGGTAATTATGCAGGTTATCATTAACATAACCCTGAAGGCCGGTGTTCTTGACCCGCAGGGGCGGGCTGTGGAAAACGCACTGGCGGGGCTGGGCTTCACTGACGCAGTTGATGTGCGTATCGGTAAACAGATAACGCTGGATATTGACTCTGAGGATGCCGCAAGGGCAGAACAGCGCGCTGCACGCATGTGCGAGAGCCTGCTGGCCAACACAGTCATAGAAGATTACACAATAGAAGTTGTCGCCCCATCATGAGAGCCGCAGTCATTATCTTTCCCGGATCAAATTGTGACCGTGACATGATGGTAGCTGTGCAGACCATCACAGGACGGCGCCCGGCCCTGGTCTGGCACAAGGACAGCCAGCTTGACCCTGTTGACATTGTGATCATTCCCGGCGGTTTTTCATTCGGTGACTATCTACGCTGCGGGGCACTGGCGGCGCGGGCACCGGCCATGCATTCTGTTCTGGATCATGCAAGCCGCGGCGGGGCGGTTCTTGGTGTATGCAACGGCTTTCAGATTCTGCTTGAATCAGGGCTGCTACCAGGCACCCTGGTCAGAAACAGCGGGCTGAAATTTGTCTGCCGCGAGACAAGGCTGGCAGTTCAGAAAACCATTGATACACCGCTGATGGCCGGGCTACCGCAGGGTAGTGAGCTGATTATCCCGGTTGCCCATAATGAAGGCAATTATTTTGCTGATGATGATCAGCTGGACGCACTTGAACTGGGTGGACAGATAGCCCTGCGCTATACAGATAATCATGACAGCCGCCCGGCCAACCCGAACGGGGCGGCACGCGATATTGCCGGCATATTATCAGCAAACGGGCGGGTAATGGGCATGATGCCGCATCCGGAACGCGCGATGGGGGCGGGACATAAATCGGCTGATGGCTGCAGGTTTCTCAGGTCTGTTTTAGAGGGTGTCAGCTGATGAATGAAATACAGGAAATGAGCTTTGCTGACGCTGAGGCAATGGGGCTGTCATTTGATGAGTGGCAGCTGATCCTGAAACGGCTGGACAGAACACCAAATCTATGCGAGTTGGGCATTTTTTCTGCCATGTGGTCTGAGCATTGCTCTTATAAATCATCAAAAAAATGGCTGAAAACACTGCCCACCGAGGGCCCGCAGGTGATCCAGGGGCCGGGCGAGAATGCCGGGGTTGTTGATATTGGTGACGGGCTGGCTGTTGTATTTAAAATTGAAAGTCACAATCACCCGTCATTTATTGAACCCTATCAGGGCGCAGCCACGGGTGTAGGCGGTATATTGCGGGATGTCTTTACAATGGGCGCACGCCCGGTCGCCCTGCTGAATGCCCTGCGTTTTGGCGATATTGACCATGAAAAAACAAAGCACCTGCTCTCTGGTGTTGTCGCCGGTATAGGTGGATACGGTAACTGTATCGGCATCCCCACAGTAGGGGGTGAGGTGAATTTTCACAGCTCTTACAACGGCAATATTCTGGTTAATGCCATGGCTGTCGGTCTTGCCCACAGTGACAGGATTTTTTATTCCGCGGCGACCGGTGCGGGTAATCCGGTTATCTATGTCGGGGCAAAAACCGGGCGCGATGGGATTCATGGCGCGACAATGGCGTCTGCTGAGTTTTCCGATGAAACTGAATCCAAGCGCCCAACTGTTCAGGTGGGTGATCCTTTTACCGGCAAGCTGCTGATGGAGGCCTGTCTTGAGCTGATGGCAGCTGATGCGGTTCTGTCGATTCAGGATATGGGCGCGGCGGGCTTGACATCATCATCTGTTGAAATGGCGTCAAAGGGCAGGCTGGGCATGGAAATTGACCTTGACCTTGTGCCCGTGCGTGAAGCTGGCATGAGCGCATATGAGATCATGCTCTCTGAAAGTCAGGAACGTATGCTGATGGTAATAAAGCCTGAACAGGCTGAAACAGCGCGCGCGATTTTTGAAAAATGGGATCTTGATTTCATGCCCATTGGGCAGGTAACTGATACCCAGAGGCTGGTATTACTAAAGGACGGCAAAACCGCCTGTGACATACCGCTGGCCCCACTGGTGGATGATGCGCCAGAATATGACCGCCCCTACCGGGCAGACGAGATGCAGCCCGTATTGGCTACAGCCCAGCTTGCCGCTGACAGTGATATAACAGACTGTCTGAGACAGCTTCTTGGCAGTGCTGAGCTGGCGTCACGGCGCTGGGTATATGAACAGTATGACAGTGATGTGATGGCCGATACGATTTTTGGGCCGGGCGGTGACGCGGCATTGGTGCGCGTGCATGGCACAGAAAAGGGCCTTGCCATCACTGTGGATTGCACACCGCGCTATGTTGATGCAGACCCGTTTGAGGGCGGCAGACAGGCCGTGTGCGAGGCCTATCGCAATATTTCTGCCTCTGGGGCGCGGGCGCTGGCAGTGACGAATAACCTGAATTTCGGTAATCCGGAAAAACAGGATATTATGGCCCAGCTTGTTGGGGCTGTCTCTGGCATGGGGGCCGCCTGCAGAATATTGAACACGCCTGTCGTATCCGGCAATGTGTCCTTGTATAACGAGACTGACGGCATGGCCATACAGCCCTGTCCGGTCATTGGCATGGTCGGCCTTATTGACAACTGGGCCCGGGCTGTGGGGTGCGGGCTGACGGCTGCGGGCCAGATACTCTATGTCATTGGTCAGGATGCCGGAACAGATGATGGCTGGCTGGGATGCAGCCTTTATGCACGCCAGCTGGCCGGACGAGAGGGCGGGGCCCCGCCGCCGGCCAATCCTGATGCAGAACGCAAACATGGCGATTTGCTGCGCTGTGCCATAGAGGGCGGAATGATTGCCGCCGCACATGACATCAGTGACGGCGGGCTGTTGGTGGCGCTGGCAGAAATGGTTATGGCCGGACAGGCCGGGGCAGAGATTGTGACACCTGATTGTGATACGCTGCATGGATGGGCCTTTGGCGAGGATCAGGCCCGCTATATTGTCGCCGTCACAGATGCAGGGGCCTTTGAGGCGCTGTGCAGTGAGCAGAATGTTGCCTGTGCACGGCTGGGCACAACAATTTCAAAATGTGAATTGACAGCCGCCCCTGCCGCCCCCATATCAAAAGAACAGTTGAAAAGCTGGCATGAGCCCAGATTAGCTGCGCTGATGTCACAGTAAAACACTGCGACGGGCCTCTGGGAAAACGCCCCTGCCGTCACAGTCCAGAAAATGAGGGTGAACCATGGCAATGCACGCCCATGAAATAGAGGCGCTGATAAAAAAGGCCTTTCCTGACGCCAAAATCACGATTGAGGATCTGCGCGGTGACGGTGACCATTATTCCTGTCTGGTAGAAAGCAGCGCCTTTGTCGGCAAGAACCGTGTTCAGCAGCACCAGATGGTCTATGCCTCGCTGGAGGGGCGCATGGGTGGCCAACTGCATGCGTTGGCCCTGCAGACACGCCCCCCGCAGTCCTGAGCATTATTTTATCCCCGCCAACAAAAATGGGGCCACATTGAAAGGAATGAAGATGTTAGATGAAACTACAAAGAGCCGGATTTCCGGAGATATCGCCAGCACTGATGTTGTCCTTTTTATGAAGGGCACACCTGTATTTCCGCAATGCGGTTTTTCGGCAGCTGTGGTCGGCGTGCTCAGCCATCTCGGGGTGAAATTCAAGGGCATCAATGTCCTTGATGATGACAGCATCCGCGAGGGCATAAAGATTTATTCAGATTGGCCGACCATCCCCCAGCTTTATGTAAAGGGCGAGTTTGTCGGCGGCTGTGACATTATCCGTGAAATGTATGAAACGGGCGAGCTGATGGAAATGTTCAGCACAAAGGGCATTGATGTGAATCCACAGCCATTGCAGGGCTGAGCCCGCCCGTACCGCTTAACAGACAAAAAGCAGACCATATACAGGGTCTGCTTTTTTTAAAATTAATCAGCTGTGAGACTCAGAGGTCATCGAGGCCGAAACTGCGATCATCAATCACTTTGGCTATCCGCAGCTGGAACCATATATAAAATTCCTGACGGCCCAGTTTCTGGGCCACCATATGTTCAGCATGCTGACCCCAGGCGGTAATAGAATCGCGGTCACGCCAGTAAGAAACAGTGATGCCAAGGCCATCTTCCTCACGCACGGATTCCAGCCCCAGAAAGCCTGGCTGCTGCTGGGCCAGCTCGACCATCCTGGCAGAGGTCAGCCCATACATTTCCATTTCTGCATCACTGCGCTGAGAGGTGAAAATCACCGCATAATATTCATTTGGCCAGCCTGTTTCCATCGCCCTTTGCACCTGTGCATAATTATCCCGCCGGACAGTATAGCCGGATTCACAAACAGGCTCAAACCCTGTGACAGAAATGTCAGGTAAAACCAGTGCCGGGCATAAAAAAGGCGCCCGTAACAGGCGCCCTTTAAAACAGATGAACAGCCGGCAGCTGCCGGCTGCACACAATCAGCGTGAATAATATTCGATAACCAGATTCGGTTCCATCTGAACCGGATAGGGCACCTCATCAAGTGTGGGCACACGCACGAAAGTCGCGCTCATCTTATCGTGATCAGCCTCAATATATTCAGGCACATCACGCTCTATAGAGG
>JAYPEG010000068.1:0-6903 GCA_038125645.1 Alphaproteobacteria bacterium
CTCCTGAACGGGATAGCCTACAACAGTCAGTCTAATGTGATATTCCTTTTGATTGAACTGTTTTCAGAACGGTCAGGGCAATTATTTTCAGATCAAAGAAAAAAGAACGGTGCTCAAGATAGTCTTTTTCCAAGGCAACTTTGTCTTCGATGGACAGATCATCCCGTCCGTTTATTTGTGCCCAGCCTGTCAGACCAGGCGTTAATTTGTGGATGCCGGCCTTTGTACGCAAAGCGATAAGATCATCCTGATTAAACAGGGCTGGACGCGGGCCTACAAAGCTCATCTCGCCTGTTAAAATGCTCCAGAGCTGTGGCAGCTCATCCAGTGATGTCCGACGCAGAAACCGGCCGGCTGGAATCAGATAATCATCCGGACTATCCAGCAGGTGGGTTGCCACAGCAGGCGTATCAGTGCGCATGGTCCTGAACTTTGGCATAAAGAAGTTTTTGTTGTTGCAGCCCACCCGCTCTGACCAGTAAAGCACAGATCCGGGTGATGAGAAGCGGATGAAAAAAGAAACAAAAATGCCAGCGATGCCGCAGGGCAGAGTAAGAACAAGCGCCAGAGCGATGTCAAAAAAACGTTTCACTGCAAAATCTTCCTAACGCCAAAGAGACAGACAGGCCTGTTAGCCACTGCGGCCTGTATTTGTGACCAGCTGGTTTCAGACGCTCATCTATGGCCGCCAGAGATCAATATGATCCGGCAGGGTATCCCTGTCCAGCCGTGCCTTGACATCCATGACCAGCACTGGCCCTTCTTTAGCTGCCAACTCCTTAACAAATGTCCAGCCCTGTTCAATATAGGAGCGGTGAGGTACAGCCAGCACAATTACATTAAATCCATCACCTTTATCTACCGGATTAAAAGGGACGCCCAGCTGTTCTGTATCCACAGCGGCCATCTGGTCAAAAACGCTCAGAGATGGGGTCAGCCCGCACAAAGCTGTCATCAAATTAAAAGCCTTGGAATTTCTTATATCCGGAATATTTTCTTTGAATGTCAGTCCCAGCTGGGCAATTTTTGGCTCGGCCATCCCCTTTGCCGCACACCAGCGCCGGCACTCCTCGGCAATAAAGAGCGCGTAATCATCATTTGTTTTACGTCCGGAGAGGATAATTTGCGGCTCAGCACCGACCTTTTTTGCCTTAGTGGTGAGGTAATAAGGGTCCACACCAATACAATGGCCCCCGACCAGGCCAGGTTCAAAGGGGATAAAATTCCATTTTGTCCCTGCTGCTGCCAGTACATCGGATGTATCGATATTCATTTTCCTGAAAATCTGAGACAGCTCATTCACGAAGGCAATATTCAAATCGCGCTGTGTGTTCTCTATCACCTTTGCAGCCTCTGCCACTTTGATGGACTGGGCTTTGTATATCCCCGCAATGACAACACTGCGATAGGTCTCAGCAATAATTTCAAGCGTTTTGGGGCACTGACCTGCCACCACCTTTTGAATAGTTTCAAATCTGTGTGTGATATCACCTGGATTTATCCGTTCAGGTGAATAGCCAATGAAAAAATCGCGTCCGGCTTTCAGTCCAGATGCCGCCTCTAACACTGGCAGGCAGTCCTCCTCAGTGCAGCCTGGATAAACAGTTGATTCATAGACTACAATGTCGTTCTTTTTCAGCTGTCTGCCGACAGTCATGGACGCAGAAATCAAAAAAGAAATGTCGGGCTCAAGATCATCAGTAACAGGTGTTGGCACTGTAACAATATGGAAATCGGCCGCTCTTATATCATCCTCACTATCTGTGTAAACCAAATTGGGATTATGAAGGCGATTCTTTTCAACCTCAAAGGTGATGTCATGACCAGCCTTCAGCGCTTCTATTCGCTCTGAACTGACATCAAAACCTGTCACAGAAAAACCAGCCTCACCAAAGGCAACAGCCACTGGCAGACCGACATATCCAAGACCAATAATTGAAATTTTACGTTTACTGAGGGCCATAAAAAATTTCTGAGGTGATTTTTTTGCTGGCAAGAGGTTTAATTGATTATATCTGTTTGTCAATCACCCGGTCTGCAAAACCAAATGAAAAAACCGATTAAAACACTTATGTTTTTGTCCGCCAGCGACGCTGCTTTTCTGGCACACCGTGTGGCAATGGCTGATGCTGCGCATCAAAGATGCCGGCGTGTGGTGATTGTCTGTGCAGATACCGGCAGGATGGAAGAGATAAAGAAACTGGGTTTTGATGTCCACGCCCTACCTGATGGCAACCGCTCTTTTTTTTCGCTGCTCAGAATGGTCTTCTGTCTTGTCAAACTCTACCGCTTTGAGCAGCCTCAGATCATTCACCATTCATCAGTTCTAATGAGCTTTATTGGCAGTATTGCAGGTCTATTTCATCAGCAGGCACGCTGTATCAACGCTATCACCGGGGTTGGTTACCTGTTCTCTTCTGACAGTTTTAGGGCAAAGTTTCTGCGCGCCTTGCTGACACCGGTGCTGCGGTTTTTATGGTCTGGTGAAAAAACCGTCATGCTGTTTCAGAACACAGATGACAGAGCACTTTTGGCAGCAAAAGGTCTGGCACCTTTTACAGCCCCAATTATCAGGGGCTCAGGCGTTGATATTCAGCGTTTCGTACCAGTGGCACAAAAAGAATTACTAACAGAAAAAGCATCGCCTCTGATTATAGGCTGCGCATCACGCCTTATCAGGGATAAAGGCCTGGAAGAGCTGATCGCAGCTGTCTCTTCATTTGGCCCGCAAAGGCGGTTTGAGTTGCATATAGCCGGATCATCATATGCCAGCAACCCAACCAGTTTTACGCAAGAGAATATCAACAGCTGGGCCTCTATAGAGGCGGTTCGGCTGAAAGGACAGCTGTGTGACATGCCCGCATTCTGGCAGGGCTGCGACATCGCTATTCTGCCCTCTCACCGTGAAGGTCTGCCAAAAGCCCTGCTTGAAGCAGCGGCCTGCGGTTTGCCCTTGCTGGGAGCAGATGTCCCTGGAACAAGAGAAATTATCCGGCACAGGTATAATGGCCTGTTATTCAAAAAAGGAGATACAGGCAGCATTGCAGATGCCATCACACAGATGACAGAGGACCCCGCCTTTATGAAACTAGCGGGAAAAAAAAGCAGGCAAATGATCGAAACAGAGGGGTTTTCAGATGATGCTGTCGGGACTGCCTATCAGGACCTGTTAGCCTCTATTTAAATCCGCGAGCCTTTTGCCAGTGAAAGACAGACATCAATGTCCATCCCATTTCGGCATGTGGGTACAGTCCTTTTATAATACCGCTTTTAATCACTGTTCCCAGCCGGGGGTCAAGATTATTATAAACAAGAAAATCAGGTGAGACTGCCTCTGACAATTTGTCTTTCAGCGGGCCGGACAACCATCTGTTAAGAGGAATTTCAAAACCTCTCTTACGGGCTGAAAAAAGCTCTGCCGGCAACTCAGCTCTGAATATATCCCGTAATATTTTTTTGCCATGTCCCCAGGCAATTTTCTGCCGTCCCCCGATTGCAAGGGAAGCTTCAAGGACACGATGGTCAAGAAAGGGGGAGCGGACTTCAAGAGCTGTATCCATGGAGGTTCTGTCAATTTTAACAAGCATATCAGAGATCAGAACCGTTCTGATATCACGCAGCAATGTTATTGTGTAGCGGTCAAGGTTATTCGGAACAGCTATTGTTCCCAGCAGTCTGACAAGCGCTGTATGTCCACCTGGCCCCAACAGCTGCTGAATATCCGAGGCCCCGGGGGCCAGTGCCATCCAGTACGCATGCCGCTCTGCATCTGGAAGCTCAACTCCGCTAATGAATTTGTCCAGCTGTCTGAGCCTGTCAGAGATAGCAGTATCGCGGCCTCTTGGCAGCTTTCTGACTGTGCCTCGAAGCAGTTTGCGAAAAGGCGTTGGTATGCGCTGCCACAGGTCTGCCACAAGCTCTCCTTGATATTTACGGTAACCGCCAAACAATTCGTCTGCCCCGTCACCCGAAAGCGCAACGGTCGCGTAATTTTTCATTGCCCTCGAAACAAACAGGAACGGCAGGGCCGATGAATCACCAAAGGGTTCGTCTAGTGCTGTAGTAAAAAGCTGGTCAATGAGATGCAGCTGTTTATCGGCACGCAGTCGCAGCCGGTGATGGCTTGTACCGAGGTGTCTGGCCGTACGGGCGGCTTCCTCACTTTCATCAAAGAGAGGATCATCAAAACCTGCAGTAAAGGTATCAATCGGCTTTATCCGGTGAGCGAGAGCAGCAATTATGGCTGAATCAATACCGCCGGACAGAAAACAGGCCAGCGGCACATCACTGATAAGGCGCTCGGCCACTGACTGTTCAATAAGATCGCGCAGCCTTTGTTTCTGCCTCTCAGGTGACACAGATAAAAGGGCATCATCCGGCAGCGGTTCATACCAGCATTTTCTCTCAGGCCTGCCTTCCCTAATTTTGAGAAGATGGCCTGCCGGAACTTTGTGAACCTCATCTGCTGCACTGAAAGGGTCTGGAATATATTTCAGTGTCAGCAGCCATGACAGGGCATCTTTACTCAATTGTGCAGGTGCTGTAAGCGCCTCAACTGTATCAAAGCGCGAGCCAAATGCCAGCCCGCCCTGCCAGTGTCTGTAATAAAGAGGTTTTTTGCCTAGCCTGTCACGCACCAGAAAAAGCGTTTTTTCTTTTTTGTCCCAGAGGGCAAAGGCAAACATACCCTGCAGACGTTCGGGCAACCCCTCTCCCCACTGAGCCCAGCCGGCAGCAATCACTTCTGTATCAGTGTCAGTTGTGAACTGAAAGCCCTTATCTTTGAGCTGCTCTTTTATCTCACGGTAATTGTAAATCATGCCGTTAAAAGCGATAACCAGATTGGCGCGTTCCATTGGCTGGGTGCCGCGTTCATCCAAATCCACAATGGAAAGCCGCCGGTGGCCAAGCCAGATATGACTGTCATGCCACTGTCCTTCAGAATCCGGCCCGCGCCGGGCGATGCTGTTCAGCGCCAGATGTGCTGATGTGTCAGGCAGAGCCGCGCCAGCCGCCAGCCCGCCAGCCGCAGCCAATGTTAAAAACCCTGCAAAACCACACATTATTTCACTGCCTTTACAAACATGAAAAAATCAGCACACTAAATGTATCAGACCCTGATAGGAATTTAATCCTGACCAGGAGATGCCAATACAGATTATTATCATGTTAATAAAAGCCCCAGACAGAAAACAGGAAAAAAAATCTGTTTTGTTCATTTTTTGAACAAAACAGATTGTATGTCTGGAATTTACCCTGTATTGATAAAAAAACAAGTTTTGAGGTGCATTAAGTGAACGACCAGCTGACAGCAAGCGAGCAGCATGAGCTGCGTATTCTTGAACTTGTTGAGGAACAGGACAAAGTTACCCAGCGCCGCGTGGCTGCTGAGCTTGAAATCGCCATAGGTATGGCAAATTCCCTGATAAAGCGACTTATTCATAAAGGTTACATAAAGATCAAAGAGGCTCCTGCAAGCCGCTACGGCTATTATCTAACGCCTGATGGATTTCTGGCAAAAGGCCGCCTAGTCTCAAAATATATTGCGACTTCGGTAAAATTCTTCAGTGTTGTGCGCCATGATTATGAGTACATAGCAAATGAGCTATCCAGAAAAGGGCAAAATAAAATCGGATGCGCAGGTTCTGGTGAAATTCTGGAAATTGCACAGATGGTCTTTCAGTCCCATAATATCAAGACAGTCTTTATTGTTGATGTTCTTGGACATTTGAACGGACAGTATTTCACATCCTACAGTGACGTGCCAGAAGCAGACAGGGAACAGGCCTGTTGTATTGTGCTGACAGAGTCGCAAAGACCACACAGAGCGTTTCAGATTATCTCCTCTGAAGCACGGGCAATACCCGTTATGACACCGGCCTTTATGAAATTTTCCAAAGCAGAATTTGTGCATCTGGTGAAAGAAGAGGGCCGCAGATGAGCTGGTATGCTGTTCAGACCCAGCCTAACCGCGAAAATCTGGCGGTTCAGCATCTTATGCGCCAAGGCTTTGATGTCTGGCTGCCCCTGTGTGAGAGGATTATCCGACACGCTAGGCGCTCATCGCGTGTGCGCCGCCCCCTGTTTCCAGGCTATCTCTTTGTCAATCTCGACATTGATACAGCGCGCTGGCGATCAATAAACGGGACGGTCGGTGTCAGCCGCATTGTGAGCTTTGGCCAGAAACCATCTTCGGTCAATGATGATTTCATCAGCACCCTAAAGGAAGCAGAGGGAAGCGACGGGCTTATAGCAACAGGCGAAGACAGTCTGCACCCAGGTCAGGATGTTGAGATACTGAACGGCCCAATGGCAGGAACCATTGGTAAATTACTACGACTGGAGGCTGGCAACCGGGTAACCATTCTGCTGTCCATGCTCGGGCATGTCGTCCAGAGCCGGATGGCATGTGAGGCCGTTGCCGGCGCCTGAGGGGCAGTGTTATATCAGAGCGGATGCTTTTCATCAGCCTGAAAAGAGAATGTTGCGGCGCGGTGAGATCTTTTCACCGGCACTGCGGTAGCATGGGTTAAAAAATTACGAGAATGAAAAATCCTTTTTCTCAAATCATTCTGGGCACAGCTCAGCTTGGCATGCCTTACGGGCTTGGAAAATGGAAGCATGATTTAATGCCAGAAGGAGAAGCATTCGCCATCCTTGATGCCGCCTGGGAGCGGGGAATAACAACGCTTGACACGTCACCAGAATATGGGGTTGCAGAAGAGCGCATCGCTAAATATCTTGCAGAAAATCCTGACAAGAGTTTTCATGTAATCAGCAAGATAAAAACAATACCAGATGATGACTGGGCTGTGGGAGCAGCGCTGCAAAGCTGGTTTAAATCCTGCCCTTTCATCAGCCTCAATAATTCTGCCTCACTGACATTAATGCTTCATAGAGAAA
>JAYPEG010000069.1:0-3239 GCA_038125645.1 Alphaproteobacteria bacterium
CAGACAGATATCACGCTTAATGACACACAGGCACAGGACAGGGCGGCAGCGGCAGAAAATTCAGCGCCAGCGGTGCAGGCAGACAATACTGGCCCTGCGGCACAGAGCACAGGCGCACAGCAGAAGAATACAAACAATGAGGCACAGGAAAGGCCGCTTGTCATTGATGTCGCCAGAATCGGGCCGGATGGTTCGGCTGTTTTTGCAGGCACGGCCCAGCCTCATGCGAAAATCACCCTGTTTGACGGGGATATAAGGATCGCTGAGGCCACAGCCAATGATGACGGTGAATGCGGAAATGCAGCGGGCGGACGGCACAGTCAGCCGCGCAGAACAGGCCGTGATCGTTGAGCTGGCCACGGCTGAAAACAAACCCCTGGTGGCGCTTGTTCCGATGACAGATGATGCGGCAGCCAAAATTATCTCTGCCCCGGAACAGCTGGGCACTGTTGTTACTGAAACGGCTGATGCAGGCCGGGACGGGGGCGGCAGTCAGTCTCCTGCCCGGGATATCAGTGAGGATGAGGTAAGGGAGATTCTGGTTGTTCCACCTGAAATCTACATAGGCACGCTGAGCTGGGGCGATACAGGGGCCTTGCGGATCAAGGGGCGTTTAAATGGCGGCAGCGGGATTTCCGGCAGTTTCGCCGGCCGTCCTTTTGCTGATATCTTTGTTGATCAGAGCGGTGCATGGGAGGCACAGGTCACGGGTCTGGGGACACACAAAGGAACTGTTCTCTTGCGCGCTAATCTTCTTGATGCCGATAACAATATTGCCCTGACAACAGAGGTTGAGGTGAATATGGCACAGCTGGATGTCGGGCTTGATGGCAGCGAGATGGTGATCATCCGCAAGGGCGATATGCTCTGGCGTATTGCCTATCGCACTTATGGCAACGGTATACGTTATCTTGATATTGTCAAACGCAATGAAGAGCGTATCAGCGATCCTGACCTGATTTATCCGGCACAGGTCTTTGCCCTGCCAGATACAGAAAATAACGCAAACGCACAGTGACGCGGGGGTAAAAATAATGGCCGGCAGCCCATTTGCTCTGTTCTCACAATATTTTCAGTTTCCCGGACGGCGACCCGGCTGGCCGGTGCTGGCAGCAGCAGGGGCCGCTGCTGCTGGCTGTTCAGCGCTTTATCTGCCGTTTGGCATCATTGTCTTTGCCGGTTTTGTTTATCTGGCGCTGATTCTTCGCCTACCGGCATCCATCCCATTGCCAATGGCAGCAGACACTGTCTGTGCCCCGATAGACGGGCGTATTACCGCTGTCAGCCATGATAGGGCAACCGGGCGGACGGTTGTGCGAATGTGCCCTGACTGGCTGGACAGCCATATCGCTTGTGCGCCCGCAGCAGCGATGACCGACCAGTCATTGTGGCTGGATGGCGCTTTCAACAGATTTGATGCAGATAATCATCCGCCGCAGAGCAATGCCAGACTGGAACAGGTTTTCATCACTGCCGGCGGGCACCGCATAGAGGTTGTTCATTACGGCGCACCGGTAACTCGCCTCATCCAGTCCTTTGTCGAAGAGGGACGCGCTGTCAGGCATGGAACACCGATCAGTCTTGGTTTGCTGCGTGGTTACATAGATGTGATTTTCCACAGCCCTGCCCCGCCGCCTATAGTGGCAGGTATGCGCTGTATTGCCGCCCAGACAGTCATTTTGGCCGGACGCTGAGCTGTCATGGGGCCGGCTAAAGCTGGGCGGCCCCGGGCAAGCAGGGTATATCTGCCGATCATTTGCCGCCGCCGCAGGCTGTAGAACAGAACAGACATCAGGGAAAGGCCGGCATAATAAAGGGCGGGGATAATAAAGGGCCGGCATAATAAAGGGCGGGGATAATGAGAGGCGGGGATAATGTTTGATGCCAGATTAAGGCCATGGATTGATCCCCTGCTTGACAGGCTGGCCGGGCTCTGTGTTGCTGGCGGTCTGTCTGCAGACAGGCTGACCGGTGCCGGATTTGCCTTTGGCCTTGTCTGTGCGGTCTGTGTTGCATGGGGCCTGTTTCTTCCAGCATTGCTGTTCCTGGGGCTTAACCGCCTGTGTGACGGTCTGGACGGGGCGGTGGCGCGGCGCACAAAGACCACGGATTTTGGCGGTTATTTGGATATTGTCTGTGATTTTATCTTTTATGCGGCTCTGCCCTTTGCCTTTATTGTCTATCAGCCAGCCAATGCCCTGGCTGGTGCTTTTTTGATTTTCAGCTTTGTAGGCACCGGCACCAGTTTTCTTGCCTATGCCATTTTACAGGCAAAAACGGGAATGAAGGAACAGCCTGAAGCGCAGAAAAAATCCTTTTTCTATCTGGGCGGCCTGACAGAGGGCACAGAAACCATTGCCTTGTTTGTTTTTGTTATTCTGCTGCCGCATTTCTTTATTCCCGCAGCCGTTCTTTTCGGTGTTCTGTGCTGGCTGACAACATTCAGCCGGGTGGCGGCCGCGCGGCGTGATTTTTATTTTTGAAAAAAATCTGTCTGCACAGTTGCAACCCCTGCCGGCCCGTGTAATTTTTAGGTTACTCTATCATGTATCAGGCATGTATCAGGCATGTATCAGGCATGAATCAGGCATGAATCAGGCATGAATCTGGATGCAGGATTCTGGTTTTGTGCGTAATATTCATGTCATTGCGCGGGTGAATGACGAGGGGGAGGCAGTAAATGAAATTTGGTATCGGACAATCAGTAAAGCGGCTTGAGGATCACAGGCTTCTGACCGGCACGGGCTGTTATACAGATGACAATATGCCGGGCACGGGCCATGCTGTTGCCTTTTTGCGTGCCCCTTTTGCCCATGCCCGCATTACTGAATTTGACTTGGCTGCTGCCCGCAGGGCCGATGGTGTGCTGCTGGCTGTCGGACAGGCAGATCTGGACGCTGCCAATGTCGGCGAGATTCAATGCCTGCATTATGTGAAAAACCGCGATGGCAGTGATGTGCCGCGCACAAGCAAGCCGCCTATGGCGCGCAGGCTTGTCCGCCATGCCGGCGATCTGGTGGCCATGGTTGTTGCCAGAACGCGCCAACAGGCCCTTGACGCGCTGGAACTAATAGAAATTGACTATGAGCCCCTAGATGCGGTGACAGATGTTTATGATGCGATGGCCCCGACGGCCCCACAGCTCTATGATTGCTACCCGCAGAATATCGTGTTCCGCTGGGAGGCTGGAACAGTTGACAGGGCCCGTTCTGAAGTTGACCGGCTGGTTGGTGCGGGCG
>JAYPEG010000069.1:3249-6723 GCA_038125645.1 Alphaproteobacteria bacterium
GTCATTAACAATCGCGTGATGCCCACTGCAATGGAAACACGCCCAGTCGTTGTCCAGCCCGCCGGGGATATAAACGGTCTGCGGATGTGGGTGCCCAGTCAGGGGCCTGTCGGGCTTGCGCATCAGATTGCTGATGCGCTCGGCCTCGGACATGATAATGTCCAGCTGCTGACAGGTGATGTTGGCGGCGGGTTCGGTTATAAAATTTTTCTGCATCCAGAACAGCTCTGTATCGCCTGGGCAGCGATGACGCTGGGGGCAGCTGTGCGCTGGCAGCAGGACAGGTCTGATGCCATGCTTTCTGACCTGCATGGCCGTGACAATCGTACTAAGGCCCGTGCGGCCGTGGGCCCCAACGGGAAAATACTGGCATTGGATGTTACTGTTCATGCCAATATGGGCTCATGGCTTTCGAATTTCAGCATTTATATCCCGACCCTGTCTGCATGCCGTACATTGACCGGCCCCTATGATATTCAGATAGCCGGAATGGAAGTGCTGGGCATTGTGACCAATACACCGGCTGTAGATGCATTCAGAGGGGCAGGCCGGCCAGAGGCAAATTATCTGCTGGAGCGGCTGATGGATCATATCGCTGCTGAAACAGGACTGGATCGCGTGGCGGTGAGACAGGCAAATCTGATCCGTGCCGATCAGATCCCCTATGCAATGATAGAGGGGGGGACAGTTGATTCTGGCGATATGCCTGGTCTGCTGGCTGAGGCAATGGACAAGGCTGACTGGCAGGGTTTTGCTGACCGCAAAAAGGCCTCAGAGGCAGCTGGAAATTACCGCGGCATTGGTTTAGCTATGTATCTGGAACAGTGTGGCGGCGGCGGTGATGCGGGCGTTGACATTGAATTTGATGATGACGGCACCGTGACAATCTATGCCGCGCAACAGGAAAACGGACAGGCCCACCGCACCACTCTGACACAGATTTTCTCGCATCAGCTGGGGTATGAGGCTGACAGGATAAAAATTGTTCAGGGGGACAGTCTGCGCACACCTCCCGGCACAACAGGCGGCGCGCGCATGTCTGCAGTGATGGGGTCTACCCTGTTGCAGGCTGCTGATATAATAGCTGAAAGGGCCCGCCCCTTTGCGGCTGCCCATCTTGATGCAGAGGCTGGGGATATCCATTTTGCTGATGGTATTTTCACCGCTGCCGGCACCAACAGAACGATAGAAACAGAAGAGCTGGTCAGGCTGATTGCCGCTGACAATGAAGGGCCGCACCCGCTTAATCTGGCGCACAGCTATACAACGGAAGGGGCCAGCTATCCCTATGGCTGTCATATCGTTGAGATAGAGGTGGATAAGGCAACGCTTAGGCCTGAGATCACGCGCTATACGGTGGTTGATGATTTTGGCAATATTATTAACCCGCTGACCCTTGAGGGGCAGATTCACGGGGGGATTGCACAGGGGATTGGCCAGGCATTGTTTGAACATGTTGCATTTGACGAGGACGGACAGTTGCTGGCAGGTTCACTGATGGATTATGCGGTGCCGCGGGCTGACCATATGCCGTTATTCTCGCTTTCCACACGCCCGACAGTCTGCCAGAATAATCTACTGGGTGTTAAGGGGGCCGGGGAAGCCGGTGCAATCGGCGCCCCGCCTGCGGTTATTTCAGCCTTATGCGATGCGCTTGATATTGTGCATATTGATATGCCTGCTACATTACATCATATCTGGCAGGTGATGAAAGCGAAACAGGATGCGGCATGAGCAATGCTAAAATCGTCAAAACAGATGCCGATTGGCAGGCCCAGCTGACTGATGAGCAGTTTAAGGTCACGCGCAAACATGCAACAGAGCGTGCCTTTTCAGGGGCCTATCATGACAATCATGAGACAGGCAGCTATTTGTGTATATGCTGCGGGGCAGATTTATTCCACAGTCAGACAAAGTTTGATTCTGGAACTGGCTGGCCGTCCTTTACAGCCCCCAGCATTGACGCCAATATCGGCCAGCGCACAGACAAGAGCTTTTTCATGACCCGCACAGAGGTGCATTGCGCGCAATGCGATGCCCATCTGGGACATGTCTTTGATGATGGCCCTGTCGATGCGGGGGGACTGCGTTATTGTATCAATTCAGCCGCGCTGTCCTTTCACCGCGAGGATAATTAAATATTATCATTGTCAGCAGATCATGCTGGCACCCGCAGATCATGCTGGGGAGTCTGGCAATAGGCGCGCAGCAAAGCAGCGGGGGAGGGAAAACACGCTTGTCTGCGTCTGCACTATTGCCAGAAACCTTGTGCCGGGCTTTTCGGCTGCCTCAGCTGTTTTCCTGGTGGCGGTGGGCATGGATTTCCTGTCTGGTCACCATGCCGTCAGCATTGCTGTCAATGGCCGAGAAAAGTTTCAGGTGGCGGGCTGAGAATTCATCCAGATCGATCTGTCCGTCAGCATTTCCGTCGAGAGCAGAAAAACGCGTTTTCAGCATTTCACTGACTTCCTCAATAGATATCCTGCGATCTTTGTCTGTATCAGTGGCCCGGAACAGCGCGATAAAGCCCTGTGCCTGCTTGTGACCCTGATGTTTGGCCTGTACAATGCCATGCCCGGGCTTCTGGTCAAACCAGCCGGCGCTGGCCAGCCCGCCACCTGTCAGAACGGCCGCAGCCGCAGAAATGCCGGTTAACATATAATATTTGGTTTTCATCTCTCTTCTCCTTTGCTTATAGTGGCGAGGCTTAAACCTGATGATGATCATATATAAGCTGGCGATTACGGCAGGGGTTGGGCAGGGATAGGGCAATTTTCAGGCAGGCATTTAATGAACAGCTCCATGCACACAAAAATTACCGGGACAACAAAATTATTCGGCTGTATTGCCTTTCCAAGTGACCATGTCCGGGCACCAATGATTTTCAATGACTATTTTTTACAGACAGGAACAGACGCGGTTATGGTGCCTGTCAGCATTCCTCCGCAAGAGCTGCCAGCTGCAATAGCTGGTCTGCGCCGGTTTGCCAATTTCTGCGGCGCGGCTGTCACCATTCCGCACAAGATGCCCCTTGCCAGCCTGTGCGACGAGCTGGGCGCCGGCGCGCAGGCCGCCCAGGCCGTAAATGCGATTAAAATTGGTGCTGACGGGCGTCTTTACGGCAATAATTTTGACGGAGAGGGCTTTGTAGCCGGCCTGTTGGGAGAAAACCCGGCATCGCGCCCGGCAGAGAGGATTATTGCCGGCAGCCGCATTCTGCTTGTCGGTGCGGGCGGGGCAGCACGGGCGATTGCTCTTTCCCTTGCCAGTCATCAGGCAGGGCATATTGATATTCTGAACCGCACCCCTGAACATGCGCTGCAGGCAGCGGCCCTGACAGCAAAATTGGTGCCGTCTGCCTCTGTGGCGGCAGTTGCGGCCGGTGATGTGGATTTTTCTTCTTATGATACAGTTATCAATGCCACCTCGCTTGGGCTGCATGATGATGATCCGCTTCCTTTTGCACCTGACAGC
>JAYPEG010000070.1:0-6665 GCA_038125645.1 Alphaproteobacteria bacterium
AAAGATGCGCCCTCAACGACTTTGTCGCCATCAACACCAAGATGCTCAACAACGATTGCTTTAACGCGTTCTGCAATATCACTCATTTTGTTTTCCTCAGGCTAATGCAATTTCGGAGTGTGTTAAGGTCTCAGACCCCCAAGTGTTGCAGGGGATATCACAGTTACCGGCATAATACCAGCCCTAAAGTTCCGGCAGACAGGGCGGCACGGTATACTGCCATTTTCTGATGCCTGGCACCGGCTGTCCCAGCAGCGGGGGCCAGACCTTATTGCCTGCTCACAGCATTGCCATGCCGCCATTCACATGCAGCGTAGCGCCGGTTACATAGCCGGCTTCCTGACTGGCCAGATATACAGCTGCGGCTGCTATTTCCTCACTCTGTCCCAGACGCCCTGCCGGAACATTGCCCAGCAAGCTGGCCTTCTGCTCCGCGCTCAGCATATCTGTCATTGGTGTTTCAATGAAACCGGGGGCGATGACATTCACAGTGATTCCCCGGCTTGCCACCTCTGCTGCCAGTGATTTGCTGAACCCTATCATGCCTGCCTTTGACGCCGCATAATTGGTCTGACCGGGATTGCCGGTCACACCAACGATAGATGAGACAGAAATAATCCGGCCCCAGCGCGCTTTCATCATCCCTCTTATCAGATGGCGGCACAAAATCATCGCCGCTGTCATATTCACAGCCAGAACATCGTCCCATTCCTCATCTTTCAGGCGCATGAAAAGATTATCACGGGTGATGCCGGCATTATTCACAATGATATCAACTGTGCCTGTAATGTTCTGTGCCTCTTCTGCCAGCCTGGATACTGCGCTTCTGTCTGAAAGATCAGCGCTGACAATATGGGCCCTCTCCTTCAACGCCGCCTGCAGGTCTGTCAGCCTTTCCTTTCTGGTGCCATGCAAAATCACCTCTGCGCCTCGCTGGTGCAAGGCACTGGCAATGGCCCCGCCAATTCCGCCGCTGGCTCCAGTGATAAGGGCAGTCTTTCCTGTTAAATCAAACATCTTTGTTTTCCTAACTCTGCAGTGAATCCTGGTATTTGCATGCCGCCCCCCCACAGGGATTACCCCTATAATGCGAAGGCGGACTTTATATCATCCATTGTATCAACTGAAAAGATTTCAGCATCTGGCACGGCGCGCTTTGCCAGTCCGGCCAGCACCCTGCCAGTTCCAAGCTCAATAAAGCGCGTGACACCCTCTGCAGCCAGACAGTCCATTGTCTCGCGCCAGCGCACACGCCCGGTGACCTGTGTGACAAGATTTTCGCGCAGGCGCGATGCGCGCTGTTCAGGCTGAGCACTTACATTACAGATGACCGGAACAGCGGCATCACGCAGCAATGCATCGCCCAGCGCGCGGGCCATCTCATCTGCTGCCGGGGCCATCATGGCACAGTGAAAAGGCGCGCTGACAGGCAGGCTGACCACACGGCGCAGACCCCTGTCCTTTGCTATCAGCATGGCTGCCTCTACAGCCTTTGTCTCACCGCTGATAACAATCTGGCCGGCTGCATTGTCATTGGCAACCTCAACCAGCCCATGCGCGGCAGCCTGTGCTGTTATTCCCTCAGCCAGTTCAAGGTCAGCACCGATAAGCGCGGCCATGGCGCCCTCGCCGACCGGCACCGCCTTTTGCATGGCCTGACCGCGCAGACGCAGCAATGCAGCTGTCTGCGCCACCTCAAAGGTGCCGGCTGCGCACAGTGCGGAATATTCACCCAATGAGTGACCAGCAACAAAGTCACACAGACTTGTAGCCGGCACTCCGGTTGCATCCTGAACAGCCCTCAATGTCGCAAGAGAGCTGGCAAACAGGGCGGGTTGGGCATTATGGGTAAGCTGGAGCTCTTCTGCCGGCCCCTCTGCCATCAATCTGGACAGGCTAAAATCAAGTGTATTGTCGACCTCCTGCAAAACATCGCGGGCGGCCTGGCTTTCGGCAGCCAGTGCTGTGACCATGCCGACGGCCTGTGAGCCCTGCCCCGGAAACAAAAATGCGGTTTTTGACATGGGCTGGCCCTCCTTTTTATCTGACCCCGTCCTGTAACATCCATGATGACAGCAATAAATCCAGTCTTTGTCAAAGCAAGGATTGCCCCTGCTAGCCCGTGTGCTGGCAATTATGCCCTGTGTGCTGGCAATTATCTTTGTGTACAGGGCATAATCAAGACTTGATTTTCCTGTGTGTTTCAGTCATAACCCAGCCCAACAAACCGTTGTGCGGGGGATCGGGTCTTTTTACCCTGCCTGCCGGGCGACTTCATTTCCTTGCCAGCTGAATGCCGAAAACAGCTGGTTTATTCTGTGCGGTGACGCATCAGGATGATGAGCCAAAAGGAGTATAACATGCGGCTGTATGAAAGCGTGTTCATTGCACGCCAGGACGTCTCTGCCTCTCATGTAGATGGGCTGACAAAGGATTTCACTGCCATTATTGAGAATGGCGGCGGAAAAATACACAAACATGAATATTGGGGCCTGCGCTCTCTTGCTTACCGGATCAAAAAGAACCGCAAGGGCCATTATGTCATGCTTAATCTTGAGGCTGATTCAGAAACGCTGGCCGAATATGAGAGAATCATGGGGCTGAATGAGGATATTCTGCGTTTCATGAGCGTGACAATCGAAGCGGTTGAGGAAGGCCCGTCCATCATGATGCAGAGCGGCCGTTCAGAACGCGGTGGCCGGGGGACTGGCCGTGATGATCGCGCAGATGACCGTGACACTGATACCGACATTTCCAAAGACAGCGAAGAGGAATAAGCAATGACTAAATTGGAGATTACCCGCAGCGCTGTTCGCAAGCCACATGGCCGCCGCCGCAAATCCTGTCCATTTTCAAGCCCAACGGCACCGAAAATCGATTACAAGGATGTGAAGCTGCTGACCCGTTTCACCTCAGAACGCGGCAAAATCGTGCCGTCGCGCATTTCTGCTGTATCAGCAAAAAAACAGCGTGAACTGTCAACAGCCATCAAGCGTGCCCGTTATCTGGCCCTGATGCCTTATGTGATCAGCTGAGGTCTGGAAAGGAGCAGTTACAATGGAAATTATTCTTCTTGAACGTGTGGAAAAGCTGGGCAAACTTGGCGATATTGTCAAGGTGAAACCAGGCTATGCCCGCAATTATCTGTTGCCTACTGGCAAGGCCCTGCGTGCCAGCAAAATAAATCTGGAGCGCTTTGAAGCAGAGCGTGCAGAGCGTGAAAGCCAGAATGCAGAGGCCAAAACAGCCGCCGAAAGCAAAAGAGGCGCAATGGACAATCTGTCTGTTGTTCTTGTGCGCGCAGCCTCTGAGATGGGCCAGCTGTTCGGTTCGGTCAGTGCCCGCGATATCGCGGCTGCAGTCAATGAGGCTGGCCATGATCTGGACAAGCGCCAGGTGATCATGGACAAGGCTATCAAGACACTTGGCCTGTTCCCGGTCACAGTCAATCTGCATGCCGAGGTTCAGCTTGAAATCACTGTCAATGTTGCCCGCTCTGAAGAAGAGGCAAAAACACAGGCAAAAACCGGCCAGGCCGTTGTTGCGTCTGACAATGATACAGAAGAGGACGCAGCAGCGTCAGCGGGACGGCAGACAGCTGGGGCCGATGCACCAGCAAAGGCATCCGCAGACAGCGCCGCGACTGAGACCGAAGCTGAGACTGAGGCTGAGGCTGGGACTGAAGCTAAGACTGAGGCTGAAAGCACAGAGACTTAAAAACAGCTAATCTTACGGTCTGATGCCCGGGGATTGTGATGTCCTGACCCGGGGCCGCAGCAGACTGGCTGACACAGGCCTGTCCGGGATGTCCAGGCGGGCCTTTTTCATGACGGCGCGAAAAAAAGTCACTTATGCCCGCTATCCACATTATTCACAGGCGACCAGACAGCAAAAAACAGCTATGCTGTCCGGCATGTCAGAAAGTGTGAAAGAAAATACAGTTACAGCCTTGCCCGGACTGGCCATCACAGAACGCCAGAGCCGCGTCCTGCCGCATAATATTCAGGCCGAGCAGAGCTTTTTAGGCGCCCTGCTTCTTGATAATACTGTCAGTGACAGGACAGAGATTCAACTGCGCGCTGATCATTTCTATGACCCGCTTCACAGTCAGATTTATGAGGCTGCGATTCGGCTCATCGGGCGCGGCCAGCTGGCCAATCCAATAACATTGAAGTCATTTTTTGCCGGCAATGCTGCGCTTGGTGATGAGGGAGCGGACGCCTATCTTGATGATCTGGTGGATGGGGTGCTTTCTATTGCGGATGCGCCAAATTATGCAGATGTGATACATGAGGCCTATCTGCGGCGCGAGCTGGTCAGGCTGTCTGATCAGGTGATTCATGACGCCCAGAACCCTGACCTTGAAAAACCGGCACTGACACAAATTGAAACAGCCGAGCAATATCTATTTAACTTGGCTGAAACTGACCATTCTGATACTGGCTTAAAATCCTTTGAAATGGTGCTGGGCCAGACAGTGAAAATGGCAGAGGCAGCAGCGCAGAGTGACGGTCATCTGTCAGGAGTCAGTACGGGGCTGACCAGCCTGAACACATTGCTGGGCGGCTTGCAGCGTTCCGATCTGGTTATTCTTGCCGGACGTCCGGCGATGGGAAAAACAGCCCTTGCAACAAATATTGCCTTTCATGCCGCTTCAACAACGCGCACAGGTGAAACCCCGGTGCCGGTGGCCTTTTTCTCCTGCGAGATGTCAGCAGAACAGCTGGGCATGCGGATATTGGCGGAACGCTCGGAAATAGATTCAGAATCCATACGCCGCGGCAAGCTGTCCAGCACAGAATTCATGGGCCTGGTAGAGGCCAGCGAGCAAATCGCACGGGCACCGTTCTATATTGATGACACGCCAGCTTTGTCTGTCAGCCAGCTGGCCAGCCGGGCACGGCGGATGAAACGCACAAATGGCCTGGGCCTGATTGTGATTGACTATCTGCAGCTGTTGCAGGCCCAGCTGGGCAGCCGGCCAGAAAACCGGGTGCAGGAAATTTCCAATATCAGCCGCTCTCTCAAGGCCATTGCAAAGGAACTTGATGTGCCGGTTCTCGCACTCTCGCAGCTGTCACGGGCAGTTGAACAGCGAGAGGACAAACACCCCAACCTGGCCGATTTGCGTGAATCAGGCTCTATTGAGCAGGATGCGGATGTGGTGATGTTCGTCTACCGTGAGGAATATTACCTGAATAAGAGTGAGCCCACGCGCCGGGAAAATGAAACCGAGGAAAAATATAATCTGCGCTACCAGCTCTGGCAGGAGCGCCTTGAAAAAGCTAATGGCACAGCCGAAATTATTGTGGCCAAGCAACGCCATGGCCCGGTCGGCGTTGTCAATGTCGGCTTTGAGGGCCGCTTAACCAAATTTTCTGATCTTATCGGGGCCGATTCTCTGCCAGAGAGTTTCTGAGCAGGGCCGAATGAAAACCCATGCCATCATCACGACTGCATATCGATCTTGAGGCTGTTGCCAGCAATTACCGTTATCTGAACAGCCTATCATCGCCGGTGACGCAGACCGGTGCAGCGGTCAAGGCAGATGCCTATGGGCTGGGGATGAGCAGAATTGCAGCACGGCTGTATGATGAGGGCTGCAGGACATTTTTCACCGCCCAGATTGAAGAGGCAGTGTCTTTGCGCCGACATTTTGATCAGTCAACTGTCACTGACACGCAAATTGTCATTCTGGAAGGGCTGAGAGCAGGAGAAGAGGATTTATGCCTGCATAACCGCCTGACACCTGTAATCAATCACCTGTCTCAGGCCCACCTAACAGCAGATTTCAGGAAAAAGACACAGCGGCCGATTTTCAGCAGTTTCCTGCACCTTGATACGGGCATGAACCGCCTGGGAGGGGGACGTGATGAGCATGAGAGGCTGCGCGCTGACAGCCCGCTGCTGGCAGATATCCCCTTATGTGGGGTGATGAGCCATCTTGCCTGTGCTGACGAGGCCGGACATCCGGCAAATGAACAGCAGCTGGCCCTGTTCAGACAGATCAGCACCCCTTTTTCCAACCTGCCCAAAAGTCTGTCCAATACCGCCGGGCTGTTTCTGGGACGCCAGTATCATTTTGACCTGGCCCGCCCGGGCATTGGTGTTTACGGCGAAATGCCAGACCCTGTGCAGCATAATGACTATCTTCTGCCTGTTTTCAGATGGGAGGCGGATATTCTGCAGATCCGCAGCATTGGTTCTGGTGAGAGCGCAGGATACGGGGCTGTTTATACAGCTGCCGCACCGCGCCGTTTGGCAACCATTGCTGCAGGCTATGCAGATGGTTACGCCCGCTCTTTATTCCGTCCAGAGGCGGGCATCATTGCAAAAATAGAGATCGCCGGGCAGCTGGCCCCGCTAGCCGGGCGCGTTTCAATGGATATGATCATTGCAGATGTCAGCGACATAGCCGAGGCGAGGCTGGCAACAGCAAACACCGCAACACTTATCGGCAAGACCTACAGCCTAGCAGAGATGGCACGCGACAGGGGAACAATCAGCTATGAGGTCATGACAGGTCTTGGCGATCGCTGTATGCGTCTGTATGATGGAGGCCATTATGTCTGACCCTCAGTCAGGCCAGCCCTTATTCAGGACTAAAGACTATTCAGGACTAAAGACTATTCAGGACTAAAGACTATTCAGGACTAAAGACTATT
>JAYPEG010000071.1:0-633 GCA_038125645.1 Alphaproteobacteria bacterium
GAACCGATGTACACGGTTTTGCAAACCGCTGCATAACCACTCTGCCACCGGGCCGGTAAACGCTGAATTATGCCCCATCGATTTAAGGCAAACTCCGGCAAAGGTCAATAATCGAAAACGCCTAAAATATATCCTGTCAGGCGGGCTGATGATGCAGATACGCCTCTTAATGGCCAATGACAGGTGCTGGCCCGGCCCGGGCCGGCATGCAGATTTGACGGCTGAGCGTCATAAGTCTTCTTTTCTACATTTGTGCCGCCTCAAACTGGGAACAGAGTCGCCGTAAGATTAATTCCTTAATATCAGAGCAATTCTCGCGTTGAAAAGCTGTCCTATAGTCATTATAACAGCCCTTAGTGACAGTCAGCGGCCAGATTTGCGGTGCTGACAGGGGTGAGGCGGAGCAAACTATAATGACAAACATGCATTTTGAAACATTGCGGAAGGCAATGATCGACAGTCAGATTCGGCCGAACAAGGTAATCGATGAGCGTGTTATTTCTGCTTTTTCCTCTGTTCCGCGTGAATTATTTGTAAATAAATCATTGCAGGCACAGGCTTATCTTGATGAAGATATTCATTTGTCCGGCGGGCGGTTTATTATTGAGGCCATGGTTATGGCCCGTCTGATAC
>JAYPEG010000071.1:643-3315 GCA_038125645.1 Alphaproteobacteria bacterium
GATACAGGCCCTGCAGCTGCGCGCAGAGGATTCCGTTATGGTTATCGGGGCGGCTACCGGCTATACAGCTGCTGTGCTCTCATCACTTGTCACCTCGGTGATTGCTATTGAAACGCGTGCTCAGATGGTGGAAAAGGCCCAGGATTTGGTGGCCAGTCTCGATATTGGCAATGTTGCCATTATCAAATCACGCCTGCAGGACGGATTTGCCTCTGAGGCCCCTTATGATGCGATTATTATTGAGGGGGCAGTTGAATGCATGCCAGCTTCATTAACAGACCAGCTGGCAGATGGCGGACGGCTGGCTGCTGTGTGGCGGGCGGAGAACAGTGCCGTAGGCGAGGCCGCGCTTTGGCATAAAACCGGCAAAACTGTTACGCAGTCAGCCCTGTTCACCGCACAGGTTCCTGTGCTAGACGAATTCCGTGCCAAACCCAAATTTGTCTTCTAATCCTTTAAAGTTTCGTGACGTTCACTGCTTTTGTGATATAAAAACTTTATTGCCGGTTATTTTTTTGGAAAAATGCATCACATGTCGCATCTGGCCTGGCCCCATACACGTCTGATACCTGCTTTTTATGCTGTTCTGCTGCTAGCGGTCATGGCCGGTTATTCAGGGGTTGCACGCGCTGAAAACATCACTGCTGCGGACAGCCTGCGCGCTGGACTAGCCATGTCTGCCTCACTTGACATAGAACGCCAGTCATTTGTCGCTGCCCGTCAGGCGATTGCATCTGCAAATGCAAAAAATGATCTCACCGGTACGCTGAGCCTCAGCGGTTCAGATGTTCAGACAGATGAACGCAGCACAGCTGGCGGTTTTACCAGCGCACAGAGCGCGCTCGGCTCTGTTACCCTGAAAAAACAGATTTATGATTTTGGTGAGGCAGAGAGCCGCACGAAGGCTGCCGGCTATGGGCTGGATGCCGCACGTGCCAGTTACAGCCGTGCTGAACAGCAGGTAGTAATGGATATTCTTGCAGCCCATCTCAATGTCATTACTGCGGCTAAAACCCTTGCTATCAGGCAAGCCAACATCAAACGGCTTGAGGCACAGACAAAGGCAGAGCAAATAAAACTCGATGCCGGATCATCAACGCCGACGAGGCTGGCTGAGGCAGAAGCGCGGCTTGCAAAAGCGCGGTCTGATGAAATAAAGGCACAGTCTGATTTAATTTCAGAACAGGAGGTCTATACCTCTTTGACAGGACTTGCCGGCAATGCTCTGCAGGATGTTTTGCTGCCGGAAAATTTTCTGCCCCAGAATATCAGTGATGCAGAACAGCGGGCTGGAACTGCCAACCCCTCTGTCCTCAGCGCACTGGCATCAGAACAGCAGGCCGGGCTTGAATTTGAAATTCTGAAGCGTTCACTGCTGCCAAAGGTGAATTTCAGTATTTCTGCTGCCCATACTGACAAGGCCGGTACGGCAATGGACAAGGATGAGATTACCAGCAAGATAGAAATGTCAACGCCATTTCTTGTCACTGAAGGGTCACGTGCCGCCTCACGCAAAGCCGGCGCAAACATGAAAAAGGCCAAATTACAGACAAGTGAGGCCAGGCGGCTGGCACGGCTGCAGGCCCGCAAGGCCTTTCGCGACTATCAGGCAGCAAGCGCACAGCGTACCGCTGTTGAAGCAGAGCTTAGCGCCGCCCAGCTTGTGGCAGCCGGAACAAAAAATGAAGTTGAATACGGGCTGAAAACATTTCTTGACCAGCTTGATTCAGAACAGGCCCTTTCAGATACTGAGCTGCGTCTTGTGCAGACACGCCAGTCAATCATCATGAACGGCTTTGCTTTGCTACAGGCTGTTGGACAGCTGCGTGCTGAGCTATTTACAGCTGAACCTGCCCTGCCTGACCTTGATTCAATTTCCGACCCGCCCAGTCGTTATCCTTCAATGATACCATGGCCCTTTGGCCGGGACAGCACGCAGTAAACAGTCTGCCTGTCCGTATCGTGGTTCAGGACAGGAAGGGCAGGGCGCTATGGTGATGGAATATCAGGATCAGAAAGCAAAACTGTACCGGTCAATAGAATCTCTGAATGCCGAGGCTGAACAGACAGCCAGAGACGCAGTTAATCACGTCAGCAAACCCTCTCTGGCAGCAAGACTTGCAATGCCGCACAGAAACGTCCTCAGCCTGAGCAAGGTGCTTGTCGGGCCTGAAAACACAGGGGCAGAACAATTAAATAATCTGCCGGAAAATAGTCTGCGGGAAAATAATCTGCGGGCAGAAAACACAGTCCCCACACAGCACAATAATGTCAGTGATGATGAAAATATTGATTTTGACAGAAAGCTGTCACGCCTGATAGCTGATCTTGGTGATGTGCCGCCCGCTGAAACAGAGACACAGGACAGGCCGGATGCTCTTCGGCAGACCCCCTATCTTGATGATGATAGCGGTGATATCAGCACGAAAATAGATGCGCTTTTGGCCCCCTATCTGAAAAAGGATACCCAAAGTGAACAGCAAAGAGGCCACCCTCAGCCAGCAGATGACAAAAACCTGCAGCTGGGCACATTGTCAGCAGACCAGCTGGCCCTCTGGCTCAGCGATGCGGAAAAGGCAGAAATCAAGCAGTTTTTCATTGCCCAGATCAAGCAACAGCTGATCCGCTGGACAGAGCAAAATATTGACAAGATTGTTCAAGATGCCTTGCTT
>JAYPEG010000071.1:3325-6600 GCA_038125645.1 Alphaproteobacteria bacterium
GCAGATATCGGTTCCCGTGACTGAAAACGGGGGCTGTGCATTGTCAGCCTTTATGAACTTGTCAAAAAATAATGCTCGAAAAAACTTACGATCCGCAGTCACTTGAACGCCATTGGTATGAATTGAGCGAAAATCAGGGTCTTTTCGCCTGTAATCCCGATGCGTCTTCAAATCCCTATACCATCATGATGCCGCCGCCTAATGTGACCGGCTCATTGCATATGGGGCATGCGCTTACCTTTACCCTTCAGGATGTGCTTATCCGCTATCACCGCATGTGCGGGCGTGACGCGCTCTGGCAGCCGGGCATGGATCATGCCGGCATCGCCACCCAGATGGTCGTTGAACGGCAGCTGGCAGAACAGGGAATATCACGGCGTGATCTGGGCCGCGAGGCGTTTGTTGAAAAGGTGTGGGAATGGAAGGAACAGTCAGGCGGCACCATCTTGCACCAGCAAAAACATATCGGAGCCAGCGCAGACTGGCAGCGCAGCCGTTTCACTATGGATGAAGGGCTATCAGAGGCCGTTAAAAAAGTCTTTGTCCGCTTATATAAGGACGGCCTTATTTACCGCGACAAACGCCTGATTAACTGGGATCCGAAGCTGCTGACAGCCATTTCTGATCTTGAGGTTGAGCAGCGGGAAGTCAAAGGGCATATGTGGCAGCTTCACTATCCGGTTGAGGGCAGCAGCGAGGTGATCACTGTTGCGACCACACGTCCGGAAACCATGTTTGGTGATATGGCTGTTGCGGTGCATCCTGATGATGAGCGTTACCGCCATCTGGTTGGCCAGAACGTCTGCCTGCCGATAGTCGGGCGTGTCATTCCAATTATTGCAGACAGCTATTCAGACATGGAAAAAGGGACAGGGGCAGTCAAAATCACACCTGCCCATGACTTCAATGATTTTGAGGTTGGCAGGCGCCATGGCCTGGAACTTTTGAATATTTTTGACCAGCATGCCGCAATGAATGAAAATGTGCCGGCTGACTATGAGGGACTTGAGCGTTTTGATGCCCGCAGGAAATTGCTGGCCGCACTTGGGGAATGCGGGGCTTTGGGTGATACTGAAGATACAGTTCATGCTGTCCCGCATGGGGACAGATCAGGTGTGCCTGTTGAACCCTGGCTGATGGATCAGTGGTATGTGAATGCCGCAGAACTGGCAAAGCCTGCGATTGCCGCTGTGCGTGACGGACACACACGCTTTGTTCCCCAGCGTTGGGAAAAAACATATTTTGAATGGATGGAAAATATCCAGCCCTGGTGCATTTCCCGCCAGCTATGGTGGGGGCACCGTATCCCTGTGTGGTATGGGCCTGACGGTACCGTCTTTGTTGAGGAAACAAAAGAGGCTGCATCTGCGGCGGCAAAGACCCATTATGGGCGTGATGTAACTCTTGATCAGGATGAAGATGTACTCGATACCTGGTTTTCTTCTGCCCTGTGGCCATTTTCAACGCTTGGCTGGCCCGGCCGGACAAAAGAGCTGAACCGTTATTATCCGGGCGATGTTCTGGTTACTGGCTTTGACATTATCTTTTTCTGGGTTGCCAGGATGATGATGATGGGCATGTATTTCATGGATGGCAAGGTGCCGTTCAGGGATGTATATATTCATGCGTTGGTGCGCGATGAATTTGGCCAGAAAATGTCAAAATCCAAGGGAAATGTACTTGATCCCCTTGATTTAACAGCCAAATACGGTGCAGATGCCCTGCGCTTCACATTGGTGGCCATGGCCGCACAGGGGCGTGATCTGAAACTTTCTGAAACACGCATTGAATCCTACCGAAATTTTGCCACAAAATTGTGGAATGCCGCCCGGTTTCTTGAGATGAATGGCTGTATCAGCGATAAGGGCGCGCCGCCCCCAATCCCGGAAACGCTGCATGAACCGGTGAACCTGTGGATACTGTCAGAGCTGAACACAACAATAAGAAAAATATCCACTGCCATAGAGAGTTACCGGTTTAACGAGGCAGCAGACGCTATCTATCATTTTGTCTGGGATCGCTATTGTGACTGGTATATTGAGTTTATTAAACCGGTTTTAAAAGATTCTGCTGAATGCCGGCATGTGGCTGCTTATGTTCTGGCCCAGCTTCTGAAATTAATGCATCCGTTCATGCCATTTATAACCGAAGAGCTGAATGCCAAGCTGTTTGGCAGCGATGCGTTGCTGATAACAGCGCAATGGCCAGTTGCCAGCCATCAGGCAGATGACAATACAAACCTGCATATTGTAACAGATATTGTCAGTGAAATCCGCATGATACGCGCTGAAATGAATGTGCCCCTAAAGGCCTTGCCAATATTGCAGATCGCCGGGGCTGACGCCAGGATTCAGGCCGTGATTACAGCGATGCAGCCATCTGTCTGTCGTCTGGCACGCCTGTCTGATATTGTATTTTCAGATTCTGACTTTGAAAAGGGCACCGCGCGCAGCAGTCTGCATAGATTTGAGATAGGTCTGCCCTTGGCAGGTATCCTGGATTTTGCTGTGGAAAAGGCAAGACTTGAAAAAGAAATCAAAGCCAGCGAGGCTGAAGCATCAAAATTGGCTGCAAAGCTGGGGAATGAAGGTTTTCTGGCAAAGGCCCCGCCTGCGGTGGTGGCTGAGAATAAGCGCCGTCTGGAGCAGGAAAACACACGCATTGACACTCTGGGCAGCGCCCTGAAACGCGTAATAGCAGAAATGTAATCAAAGGCCAGCATCAGCTGTCCGCCCGATAATAAAAGAGGAAGACAATGAGCGATAAAGTAAAATTTGATAAATCCAAACTGCCCAGCCGGCACGTTTCTGTTGGCCCGAAAAGCGCCCCGCACCGCTCTTACTATTATGCGATGGGAATGACTGAGGAAGAGATTAATCAGCCGCTTATTGGTGTGGCAACAACCTGGAACGAGGCCGCTCCGTGTAATATTGCACTGGCCCGCCAGGCACAGGCGGCCAAAAGAGGTGTGCGTGACCATTCAGGCTCGCCGCGTGAATTCACAACCATAACAGTGACAGACGGCATTGCCATGGGTCATGCGGGGATGAAAGCCTCTCTGGTCAGCCGTGAGGTCATTGCTGATTCAATTGAGCTGACAGTGCGCGGTCATTGCTATGACGCGCTGGTTGGGCTTGCGGGCTGTGACAAATCGCTTCCAGGGGTGATGATGGCCATGGCACGCTTGAATGTTCCGTCTGTTTTTATGTATGGCGGCTCAATCATGCCCGGTTCATTCAAGGGCAGGGACGTTACTGTTCAGGATGTGTTTGAGG
>JAYPEG010000072.1:0-6580 GCA_038125645.1 Alphaproteobacteria bacterium
CAGAAAATAGCGTGTCTGATCCAGACCGTAATCCGCAATCAGCTGCAGCGGATCAATCACATTGCCAAGAGATTTGGAAATCTTCTGCCCCTCATTTGTCCACCAGCCATGGGCAAAGACACGCTTTGGCAGCGGCAGCCCGGCAGCCATCAGAAAGGCCGGCCAATAAACCGCGTGAAACCGCAGAATATCCTTGCCGACCATATGCAGATCAGCCGGCCAGAATTTTTCATAATGTGGGCTGCTTTCATGCCAGTTCACAGCAGTAATATAATTTGTCAGCGCATCCATCCAGACATACATTACATGCCCGTCATCATCCGGCACGGGAATTCCCCAGTTAAATGTTGTCCGGCTGACAGACAGGTCTTTAAGCCCGCGTTCAACAAAGCTGACCACCTCTTTTCGCCGTGACTCCGGGGCAATAAAATCAGGATGGGCCGCATAGTGATCAAGCAGGGGCTGCTGCCATTGTGACAAATCAAAGAAATAGGATGGCTCTTCCACCCATGTCACCGGCGCACCGGTCGGGGCCTTGCCGTCAACCAGTTCTGTTTCTGTAAAGAAACATTCATCACGCACAGAATACCATCCAGCATAATTATCAAGATAGATATGACCGCGCTCTTTTAAAATCGCCCAGAGCGCCTGAACAGATTGATGATGGCGCTCTTCGGTTGTGCGGATAAACTGGTCATTGGAAAAATTCATCACCCCCAGAAGGTCACGGAAATTCTGGGATACCTTATCTGTGAAATCCTGTGGCGGCATATCAGCCTTTGCAGCCGCTTCCTGCACTTTTTGCCCATGTTCATCAGTCCCGGTCAGAAACAGGACATCATAACCGTCAAGGCGCTTGAAGCGTGCCAGGACATCACAGGCCAGCGTTGTATAGGCATGGCCGATATGGGGCTTGTCATTGACATAATAAATCGGCGTTGTCAGATAATAGTTTTTTGTCATCTTGCCTTTGATTTCTGTCTAACTGTTCATCTTGCTGAACATTTACACTGCCCCTTAAAAGATTGCCTTGTCATCACTCTTTGATAACAGGCGGACTGTGGCCAAGTTTCAGCCTTTCATACCCTAATTTTTACGGCTTTGGCTATGTAATTCAGAAAAAAACTTTGTCAGAACAGGTACAAAATCGAGATACAGGCTTTCGCTGATCCGTACGGAACGCAGGAAATCATGATGAATTGCTGCCAGCGCCTCTGCGCTATGGCGGGCCGCAAGAACAGCAGCTGTATCACGGATAGCTGGCTGTGATGCTATCAGCCGCTGGGGGGATGCCCCGCCGGCCATCATGGCCGCAACTGACACCAGCGCCTCAAACAAATAAAAGGCTGCCTGCCTGACAGCCATGGCATTTTTACCCTGTGCAGACCATTTCTCGGCCAGTTCGATCAGATGCAAATAAGAGCTGTTCTCATCACAGATCAAATGACAGCTGGCAGTGAAAAGATCAGGAACTGGGCCGTCAGCCAGCTGCAGGGCCCGCCCCGGGGCCCCGTCACTTAATTGGCAGCACAGCTCCAGCTGGCTCCTGTCCATATCGGGTATGAGCTGCAGGATCACCTGTTTTGTCTCTTCAATGCTGAGCGGGCGCAGCGGCGCAGACAGACAGCGCGACCTGATCGTCGGCAACAGGCGTGCAGGACGTGAGCATAATAGCATGAGCAAACAGTTCTCTGGTGGTTCCTCCAGGGTTTTCAGCATGGCGTTCATGCCATTTCTGTTGACCATATCAAGACTGTCTATTATCGCCACACGCCAGCCCTGCCGTGCAGCACTATGGGCAAAAAAGCCTGAAAGTTGCCTTACCTGCTCTGTCTTTATCAGGCCTGACCTGTTCTTTTCAGACATTTCTGGCTGAATCACCAGCAAATCCGGGTGGGTACCGGAAAATACCAGACGCGCTTCAGTATCATCAGCAGTTACCGACGCTGGATGCTGCAGCCTTTGTTCGCCCTGCATCGCGTCAAACAGACCCCTGCCCGCTTCTGCTTCCTGTGACAGAACCCAGGCCGCAATCTGCCGGGCCAGGCGGAATTTTCCAATACCCTGCGGCCCGCTTATCAGCCAGCCATGATGCAGGCGGTTCTGTGCCAGCTGACTATGCATGCGATCCATCAGCCCCTGATGACCGCTCATCACTGGAATGACATCTTTCTGTTGTTCAGGCACAGCAGCCATAAATCGGCCTTCTTTATTAATTTTCTGTGTTAATTTTTAAATTCATCCTACTGATAATATGATTTTTTACTTGTTCATCACTTTGCTGTTCACTGGCGCTTGCATCTATCACAATATAGCGGGTCTCAAAACGCTGCGCGAGATGAAGAAACCCTTTCCTCACAGCTTCGTGAAAGGCGAGGCCCTTATCCTCAAAGCGGCTTTCCGGCGCCCCTTCGGGCGGCTGTGTTTGCTCCTGTCTTTTGCGGGCTCTCTGCAGGCCCAGCTCTGCAGGCACATCCAAAAGAAATGTCAGGTCAGGCTGAAGATCATCAAAGGCGAACTGATTAATGGCAATCAGCCTGTCCACAGACAGACCGTGGGCAAGTCCCTGATAGACCAGTGTTGAGTCAGAAAACCGGTCACAGAGTACAATCGCACCACGCTTGAGGGCCGGTTTTATTAAACTGTGAACATGTTCAGCCCGTGCGGCAATCATTAACAGGGCCTCTGCCTCGACGGTCAGCTTGTCTGCAGCACCAGTGACCAGTATCCTGCGGATAAGCTCAGCCTCATCTGTTCCGCCCGGCTCTCTTGTCGTGACAATTTCACGATCCGGACAAACAGACGCAAACCACCGCTGCAGCAATTTTATCTGCGTTGATTTTCCGGATCCCTCACCGCCTTCAAAAGTGATAAAAACACCTGTCATGGAGTTGCTGCTGCTATCTTATTGTGCAGCTGGCGGGCTGGCGCCGAGTATCAGAAACTTCAGTGCGGCTCCCAGCCGGTCAAATACGCCCAGCTGCTCTATATCTGCGCTGGCCAGCAGAGGAACAGAGCTGACCAGCTGGCCATCAATACGCAGCTCTGCCTGTCCCAGTTCCTGACCCCTTTTTACCGGGGCCGGCACCGGACTGGCCCATTTGACGCTGACTTCAGCCTTCTGGCGCTCTGCCCTCGACAGGACTTGCCCCAGATCAGCTGCGGCATGCACAGGCACATAGGCCGCACGGCCCAGCCACACCTCAACCTCGTCTACCTTCTGTTCTGCTTGATAAAAATTATAATGGCGGTATTCACGCTGGATAAAATTCATCAGACGGCGCGATTCAGACCCGCGTTCCTTTTTCGATTCCATACCGTTCAGCACCATTACAATACGCATGCCATTGCGCTGTGCCGAGGCAACCAGCCCATAGCCGGATTCTTCAGTATAGCCTGTTTTCAGACCGTCAATCCCGCTTTCCTCGGCGCCTTTTCCATATAACAGCGGGTTTCGGTTTCCCTGTTTAATGCCGTTAATTGTGTATGATTTAACCTTGAAAACCGGATAGAGATCGGGATAGCGGTCAACAGGAAAATCATTGATAAGCGCGGTTGCCAGCAGATTCAAATCATGTGCCGTTGTTGTCAGATCGGGATCGGGCCAGCCAGTTGCATTGGTAAAAACAGTATTTTTCATACCAAGACGGCTGGCGGTCAGATTCATTTCAGCGGCAAAATTTTCCTCACTGCCGGAAAGTCCCTCTGCAATCACCACAGCTGCGTCATTGCCTGACTGCACAGCCACACCATAAAGCAGGTCATTCAGGCTGTAACGCTCTCCTGGTTTTAAAAATGAGCGTGATCCCCCCATTTTCCATGCTTTTTCTGAAACAACAAAACTGTCATCAAGCGAGAGACTGCCCTCAGCAATGCGTGAAAAAGCAATATAGAGCGTCATAATCTTGGCCATAGAGGCCGGCTTCATGGCGCTGTCCTTGTCCTTTTCCAGCAGAACCCTCCCTGAATGAAAATCAGTTATCATGACCTGTTTGGCGACTGTTGGTATTTCTGTTGTCTGCGCGTTAACACCAGAGATTGTGCTGATCACGGTAAATACGGATAGCACCGCAGAAATTATGAATGAAAAACAGGTTTTTGATGGCATAGTTATGCGCTCCACAGATACATCTTATGTCCCGATCGCTGCTGCCAATGCAAGTTTCAGTGACCGTTACATTACCGGATTATGTTACAGTCCTGGCTGTTTAAAGAAAAAAACAGGCTAAATAAAGGCAACAGGGCCGCCTGACATCGCAAAAAGCGTTAGTCAGTCAACAACGATTTCAGCCCCGGAAAAGCCGCGTTTATAAACCTGTTTTAACATCCTGTCCGCCTCTTCAACTGATTCCAGCGGGCCAAGGCGTGTACGATATAATATCCGCCCTTCCCTTGTTGTCTCAAACACACCTCCGGCACCTATAGTGCCCAGTGATGACAACAGGTTATCAGCATTATCGCGTGAATGAAAGGCACCTACCTGTATCCATATATCTGTTTTCTGCGGCTCTGTCTGAATAACCGCGCCACTGCGGGCATCGGACAGCAAGTCCAGTGCTGATCCCCCAGCCTTTTTGCGTTCACTGTCCGCATTTGTTGTGCGCGCGCTCAGTGACACTGACGGTTTTTCAGCTGGTGTGACTTCTGGCAGGGGGGCGGAATCTTCTGCCAGCAACGGAAATTCACCCCGCTTTGCCAATTCTTCCAGACGCAATGTCTGCTCCACCAGCAGCTTGACGCGCACGCGCGCCAGCCCGTTATCCTTGAACCCCAGCAGACGGGCCGCCTCTCGCGAGAGATCAATAATCCGGCCACTGACATAGGGGCCGCGGTCATTGACCCGAACAACAATCGATTTACCGTTATCAAGATTTGTCACCCTGACCACAGATGGCATAGGCAGTGTTTTATGCGCCGCCGACACAATATCAGGCTGGAAAATTTCACCGTTGGCTGTCAGTTTCCCAGCAAATTGATCGCCATACCATGACGCAATGCCAGTCCTGTCATAGCTGAGGTCACGCTCAGGATAATACCATATGCCCTCTATCTGGTAAGGGGTACCGATTTTATAATGCGGGTCGGCAGTTACCGATGCGCTGACTGCCTCTTCCTTATCAGAGGTTTTCTTGTATGTTTTTTTTGCCAGGTCGACAGCTAATTCTGCGGTGGAACAGGCAGCGACCGCAGTCATGAGGCCCAGCCCCGCTGCCAGTTTCAAAGCCGTCCGCAATCTTGCTGCCAGAAAGACAGAATGCTGAAACTCAAATTTCATAAACACTTACCCCGTTCCGTTTCCCTGCCACACTGCAAATTTTGCCACTCTGAAAGATAAGCAAAAAGCCTATTCAGCAGACTCGATCAAATCTGCCAATGTGCCCACAGCTATAGCAAAGTAATTTGACCGGTTCCATTTTAAAATATTCTCATAATTGGCATAAGCGATATACGCGGCACCTGCCCCACGATCAGGTACCACCAGACGTGATACAAGCTCGCGCTGCGGCAGGGCACTGCCATCAGCATTGGTCAGGCCAAGTGCACGCCATTGTGACATATTCATCTTTGTTTTTTTGTCAGACAGTTCTGCACCGTTGACGGAGGCCGGCAGCTTTACCCGCCGTCCCCATGTCATATCATCACGCCAGCCAACAGAGTGCAGATAATTGGCGATGGAGGCAAAAACATCCTCTTTTGTTGTCCAGATATCGCGCCGCCCGTCCTTATTGTAATCATAGGCATAGCTGAGAAAGCTGGACGGCATGAACTGGCTCTGTCCCATGGCCCCGGCCCAGGAGCCACGCATGTCGCCGGCACTGATATGCCCTTCCTCGATGATTTGCAGCGCATTCAAAAGCTCTTTCCGGAAATAGGCGGATCGCCGCCCGTCATAAGCAAGGCTTGCCAGCGCCCCGATCACGGGAAAACCGCCTGTATGCTGGCCAAAATTGGTTTCAATACCCCACAAGGCAACAATAAAACGGGGCTGAACAGCGAATTTTTCAGAGACTTCAGCCAGTATATCCCTGTGCAGAGCAAGCATTTCACGCGCCTTTCCAACCCGTGTGCCAGACACAACCTTGTTCAGATAGCTGTCAAGCGTCAGCGTGAATTCGGGCTGCCGGCGGTCAAGTTCTATTACCCGCTCAATTGGCTGAATGTCAGTAAAGGCCTGATCAAAAACAGCTGCGGATATCCCTTTGGACAGGGCTTCGGCCCGCAAGGCGGCGCGCCACTCAGGAAAACCCTCAGCTGCCGCTGTCAGGGGGGCCAGCAGCCCCGCTGTTATCATCAATGCTGCGGCAAATGCGGCTGCGCAGCGCAGTGAAATGCCCCCCGGGCTGGTGCCTCCTGCTTTTTTCAATCCCGCCTCCCCGGCTCTGAATATGGTTGCAGACCAGCCTATCGGGGCAAAGAATTTTGCACAACTGGCAATCACTGTAAAAAGGCATAAATCAGCGTTGACAGGCCGTGATGTATCATTTAATCAGACGAACAGCGGTCAGCAGATGCCCGATCTTTTGCGGAGAGGTGGCAGAGCGGTTGAATGCACCGGTCTTGAAAACCGGCATGGGTGAAA
>JAYPEG010000073.1:0-6189 GCA_038125645.1 Alphaproteobacteria bacterium
CTTTTTAATCCGCCCGCAGCAAAAACGCGCCAAAGAACACCGCGAGATGGTTTCAGCGCTCAAACGCGGTGACAAGGTTGTTACATCAGGCGGTCTTGTCGGAACAGTCTCAAAAGCTGTCGAAGGTCAGGATACAGTTGAGATTGAGATTGCAAAGGACGTCAAGGTCAATGTAATGCGCACTATGATAGCTGATCTCCGGGACAAGACTGATAAGGCAAAGCAGGCACCGGCAAGCGGTGAAACAAAAAAGGCCGGGGGCGGGCTGGCCAGCCTGTTCGGCGGTAAAAAATAAACAGGGGTGCCCCTTCAGTCAAAGGGGCGGTTTGCCTGTCTGCCCCATTTACAACCACCATCATAAAGTAACCGGTCATGCTTAAATTTGAGACATGGAAGAAGGCATTGGTGCTGTTTGTCACTGGATTTGGCATTGTTTATGCTGTGCCTAACCTGTTGCCAGACAATCCTGAACAGACATCGCCTCCTTCTTTTATTCCTGGCCAGACGATCAATCTGGGACTTGATTTGCAAGGGGGTTCACATCTGCTGCTGCGCGCTGACATGGATGCGGTTATTACAGAACGGCTGAATGGTATTGCTGAGCAGCTGCGCCTGTCTCTGCGGGCTGAAAAACTGCGTTTCCGTGATCTGAGGGCGCAGCAGGATTTAGTCTCATTTTCATTAAGAGATGAGAAAGACATCCCCAAATTATCCATTGTTACGAATGATTTCAGCAGTGACTTTAATGTTGCCACAGAGGGTTTAAAAACAACTGTCAGCTTTACAGAAAGCGGATTACAGGCACTGGCTGATCAGACTATTGAGCAGTCGATTGAAATTATCCGCCGCCGCCTTGATCCTGATGGAACCAAAGAACCGGTTATCCAGCGTCAGGGGCGTGAGCGTATTTTGGTTCAGCTTCCGGGTGTTGATGATCCAGAACGGATCAAGCGTTTGCTGGGCAAAACAGCCCGCCTGACTTTTCAGTTGGTTGATATGCGTACAACAGCAGAAGACGCACGCCGGACGGGCCGTGTGCCGCCCGGCAGTGTTCTGCTCGACAGCACACAAGAGGGGCAGCCCGGCTATGTTGTTGAAAGACGTGTTATGGTCAGCGGCGAGCTGCTTGAAAATGCAACAGCCGCCTTTGACCAGAATAACCGTCCGTCTGTAAATTTCCAGTTGAATGCTGAAGGCGGGCGGCGTTTCGGCCGGGCCACGGGCGAGAATATTGGGCGCCCCTTTGCCATTATTCTGGACGGAAAAGTTGTATCTGCGCCTGTGATACAGGCACAGATTTTTGCCAGCGGCCAGATAACCGGCAACTTTACCACAGAAGAAACAAGAGAACTGGCCCTGATTTTGCGGGCAGGGGCCCTGCCGGCCCCGCTTGTTGTGCTGGAGGAGCGGTCAGTTGGCCCGGGACTTGGGGCGGATTCGATCGCTGCCGGTGAAATTGCTGCGGTTGTCGGGCTTGTGCTGGTGATAGGGTATATGGTGCTCAGCTATGGCTTGTTCGGTATATTTGCAGATGCGGCACTGCTGATTAACATTGTGCTGATTATCGGTGCGCTTTCGGCCCTGCAGGCGACATTAACCTTGCCCGGCATTGCCGGCATTGTGCTGACTATGGGCATGGCTGTTGATGCCAATGTCCTCATCTTTGAACGCATAAGAGAAGAGCTGCGCGGCGGAAGGCGGATTGCCCAGGCTATTGATGCGGGCTATCAGCGGGCATTGTCGACAATTATTGACTCTAACCTGACCACTTTATTTGCAGCGCTCTTCTTGTTCATTTTTGGTTCCGGGCCGGTCAAGGGCTTTGCTGTGACCCTGTCACTTGGTATTCTGACCTCTATGTTCACGGCCCTGATGGTCACCCGCTATTTCATTGTTGTCTGGGCTAATCTGCGCCGGCCCAGAACCTTGAATCTGTAAAAAGGGCGTTGCTATGTTCAGACTAAAGATTGTTCCGGATACTGCATCATTTGATTTCCTGCGCTATATGCCTGCTGCCACAGCGCTGTCAGGGCTGATGGTTGCAGCGTCTGTTCTGCTGTTTGCCCTTGTCGGACTTAATCTGGGAATTGATATCAAAGGCGGTATCCTGATAGAGGCGCGCAGTGGCCAGAAAGCAGATATTGCGGCCCTGCGCGCGGATCTGGGCCGGCTTAATCTGGGGGATATGTCGATCCAGAGCTTTGGCTTAGAAAATGATGTGCTAATCCGTGTTCAGCGCCAGCAAGGCGATGAGCGGGCGCAAATGCAGGCGATAGAAGGCATCACAGCTGCGCTTGGCAACAGCTATGAGGTGCGGCGCACAGAGTTTGTTGGCCCCACGGTTGGCGCAGAGCTGGCACAAAACGGTATATTGGCGGTATGCTGTGCACTGGCAGCCATCATGTTCTATATATGGTTCCGCTTTGAATGGCAGTTTTCTGTTGCTGCGCTGCTGGCCCTGACCCATGATGTGCTGACTACCATTGGGCTGTTCTCGCTCACGGGCTTTGAGTTTAATCTGGCAACATTAGCTGCCATCCTGACGATTGCAGGCTATTCAATCAATGATACAGTGGTGGTATTTGACCGTGTGCGCGAGACATTACGCAAATATAAATCATGGCAGCAGACCCGGATTCTGAACAAAGCATTGAATGAAACGCTCTCTCGTACTGTAATGACATCCGTGACAACAGCACTGGCTTTGATAGCCATTGCTGTTTTTGGCGGTGCGGTCTTGCGTGATTTTGCCCTGGCTATGCTCTGGGGTGTTGGTATAGGCACCTATTCATCTGTTTTCATTGCTGTTGGCATTATCTCGCGTTTTGATCTGAAACGCAGTGATGATGAGGATAATGCCGTTCCGGTGCCTGAATATGAACGCTGAGGCTGTTCTTTAATGTTTTAAGACCTGCTGAAAAGAAAAGGGAGGTTTTTTTGAACAGGAACACTACAGATGAATATAACCCCCTTGTCTGTGTCCAGGAATTTCCTGACGATGGCAAGCTGCAGATTATTCATGGATATGATCCGCTGGGCTTTCGTATCGCCGGGCAGCGCTGGGATGGCCCGCAATTTATCCTGCCCCGTCTGACGCGCAGCTGGGCGGTAAATCAAATTGATGATCTGACAAGTGCAGCTGTTACGCAAATGACAGGCGGTTCTGGTATTGAACTGGTAATTCTGGGGCTGGGCAGCCATGTTTATGATCCGTTGCCTGGACTGGCAAGAGAGCTGCGTGCACACGGCCTCAGGACAGAGGTAATGACAACGCCTGCTGCCTGCCGGACATGGAATGTACTGCTGAGCGAAGGCCGCTCTGCTGCTGCCGGATTGCTGCCCGTTGATAAGCTCTGATGAGAGTGCGTCATACAAATGACAGCTGGTCAGTATTGAGAAACGATGCCCCTCTGTTCAGTTACAGCCTGATATTTCAGCCCCGCAAACAGCGGCTCTTATTCTCTGACATGATATTGCTGGCACTTGAATGTGAGTATATCTGTGCCCAGACATCTGAAACAATGCTGGCACTTGTGCGTCTGCAATGGTGGCTGGACAATCTGGGCTCGCTGTCAGACCCGCAGGGCCCGCCCTTGCTCTGGCGTCTGCGCGGTCATTGCCGAACGTCCCCTGAATTGGCGGGAAAACTGGCAGCGATTGTTGAGCAGTGGCGCGATGAAATATACACAGATCATGATGCTGACAGGGGACAGAACAGTTGGGCAGGGGTAGTCAGCATACTGGCTGAACTGTCCGGACATGGCACATCAGCCTTGCCGGGGATCATCGGACAGGCTGTTTATGCCAGCCGGTACAAACACCCCTTGCCCTCAATGCCGTCAACAAAAACTGTCAGGGATGAATTGGGGCCTGGCGGGGATTATCTGGCGGTACTGGCCTTTCTGGCCCGCTATGGCGCCCGCCGCCAGATTGCCGATGATCCGCTGATTTTATTCAAAATCATCTGGTATATTTATATCAGACCAGAGACGTGACAGGGCCGGGAATTGGCGGTGTTAGCGTCTGTTTGTCCAGCTTTGCATTGCCTGTAATGCCCGTTCAGCATAAAAGGCCTTGCGATCACGCCCGCGCAGCCGTTTTTTTCCGGGCGGGGATTCTGCCACAGGGAACAGACCAAAATTCACATTCATCGGCTGAAAGCTGTCAGCCATAGCCCCGCCTGTAATATGGCCCAGCAAGGCACCGTGCGCGCTCTCAGCAGGGGGCGGCTGCCATGGCTCACCGCATATTTCATGCGCTGCCATGCGTCCGGCCAGCCCGCCAATCGCCGCTGATTCAACATAGCCCTCAACGCCTGTAATCTGGCCAGCAAAACGCAGCCGCCTCTGCACCTTGAGGCGCAGCTGTTCATCAAGCAGACGCGGGCTGTTTATAAATGTATTTCTGTGCAGACCGCCAAGCCGCGCAAAGGTTGCTGCCTCCAGCCCCGGAATGGTTTGAAAAATTCTGACCTGTTCGGCATATTTCAGCTTTGTCTGAAAACCAACCATGTTAAACAAGGTTCCCAGCTTGTTATCCTGCCGCAGCTGAACAACAGCATAGGGGCGGCTGCCATCATGGGCGTTGGTCAGCCCGACAGGCTTCATTGGGCCAAAACGCAATGTCTGCGGGCCCCGCTCGGCCATCACCTCTATCGGCATACAGCCGTCAAAATACGGGGTGTTTTCCTCCCATTCACGAAAGGACATTTTATCCCCGGACAACAGGGCCTCTATAAAGGCCTCATACTGATCTTTATTCATTGGGCAATTTATATAATCACGGCCATCGCCGCCCGCACTTGTTTTGTCATACCGTGACTGAAACCAGCAAATATCCATGTTAATTGTGTCGGCATTGACAATCGGGGCAATAGCATCAAAAAAGGCCAGCGAGGCCTCTCCTGTCAGATCGCGCACAGCCTCTGCGAGGGCAGGGGATGTGAGCGGGCCTGTGGCAATGATTACATGCTGCCAGTCATCCGGGGGCAGATTGTCTATCTCACCTCTGGACAGGGTAATATTTGGATGTCCAGACAGCCGGGCCTCTACAGATTGTGAAAATATATCGCGGTCGACTGCCAGAGCGCCGCCTGCCGGCACTGCTGCCCGGTCGGCCTCAGTTATAATCACCGAGTTCAGCATCCGCATTTCTTCATGCAGAACGCCCACTGCATTTGCGCTGGCATCATCAGAACGAAAGGAATTGGAACAGACCAGTTCTGCCAGATACTGGGTTTTATGTACTTCTGTTTTTCGCTGGGGGCGCATTTCATGCAGAATAACATGGATCCCCATCTCTGCCGCCTGCCAGGCAGCCTCACTGCCGGCAAGACCGCCGCCAATTACATGTAATCTTCTGTCAGGGGCGGTCATGAGACTTTCTTTCTGCTGACCTGTCCTGAACCCAGCAAACGAGCCAGATAACGCCCTGTATGAGAGGCCTTGACAGCGACTATATCCTCTGGGCACCCGACTGCGACAATCTCACCGCCGCCATCACCGCCTTCCGGGCCCATGTCAATAATCCAGTCAGCTGTCTTGATAACATCCAGATTATGCTCGATAACAACAACCGTATTGCCGGCTTCCACCAGCTCCTGCAAGACCTCCAGCAATTTGGCAATATCCGCGAAATGCAGCCCAGTGGTGGGTTCATCAAGGATATAGATTGTCCGCCCCGTTGCCCTGCGGGACAGCTCTTTTGACAGCTTGACCCTCTGGGCCTCACCACCAGACAATGTTGTGGCCTGCTGGCCAATCCGCACATAGCCAAGGCCGACCCGCAGCATTGTTTCCAGCTTGTCGCGGATAGACGGAACGGCCTTGAAAAAGCTCACCCCTTCTTCCACTGTCATGTCAAGAACATCTGCTATCGATCTGTCACGCCAAAGAATTTCCAGCGTTTCTCTGTTATATCGTTTCCCTTTGCAACTGTCACAGGTTACATAAACATCCGGCAGAAAATGCATTTCAATTTTGATTACCCCATCGCCCTGACAGGCCTCACACCGTCCGCCTTTAACATTAAAGCTGAAACGTCCGGGGGAATAGCCGCGTGATTTTGCCTCTGGCAGTCCGGCAAACCATTCCCTTATCGGTGTAAAGGCCCCTGTATAGGTTGCCGGGTTAGAGCGCGGTGTGCGCCAGATGGGTGACTGATCTATATCCACAACCTTGACCAGAAGAT
>JAYPEG010000074.1:0-6084 GCA_038125645.1 Alphaproteobacteria bacterium
AAGATGAAGGCGCTTTATTTTCAAAAGCCCATCTTGACTAGCCACTCAGCTGACAGTGCCAGGATTATATGAAAAAAAATTATCCTAGCCAAACGCGCGCGCGGGCTTGGAATCTTTCCTGTATTGATAAGGCAGCGAGTGGCCTATTCTGATGCTTGTTTCTACGCTTCTTGTTTTGCTTCTCTTATTTTTTTAACTGTAGCTGCCCGCCCTGCATCCACCGCCCGCACCTTTATGTCTGCAAGCTGTAGAAGTTTGCCTGTGCTCCAGTATAAATTCACCACTTTGCTTCTGCTCATATCATGTGAAAGGCCAAGACTCTGGCGCAAATCAAAAACGATTGTTGATATGTTCTTTCTGGAATGTGCAAGTCTTGAATTTCCATTTTCCCGACAAAGCTCATTCAACATAATTTCAAGATGGGCAAGGCCAAATAGCATCTTGGCGGGCTCTGCTGTTAATGTATCTTTCCCGTCCTTGAAAATCCTCTGTATTTCAGCTGATGATGTCTGAGAGCGGCTGTCATACTGTTTAAACATGCCGGGGGGATAATTGATCCCGGCTTCCGGACAGCTTCCTTTTTTTGTCCTGTCCCCGGCCTGTGCAGAACTGAGAGAAACAAATACTGAGCCAGGCTGCCCATCAGGTTCTCTATCAGTCACAGGCATCAAAACAGGATGTGCTTGGTCTTCTGTCCTGACCGCCTCTGTCTGCAGTGATCTGTTCAGGAAATAACATCCCATCATTCTAGCAGCGCCGGCAGCTGTCATTTTTCCTGCTGTCAGAGCAGGGATAAGCAGAAGAAAACAGCCCCGACAGGACAGCTTTGCAGGCCATTTATGCTGACGTTTATTTTTAAAAACAGCCCGTTTCTGCCACAGGGCACTGGCACAGCTGGTGATTTCCCGGCAGCCAGGCAAAGGACATGGATATAACCGCCTGTCATGCTGGGATCTGTCATGCTGGGATAATCTTGTTCATGCGTAACGGAAATTATGTATGTGCCTGTCTCTTTTCAGGGGGGAACAGGTCTGATATGACAAAAGCAATTTATTCCTTCCCCTTCAGCCGCAGGAAAAAATGATGCGCTTTATCTGTTTAATTTTTATTCTTTTCATATCCGCGCTGCGTCCAGTCAGTGCAGATATCTGTATTGATGTGTCTGGAACTGATGCGGTGGATGGCCAGCTTGTATGCCAGCCGCGTGACTGCACCGCCATTTCTGCTGCGAATGAGGCTGCAAAGACACAAGGCACAGCCCTGAACAGTTATCTTGCTGAGACACAGCAGACTGTTCTGTTCGCCGAAGCCGGCCGCAAATGTAGCTTCCGTTCAGCTGGAAAGACTGTCAATGGCGTGATTGACAGGGGCATTGATACAGGAAAATCACTGTTGGATAAATCCGGCATCAGCGACTTTTTTAAAGGCCTGACCGGAAAATAGGCAACATAAAGGGGCTGGGACTTGCATGTTGACAATAACAGGACTGGCAATCCGGACACATCTGTTGACCCTTTCGCGCAGATGGGCCTTGTCCGTTTCTGGATCATCTCTGCCCTGTTCTGGGTGAGTTTTCCTGCCTCTGTGCTTGTCTGTCTTGTCATTCTGGGCCCGGTACAGACAAAGCAGCTGGCGCGCGCTTATGAAGGATTTTCTGCAGACCCTCGCGGTGATTGCTGTTATTGCTGGTCTGGCTGGCTGGGCCGGATGGGAATTTCTGAGCCGTCTACTTTAAACTGTGGCTACTTGCCTTATCTGCTGCTTTCTGTCTCTTTCCCCTTCTGGCCCCGGGTGACAGGGTCTGCGGCTGAATGATCAGCCAGCAGATTGCCCCTGCTTGTCTATGCGGACAGGTTTTTTTGTGCCATGACTGGAGCTATGCAAAGAAAAACAAAGAACAGCCGGGCCTCAGATATATCCCCCCAGGCTGACAGCCCTGTCAGTTTTTCAGCGGCGCTGCGGCTGTGGCTGCAGATCGGCCTTGTCAGTTTTGGCGGGCCGGCCGGCCAGATTGCTGTGATGCACAGGGTGCTGGTTGAGGACAGAAAATGGATTAGTGAAGAGCGGTTTTTACAGGGCCTGAATTACTGTATGCTTCTGCCCGGCCCCGAAGCCCAGCAGCTGGCCATTTATCTGGGCTGGCTTTTACATCGCACAAAGGGCGGGTTGGCCGCAGGAATTTTGTTCATCCTGCCCGGCGCACTGTTAATTCTTGCCCTGAGCTTTCTTTATATATATCTGGGGACGAGCGGATTTGTTCAGGGACTTTTCTTTGGCATAAAGGCCTGTGTTCTGGCGATCGTCTTACAGGCATTCAGCCGCATTGCCGGCAGAATCCTGCACCGCCCCGGCGCGCTTGTCATCGCCGTATCAGCCTTTACCGGGGCATTTGTCTTTGCCCTGTCCTTTCCTGTAATCATCATTGTCGCCGCCTGTGCCGGTATGGCTGTGATGCCAACATTGCCAGCCGCATCCGGACAGAATAATCAGACCGTCCGCCCCGCCAGCGGCGCGGGCACGGCATCGTGGCAGATGGCCGGATACTGTCTTTTGCTCTGGCTTGGCCCGTTGATTATCCTGTATTTTTTGCTGGGCCCGCAGACTATATTTGTTCAGCAGGGGATGTTCTTTTCCAAAATGGCTGTGGTCAGCTTTGGCGGGGCTTATGCGTTGCTTGCTTACCTCACCCAGGAGGCTGTCAGCCATTACAGCTGGCTGAGCGCCAGTGAAATGCTGGACGGGCTGGGGCTGGCTGAAACAACGCCCGGGCCGCTCATTCTGGTGGTACAGTTTGTCGGGTTCTTGGGGGCTTTCAGAGATCCGGGCAGTCTGGCCCCTTGGCTGGCCGGAATGCTGGGTGCCGGGTTGACATTATGGGTTACCTTTGTGCCCTGTTTTATGTGGATATTTGTCGGAGGCCCCTTTGTTGAGCGTCTTCAGGCCAACCGGCAGCTGGCCGCCGCCCTGTCCGGCATTACCGCCGCCCTTTGCGGGGTTATTTTTAATCTTGCCCTCTGGTTCGGGCTGCGGGTTCTGTTCACCGAACTGCAGCCCCTTGAGCTGTTCGGGTTCACGATGGAGGTGCCTGTCATAACAGCCAGCGATCCGGCCGCAATGCTGATTTTTGTCCTGACACTGCTGGCCCTTACAGCCGGTCGGATGTCAATTTTTCTTGTCTTGCCGCTGGCGGCCCTGGCAGGCCTGATTTATCACAAGCTGATAATCCCATTATAGGGTGCCGGCAAAAATTGTCAGGAGAGCAAAAGCTGTCATGAGAGCGGCTGTGATGTCCGCACAAAACAGTAAGTATCTGCCCGCTTTTCCGCGACAGCAAAACCGGCTTTGGCAAAGGCAGAGATGACCGCCCTCTCGCCGTCATGACCATAGCTGCCCGGATGCAGCTCTATGATAACCCTGTTCACTGTTTTCAGCCTGTCCGGCGGCAGAAAATCCTTTTCAGCCCCCTCTATATCACAGAAAACAGCTGTTGGCTGATAGGTTGAGACAATATCATCGATTGACTGTGTGGCAATCTCTATGGCCTTATAGTCCTTGCGTTTGTGCGGGCGCTCAAAGGAGCTCAGAATATAATCATCAAGCTGATAAAAGGTCAGCCTCGTGCCGTCTGCCAGCCCATTATTCACAATTTCTATATCCAGGTGATTGTCATCAAAGAGCCGGCGTGAATAATCCGCTGCCAGGGGATTCGCCTCAAAACAGATATGGCGCCTTGGCCGGATATGGCGGTGCATGCGCGCAGCCGCAATCCCGAGGCCAGAACCGAACTCAACAACGATATCAGTATCCCTCAGATGCGCGTCAGCAAGTACCACCTCATCATTTTCAATCGCACCACAAGCAATCGCCACCAGCCTTTTCCCATTCATCAGGCGGCGGTCATAGGGATAGCTGATCCCCTCAAAGGAACAGCCCCTTGTCTGGTCTGTCACAAAAATGGCGGCCAGGGTTTTTCGTGTACCAGCAAAATAACGCGCCAGCAAAACAAGGAAAAGGGGCAGGCGCAGCATCATTTTGCAAACCAGCCTTTCATAAGGGGATGATCCAAAACAGTGCGGTTTACAATAAAATGCGGGGGCCTTTTATCCATAAAATCATGGATGCTGCCCAGCCCGTCACGCGCAATATTGGCAAAACATTCATCTGTCCAGCACAGGGAATGAGAGGTTGTAATGACATTGTCCATAAACAGCAACGGATTGGCCGGATCAACAGGTTCCTGTTCAAACACATCAAGTGCGGCCGCCCCAAGATGGCCATTTTGCAGGGCCGTGATAAGCGCAGCTTCATCAATTACCGGCCCGCGGGCAACATTGATGACAGCGGCACCCGGCTTCATCAGGGCCAGCTTTTCTGCATCAACCAAATGAAAGGTTTCCGTCGTCAGGGCCGTCGCTATGATAATGAAATCGCTTTGTGCAAACAATGTGTCTGTATCGCATTTCACTGTGTCGAGGCGGGCTAAATCCTCAGCGCTGACATAAGGATCAGCAGCGGCCAGATGCATGTCAAACACGCGCACCATCCGCAGAATTTCACACCCGATGCTGCCCGCCCCCAGGAGACCCAGCCGCTTTCCTGTCAGCCCCAGCCCCATATGGTCCGCATTCTCAGCCCAGCGCCCGGCGCGCGTCATATTATGTTTGAGAATCAGTTTATGCGAGAGGGCAAGCAGCAATGTAAGGGCCATACTGGCCACCGGACGGCGCACCGCCTCGGGCGTATTGGTTACCATAACCCCGATATCCGCCATGCCCGCAACATCAACAGTGTCAAAGCCGACCCCGTGCCGTGCTGCCAGCCGCAGCCGGCGCCCCGGGCTGTCAATCACATCTGCCTTTACCTGTTCCAGCATCAGATAGACTGCATCAAAACGGCGCGCATCATCTGCGGTAATTTCCGTCTTGCTGGCATCCATGACTGTGGTCACAATATCCGGACGGCTACGCAAATCCGCCAAAATGCGGGAATCAAAACAGGGCTGGCCGTCTTTTCCAAACAGACCGCCAGACAATCCGACATGAAAGGGGGGCATTTTCCTGTATCCTCACACTCACTAAATAGAAACTATATATCGTCAGCCAGAACGCCCGGCAGCCAGCCCGGAAATAAAGTCCATTCCGGTTGTCAGCGCGTCCTGCAACAGCAGATGATCCAGCCCATAGGCCAGCATGCGAAACCCATGATCCCAATATTCGCTGGCCAGTGCCCGGTTGCCAGCCATATAGCCCGCCAGCTTGCCATGGCTGTTCGCCGCGGCAATGATACGGGCAACAGCAGCCAGGTAATCAGGGTGATCAAGCTGGCCGGCTATCCCCATTGAACTGGTCAGATCAAAATGCCCGAGCCAGAGCACATCAATGCCGTCAACAGCGGCAATCGCCTCGACATTCTCAAGACCCCTGAGCGTCTCAATCATAGCGATCGTAATTGTGCGCCTGTTTGCCTGCTGCATTTTATCTGCAGGCGTGCCGGGCAAATAATCATCATGGGCGATTGAAAAGGCAGTGCCCCGGCGTCCCTGCGGCGGATAATAGGCCCGCTCTGCAATATCACGTGCCTGGGCGGCTGTTTCGACCATTGGAACCATCAGCCCGTGCGCGCCTATGTCAAGAAGCTGGCCAATGGTGTTACCCTCAACAGACGCCACCCTCACCAGCGGGGCAATATCAAGTCCGCGGCAGGCCGCCATCTGGATTTTAAGTGTTTCAAAGCCTATGGCTGTATGTTCCATGTCATACATCAGGAAATCAGCCCCGCTGGCAACAGCGATGGCAGGCAGGCCTGCTGTGTAAAACTCGAACACCATCATGCCGGCTAGATGCCCTTTTTTTATTTTCTCTGGCAGGATACCCTGCTTTGTCTCCAGCATTCTCCCCCCCCTGCTGCGGTCTGTAACTGTTATATGTGTATGCGGCCTGTCTTAACTGTCAGGGGCTGGGATAATTTTGGCAAGCAAAAGAAGAGCAGAAAAACAAGCAGCTATTGCAGGCGCGGGCGGATCATCACACCGACTTTCAGCCCGGCCATAAGCAGAATCAGAAAAATAATGATATTCGGCGGATT
>JAYPEG010000075.1:0-5955 GCA_038125645.1 Alphaproteobacteria bacterium
GGCCAGAGGCGCGCGGCATTGCCATTTGCGGCTCTGGCATAGGTATTTCCATAGCGGCAAACAGATTTAACTGGGTGCGTGCGGCACTGGTGCATGATGTTTCAACTGCGCGGCTGGCCCGCCAGCATAATGATGCGAATGTCATTGCGCTTGGTGAGCGGGTCACGGCTGTTGTTCCGGCCCTTGACTGTGTTGACGTGTTTTTGGGCACTGATTTTGAAGGTGGGCGGCATCAGCATCGCATCGACAAGCTGACCGCCCCAAAAGCTATTTAAAACAAAAGGATAAAGACAGATGAGCAGATTGGCAGATTTTTTTGGCGCCCCGTTGGCGCAGACTGACCCGGAAATTTCCGCAGCCATCAATGATGAGCTGCGGCGCCAGCAGGATCAGATCGAAATGATTGCATCCGAAAATATTGTCTCGTCAGCTGTTCTTGAGGCACAGGGCTCTGTCCTGACAAACAAATATGCTGAGGGCTATTCAGGACGCCGCTATTATGGGGGTTGTGAATTTGTGGATGTTGTTGAATCGCTGGCGATTGAACGGGCAAAGAAGCTGTTTAACTGTTCTTTTGTCAATGTACAGCCGCATTCAGGGGCACAGGCCAACCAGGCTGTCTTTCTGGCGCTGCTACAGCCAGGAGACACGGTTCTGGGCATGTCACTTGCAGCCGGCGGGCACCTCACGCATGGGGCGGGCCCGAATTTGTCCGGCAAATGGTTCAATGCTGTTCAATATGGTGTATCGCGTGAAACCGGCCAGATAGATTATAACGCGCTGCAGGAGCAGGCAGAGCAGTGTCAGCCAAAGATGATCGTTGCCGGTGCCTCTGCTTATCCGCGCCAGCTTGATTTTGCGGCCTTCCGGCGAATTGCGGATTCTGTTGGGGCGTTGCTGATGGTGGATATGGCCCATATTTCAGGCCTTGTGGCAACAGGCGTTCATCCCAGCCCGCTGCCGCATGCCCATATAGTGACCTCTACAACCCATAAAACACTGCGTGCCGCACGCGGCGGTCTTATCCTGTCCAATGATGAGGAGATAGGACGCAAAATCAATTCAGCTGTATTTCCAGGACTGCAAGGCGGGCCGCTGATGCATGCGATTGCCGGCAAGGCTGTTGCATTTGGTGAAGCCCTAAGACCAGAGTTTAAAAACTACATACAAAATGTTGTAAAAAATGCACAAATATTGGGTGATGTTTTGCTTGATCGGGGGCTTGATCTGGTGGCTGGCGGCACAGACACGCATTTGGTTTTGGTGGATTTGCGGCCTAAGGGGCTGACCGGCAATATCGCAGAGGTTTCTCTTGAAGCTGCTGGCATTACCTGTAACAAGAACGGTGTGCCCTTTGATCCGGAGAAGCCGATGGTAACCTCTGGCATAAGGCTGGGAACGCCGGCCGGCACCACGAGGGGCTTTGGGTCGGAAGAATTCACCCGGATCGGCCATTTGATTGGCGATGTTCTTGACGGGCTGGCATCGAACCGCAATGACAATTCGGATACAGAGGCAGCTGTGCGCGCTCAGGTCAGTGCGCTGTGCCGGGCGTTTCCAATCTATCAATAATGTGGCAATCTGCTGTTAATATGCTAGAACGGCAGGGTTAGCGAGCTGGTAACAGACAGGGAGTGATCGTCAATGCTGTGTCCGATTTGCCGGTCAGAAGATACACAAGTAAAGGATTCCCGCCCTTCAGAGGATGGAACCTCTATCCGGCGCCGGCGCCAGTGCGGGGCCTGTGATGCGCGCTTCACAACTTTTGAGCGCGTTCAGCTGCGTGAAATCTCTGTTTTGAAGCGCGACGGGCGCAAGGTGCCGTTCAACCGTGAAAAACTGGAGCGGTCATTTAATATTGCCTTGCGAAAACGCTCAGTCCATGAAAATGACGTGGCAATGGCCATCAATGATATTGTCCGCAAGCTGGAATCAACCGGCGATGCGGATGTTGCATCCGACTATATTGGGTCACTGGTGATGAAGGCCCTGCTGTCACTGGATAAGGTTGGCTATATCCGTTATGCCTCAGTTTACAAGAATTTTGAGGATGCCAGCGATTTTGAAGACTTTGTCAATGACCTGCGGCCCTGACAGCCAGAGCGCACCGGAATTTCCATTTGATGATGAGCGCTGGATGCGCCTTGCGCTGATACAGGGTGCGCGTGCACAGGGCCGTTCTGCTGAGAATCCGCCAGTCGGCTGTGTTCTGGTCAGTGCCGGGGGACAGCTTCTGGGCTGTGGGTTTACCGGTGCTGGCGGGCGTCCGCATGCTGAACAGGCAGCATTGAACAGCGCAACGGCGCATGGGCTGTCTGACGCCCTGAAGGGGGCAACGGCCTATGTAACGCTTGAGCCCTGTTCACATCATGGCCAGACCCCGCCTTGCGCGGATGCGTTGGTGGCTGCCGGGTTGGGACGGGTTGTCTATGCTGCGGCCGACCCTGACAGCCGTGTCAACGGCACGGGTGATGCGCGTCTGCGGGCCGGTGGCCTGTCTGTCCAGGGCGGATTGATGGCACAGGCCGCACAGACGGCGATGGCTGGTTTTATGCAGGCAAAAAGGGCCGGACGCCCCTGTGTTACCACTAAAGTCGCGCTCAGCTCTGATTTTTTTGTCGCCGCAGACAGGAACAGACAGACATGGCTGACAGGCGCAGTCGCAAAAATCTTTGTTCATGACCTGCGAAGCCGCCATGATGTGCTGGTTACAGGCATTGATACAGTTATGGCTGATGATCCTGAACTGACCTGCCGGCTGGCCGGCTCGCCCGCAGACAGTCCGATGCGGATTGTGCTGGACAGCCAGCTGCGTCTGCCTGCTGATGCCCGGCTGTGTAAAACAGCAAAACAGGTGCCTGTACTGGTATTCTGCCTGCCTGATGCCAGCGACCAGCGCGCCCGCCAACTGGCCGGACAGGGCGTTGAAATTATACGCGCTGACAGGGGGGCTGACGGGCGGATTGATCTGCGTTATGTGCTGTCTGTCTGTTATGACAGGGGCTGGTATAATCTCTTGTTAGAGGCAGGGCCGCGACTGAATAGTGCATTTGCGGGTGCCGGTCTGACTGACCGTGTGATCGAAATTATCGCCCCAACTGTGCTGAAACAGGGCTATGGCGCCTGCAGCCCGTCAGCTACGGGAAAATCATCTGTGGTTTTTGCGGGCCTGGCAGATTATATAATGTGTGAACAGCGCGTATTGGGCGCTGATATTATGAAAATCTGGCAGCGTAAACCCGGCAAGGCCCGGGCATAAGGGCATCTATGTTTACAGGTATCATTACGGCAGTCGGTCGGCTGAGGCAAATCGAAAAGCAAGGCGACTGGCGCCTTGTCATTGAAACGCCATGGGCCTGTGATGAACTGGCGCTCGGGGCGTCAATCGCGTGTTCTGGTGTCTGTCTGACAGTTACAGATAAAAAAGATGACTGGTTCAGTGCTGATGTTTCTGCTGAAACGCTGGATCGCACGGCAATCAGTGGCTGGCAACCCGGTCAGGCGATCAATCTTGAGCGGGCATTGCGGCTTGGTGACGAGCTTGGCGGGCATATTGTCTCTGGCCATGTGGACGGGCTGGCAACTCTTCTTGATATAACAGCAGAAAAGGACAGCCACCGCCTGAAGATACAGGTGCCGGCGGCGCTGTCGCGTTTTATTGCTGAAAAGGGGTCTGTGGCTCTGGACGGGGTCTCCTTGACTGTCAATGAGGTTGACAGGGATTGTTTCGGGGTGAATATGATCGCTCATACATGGCAGCATACCACCTTTGGCAGCGCGCAGACCGGTCAGCATTTGCACCTTGAAATTGACATGCTGGCCCGTTATGTATCACGACTGATAAGCAGTTAAAAAAGGCCCGTATTATGGCAGTAAGGACATCCCCCGGGCTGTCACCCATTGAAGAGGTGATAGAAGACGCAAAAGCAGGAAAGCTGTTCATTCTTGTCGATGATCAAAATCGGGAGAATGAGGGTGATTTATGTGTTGTTGCCAGTTTTGCCGATGCCGATGCAGTGAATTTTATGGCCCGTTACGGACGCGGGCTGATTTGTCTGGCCCTGACCCGAGAGCGCACGCAAAAGCTGGGTCTGACGATGATGGACAGACGCAATGAATCACGCCATCAGACAGCTTTTACTGTTTCAATAGAAGCCAGGGACGGTGTCACCACAGGCATATCTGCCCATGACCGGGCCAGAACAATAGAAGCGGCTATCGACCCACAGGCCACTGACCGTGATATCACAACACCCGGCCATATCTTTCCCCTGGTCGCACGCGATGGCGGAACGCTTGTCCGTGCTGGACATACAGAAGCTGTAATTGACATCGCGCGGGCGGCCGGCTGTGCGCCAAGCGGTGTGATCTGCGAGATTATGAAGGATGACGGGTCTATGGCCCGTTTGCCAGACCTGATCGAATTTGCAGCAGAACATGATCTGAAAATCGGCGCGATTGCTGATCTCATTGCCTGGCGGCGGCTGAATGAGACATTGGTGACAAGGGTTGCTGAGACAGCCATTGATACTGAGTTTGGCGGCAATTGGCGGCTGATGGTTTACCGCAACGATATTACATCTGTTGAACATCTTGTTCTGCAAAAGGGTGAAGTGATGCCCGGCAACCCTGTGATGGTCAGAATGCATGGGCTGGATTTGATGGTTGATTTGTTTGGTCAGGCCCATAAAACCAGACGCCATGGCGAGCTGCAGCGCGCAATGACGATTATCGCTGAAAGGGGAAGCGGTGTTATTGTCCTGCTGCGTGAGGCGAGCATGTCAAGCCTGTCCGCTGTTGTCAGCAAGTCTGCCGCACCGGCAGGTGCCCAGGCAAATGAGCTGCGCGACTATGGTGTGGGGGCCCAAATCCTGGCGGATTTGAATATCACCAACATGATTTTGCTGACAAACTCAAAGCCGAATGTTATTGGCCTAGAGGGGTACGGGCTGCATATTGACGGCTGGCAGCCTGTTTCACCACATCAGACAAAACAGGATTAGGGGTTTCAGGGCGCATGGCAGGGCATTTTCTGATTGTTCAGGCTGATTTTTACCGGGATATTGCGGCTGCACAGCACCAGGGGGCCGCAGCAGCCCTTGAGCGGGCCGGTGCAGGTTTTGATACAGTCAGCGTTCCGGGGGCATTGGAAATTCCGGCTGCCATAGCTTTTGCCGCCGGCTCTGGCACGGCTTATGACGGCTTTATCGCACTTGGCTGTGTGATCAGGGGTGAAACCAGCCATTATGACACTGTCTGTGCTGAATCTGCGCGCGGGCTGATGGAACTGGCTGTCAATAAACAACTGGCTATTGGCAATGGCATCTTGACTGTTGAGACCGCTGAACAGGCCTGGGCACGCGCCAGGGTCGATGAAAAGGACAAGGGCGGTGATGCCGCGCGCGCGGCACTGGCAATGGCGGGTCTGCGCCGGCGTTTTTTACAGGGGCAGCCAGATGAATGATGAGCTGATGCAAACAGACGCAAAATCTGTCCAACAGGCCGTTTCAGATATATCTGGGCTGCGTCCGGTTGTTGTCCGCAAGCGGGCGGGCGCGCGTATTGCTGCTGTTCAGCTGGCCTACAGCCTGTGTGTGACAGGCCAGGAAATGCAGCGGGCCCTGCCAGAATTTCTTGACCATTATGCCCAGATCATCGCAAGGCAGCTGAAGGTTAAAACAATAGATGATGAGCATTTTCAGCTGCTGGCTTCAGGTATGTATACAGACAAAGAGGCCATTGATACAGATATTGCTGCCAGCCTTTCTGAGGGCTGGAGCCTGCAGCGTCTTGGTATTCATGAGGTATGTATTCTGCGCGCAGGTATTTTTGAACTCAAGGCTATGGCGCATATCCCGGCCCGCGCGATTCTGTCAGAATATGCGGGCCGTGCAGATATATTTTCCTGCGATGTCAGCTTCATAAATGCTGTTCTCGACCGGCTGGCACGACGTG
>JAYPEG010000076.1:0-4872 GCA_038125645.1 Alphaproteobacteria bacterium
TTAAAATCTGTCGGCTGAATAAGCCTTCCCGGTTCAAGTCCGGGTGTCCCCACCAATCACGCAAATGTACATGACAGCATTCTCAGCTTTCGGGCCGCTGCTCTCGGGCGCGGCTGGTTAGATACCAATCCAGTAAATCCAGACGATCCTGGCCCCAGAATACCTGATCATCAACAACAAAGCTCGGCGCGCCGAAAATATTGGCATCAACAGCACGGCGCGAATCATCTGCTATCAGCTGCAAATATCTGTCTTCATTTGCCCTAGCATCGGCAACCAGCTGTGCGCCGGGCAGGCCGGCATTGTCCAGCGCGGATGTCACCACAGCCGGCGAGCCGATATCCCTGTCCTCTGCCCAGAGCTGGCTGAACAGGATTTCAGACACCTGCAGGGCCCTGTCTGTCCCCCCGCCTTCCCTCGCTGCCATGACAACCAGATTTCCCAGACCGGATGAAGGGGGAAAGCTGGCAGGCTGAAGCACCAGCGGCACGTCCAGATAGCGGCTGAAACGGGATAATTCCTGCAGACGGTAAGCCTGACGCTGCGGGGCGCGTTTGGGCAGGGGCAAGCCGCCTGTTTCTGGAAACACAAGGCCCAAATCCATAACAAAGAGCCTGATACCGGCTTTGTGCCTTTCTGCCAGATGGCGGAAGCGCACAGAAGCAAGATAATTCCACGGGCTTACAGAGGAGAAATAATAATCAATGATGGTTCTGCTCATAAAAATATGCCCTTTAAATTGCGGTTGAGAGACACATGCCCCTGATCAGCTTGTTTCATGGCCAGATGAAGTCAAGCCTGTTTTCATTGTTTTTATGGCTGGCCGTTTTATTTTTGACTTCTGCTCTGTGCAGATAGATGCTTAAACTCATTCATTGCCATACATAGAGCAGGAACATACAGCCATGTCCATAGATCAGATTGTTGACACTGACACCCACAGGCTGACAGACGCTCAATGGTGTCTTGCAAACCGCCGGGAGCTGCGCGCTAACGGGGCTGTTCAGCTGCGCGGCTTTTTACGCGCTGAGGCACTTGCACGCCTGCAAGAACAGGCTGAGGCTGTGTTTGAACATGCCTATTTCAAGCCGCAGACCCACAGCATTTATCTGGGCCCGCCAGATGACGCTTTTGCTGCAGATCATATCCGCAATTATCAGGTTCTCTCATCCAAGGGCTGTGTAACAGATGACCAAATCGATACCAGCTCGCCGCTGAAACAGCTGTATAACAATTCTGATTTCAAAACAGCCCTGTGCAGCATATTGGAGGAAGACGCGCTGTATCCCTATGCAGACAGCCTGTCATCAGTGAATATTCATTATGCGCGCCGCGGTGAGGAGCTGGGCTGGCATTTTGACAATTCATCCTTTGCTGTCACCTTGATGATCCAGCCCGCCGGACAGGGCGGCATTTTTGAATATGTGAAAGATGTGCGTGATGCTGACAATGGTGATATGGGCTATGGGCTGAGCGAGAGAATCGTCAAAGGCAGACATCCAGTCAGTGCCATGAATATTGCCGGCGGCGATCTGCTGCTGTTCAGGGGGCGTAATTCACTGCATCGTGTCACACCGGTTGGTGATGACAGTACACGCCAGCTGGCAGTGCTTGCCTATAACAATGCACCCGGTATCAGCCTGTCTGAAAATGCCCGGATGACCTTTTACGGACGCATTGGTTCTGTTCAGACGCAAAGCCATCAGCCATAGCCGTTATATGCAATGTTTTTTCTGCCGCTCTTTGATAATAACCCAACCAGCAGAACGCCCTTTGTTTCTTATTTGATACTGGCTGCCTGTGTTCTGATTTTTTTATGGCAGAGCGGCCTCAGCCCGCGTCAGGAACAGTCACTGTTCTTTCAGTTTGGCATTATACCCTCGGTGCTGTTCGGGCTTGATTTCCTGCCGCCTGAACTGCGGGCCCCACCTGCATGGATGACAATATTCTCATCCATGTTCATCCATGGCGGTTGGCTGCATCTTCTCTCGAACATGCTGTATTGGTGGTTATTCTCATATAATGTTTAGGATGCCATGGGGCCTGTGCGTTTTAGTGTTTTCTATGCGCTCTGTGGGGTCGGGGCCGGGCTGACACAGGCCTTTATTGACCCCTCATCACAAGTGCCGATTGTCGGCGCCTCAGGTGGCATTGCCGGCATTTTGGGTGCCTATATTCTGTTGCATCCGCGTGCAACTGTTCGGGTCTTTATGCTGATATTAATCTTTATCCGTATTATCACTCTGCCGGCATGGCTGGTGCTGGGTGTCTGGATTGCCGGACAGTTTGCCGCTGCGCCCAGCGGGCTGTCAGGCGGCGGCGGTGTTGCCTATTTTGCCCATATTGGCGGCTTTATCACCGGCATGTGCCTGATTCCGCTGTTCAAATACCGATCGGTACGCCTGTTTTCCGCAGATGATTCTGAAACTGTGACAAAATGGTCAGCCCAGCCCATTGCCTTTGACCAGCTACGCGATGAGGCAAGACACCGCTATCAGCGCAAATATGCCGGTTCAGTGCCCTCTGTCAGGCGCCGTCCCAGAGGGCCCTGGGGCTGACGATTCAACGCAGAACAGAATTGTCCGGATCGCGGCGGGCCGCAAAACCCAGCGCGCGCACTTCTGCCTCCAGCCGGTCTGCCGCAGCGTCAACGGCATCAAAATCAAGTCCGGTCAGAACCACCGCTGTGCCGAACTGGCCTGGCTTGAACCAGGGGTATGAACCGACACTGACCGCAGCAAAACTGTCTGAGACCTCCTGCATTACTGTTGCGATTGTCCCCTCGCCCACAGCGCATTGGATGGTAATTCGCACCGGCTGAACCCCGCCAGCAAGGCGCGGGGCAAAGCTCGCGAACATGCCCTGCAGAATTGATGGCACCCCAGCCATGACATAAACATTCTCAATTCTGAATCCCGGGGCCGCGCTGACCGGATTATCAATTAATTCAGCCCCTTCTGGAATATCTGCCATTTTCTGGCGGGCCGCATTGAACTCTGTGTTGGTGTTCTGATAATGGCGCAGCAAACGTGCCTCGGCCTCTTGATGGCGCTGCACGCGAACACCAAAGGCAGCCGCAATGCATTCTGTTGTTATATCATCATGCGTGGGCCCGATGCCGCCGGACGTAAAGACATAGTCATGGGCGGCGCTCAGCTCTCTGACCGCTTCGATAATCGTCTGCCTGTCATCAGCAATCACCCGCGCCTGCTTCAGGGCTATACCCAGCTTCGTCAGCTCTTCTGCCAGCCAGCCAATGTTTTTATCCTTGGTGCGGCCAGATAGAATCTCATCACCAATCACCAGAATCGCAGCCTGCGGATTTGCCATTTGCCTTCCCTGTATCCATTTTGCTATACCGTGCCTTTGCACAAGGTGAGGTGACAAGCCCGCACTTTGAGCGCATAATTCAGAAGTTTTATCCAAAACAGCCTGAAAAGACAATCAGGGCAGAACCAAAATATATGTGACCAAAGAGACCAGCTGATGCGACAGGAAGCTGTAATACTGCATAATGAGGACGCATTTGAAGGGATGCGCAGTGCCGGGGCGCTGGCAGCGCGCGTCCTTGACATGATAACAGAGCATGTCGCAGAAGGCATAACAACTGATGAGCTGAACAGCCTGTGTCATGATTATATCCTCTCTCATGAGGCGATGCCGGCACCGCTCAATTACAAGGGGTTTCCCAAATCCACCTGTATTTCGCTCAACCATGTCGTCTGTCATGGCATACCGGGCCCAAAACGCCTGCAAAACGGTGATATTCTGAATATTGATGTGACAGTCATTCTGAATGGCTGGTATGGCGATACCTCGCGCATGTACTGGGTTGGTAACCCGTCAATAAAGGCACAGAACCTGACCCGTATTACCTATGAATGCCTGATGAAGTCAATTGAAACGGCAAAGCCAGGGAATACCCTTGGTGATATTGGCCATGTAATTCAAAGCCATGCTGAAAAGCACCGTTTTTCTGTGGTGCGTGATTTCACCGGTCACGGGCTGGGCCGGGTCTTTCATACCTCGCCTACTGTGTTGCATTATGGCAGGCCCGGAACCGGTCTCAGGCTGGAGCCGGGAATGATTTTCACCATAGAGCCGATGATTAATGCCGGCCATTATGCAACAAAGATTCTGAATGATGGCTGGACAGCTGTGACACGCGACAAAAGCCTGTCCGCACAGTTTGAACATTCCATCGGCATAACAGAAGATGGAGCAGAAATTTTTACTCTGTCACAAACAGGAAACCATCACCCCCCTTTTGGCAATGATGCCAGCTGAAATCATCAAATATTTTGTCCTAAAGTTAACCATAATTTAACTTTAATCTGAGATACTGCTCTCAGCAAATGGTCAGCCATCCGGCATTTAGGGGCATCTCTGATGATTGGGCAAAGGCACAGCATCTTATCACAGAGCATGCCTGGACACCGCGCCCGCATGAAGGCGAAGTTGCGGACACGCGGCGGCGAGGCGCTGAGCGATCATGAATTACTGGAAATGATCCTTTTTATGAATTTCCGGCGCGGTGATGTAAAACCGCTGGTCAAGGAGCTGTTAAATACATTCGGCAGTCTAGGAAAAATATTGAATGCCTCTGAGGCTGAGATTACATCTGTCAAAGGTGCGGGCCCGGCTGCCTTTGAGCTGTTTACAGCAATGAGGGCGTTTTATCACCGGCTGGGCCAGCAGGAAATTCAGGAAAGTGATATTCTGTCAAATTGGGAAGCTGTGCTGAATTTTGCCAAGAACCGCATTGGCTATAAAAAAATTGAAAAATTCATGGTCATTTATCTGAACAGCCAGAACCATGTTATCACAGACGAGATTCTGTCGTCCGGCACGATCAATAAAACAGCCATCTTC
>JAYPEG010000077.1:0-2619 GCA_038125645.1 Alphaproteobacteria bacterium
TGGTTAGCTCAGCTGGGAGAGCAATTCGTTTACACCGAATAGGTCGGGGGTTCGAGCCCCTCACCACCCACCATCACAGGCACGCTGGCAGTCACAGGCCCGCTGGCAGTTACAGGCACACTGATAGTGCCGAGCCTTCCTGAAACGCAACAAACAGGCCAGACACGGTCTGTCTTTTTTTATATTTCTCGGCTTTCACCGCTTTTTTATTTTCAGGCACGCTGATTTCGGCCATGCTGGAATTCAGGTTTCAGGTACAGTCACAAAGGAAATGCCCCATGTCACAGTCACGAAAATACGGCCCGCGTAATATTGCCTCTTCTTCTCTGTGTTTTGGCACCATGCAGTTCGGCGCCGGGGCCAGCAGCGCTGACAGTGCGGCACTTTACACGGCCTGCCGCGAACATAAGATTAATTTTTTTGATACGGCTTATGTTTATAATGAGGGGCGTTCAGAAGAAATTCTGGGTGATCTGATAAAAGGTGAGAGAGATGAGCTGATCATTATCACCAAAGCCGGCTCGACAGGCGGTTCTTCTGCTGCCAATATCCGCAGTCAGCTGGAAACCAGCCTGGCACGGATGCAGATCGACTATACAGATATTTTTTTCCTGCACCGTTTTGATGATGATGTACCCCTGGAAGAGACATTCTCAGCCCTTGCCGCCCTGCGCGGAGAGCAGAAATTCTTTCATCTGGGCGTGTCCAATTTTGCTGCCTGGCAGGTAATGAAGGCACAGGGGTTGGCCCGGCTGAACGGATTTCCGGAAATTGAGATGATTCAGCCTATGTACAATCTGGTTAAACGCCAGGCAGAAGTGGAACTGCTGCCAATGGCGGCGGCGGAAGGCATAGCTGTTATCAGCTACAGCCCGCTCGGCGGGGGACTTCTGACCGGCAAATACACAGCCGGCATTGCCAATGAGGGACGGTTCAGCTGGGATGAAAAATACAAGCGCAGATATGCCCAGGACTGGATGCACACAGCCGCTGCACATTTGTGTGAAATCGCTGCTGAGACAGGCACAGAACCGGCCGCACTGGCAGTGGCATGGGCAGCACGCAATCCGGCAATCACCGCCCCCATTATTTCAGCGCGTACTGAGGCCCAGCTGCTACCGTCACTGGCTGCTGACAGCGTGGCGATGGATGACAGTCTGTATGCGCGTCTGTGCGCGCTTGTTCCAACCCCGCCACCAGCCACAGACAGGCTTGAGGAACAGGGATAAGGCTGCCTGTCTGAAGGGGGCATAATGTATGCAATAATTTTTGAGGTCTGGCCCTTTGCTGACGGTAAAGACCGCTATTTTGAGCTTGCCGCACAGCTGAAAGAACATCTGATCAATCAGCCGGGATTTATCTCTGTCGAGCGTTTTCAGTCACTTAATGATGAAAAAAAACTGCTCAGCCTGTCTTTCTGGGACTCAGAAGAGGCGATCATCAACTGGCGCGGCCAGCTCGACCATTTACAGGCCCAGAAAGAGGGCAGAGACCGGCTGTTCAGCGCCTATCGTATCAGAGTTGTAAAGACAGAGCGTGACTACAGCTTTACTGCAGATCACTAAGGGGTAAAGGGGCGGTCGCGCGCCTTATTTCTTCATTGAAACACGGATATTTTTAAATCCCAGGGGCGGTTCCAGAAGACGGGTTTTGAATATGGTCTCTGCCCCCGCGTCAATGGCAGTGGCGGCAACAGCCATAGGCCAGCCCATAAGCTGTTTGTTGTTCGCATCCACTAGCTCGATCTCAAACAGCTCTGGCTGACCGGCTACGGTACCGGTATTGACAACGGTGATATAGATATCCAATGCCGGGCCCAATTCTGTTTCCACTGCCTGATAACGTGCGGATCTTAGTGCAAAATCTGCAGCTCCTAGTGGTTGCGGGGCAGTTTTGGCGGCCGGTTGCGGCGCTGTGTCTGTGCCGGTGCTGACAGCCGGGGCTGAAGCTGGGGCAGCCGGCAGCTGTGCGCTGCTGTCCTGCGGTAGCGCCCCGGCACTGGTTTGTGCCGGTGTTTCAGCCTGGCCCTGTGCTTGTGACTGGGGCCGCATCTGGTCAAGATAAAGAGATATCAGGCTCGCCAGCCCCAGCGTGATTCCACCCAGAATACAAACCAGCAGAAGATATTTCAGCAGACGGCTGATGATGGGGGTGCTGTGTGCCTTTGCAGCGCCCTTTTTTTTGCCTGTTTCTGCACGATTCTGATTAGCTGCAGTTTTCGTGACCGGCGCGCGGGTCATCTCAAGCGATGCAGATACATGGCGCATTTTCTCAGAAAGACGCTGTATCGCCTGTTCTATTTCCTGATTTTCCTGCGGCTGCATGCTGATAGCCTTTTACTGTGTTACGGGCCTATTATAGGTAAAATGCAACAAATAGGCCAGTTTTCATCTTTCTCCCGGGGCTGTTGCCTGGCGTGAGAGTTCTAAAGTAACAATAACGGGTCTGAACGGTGTGATGTTATTTTTCCTATATGATCGCCGGGTGCTGAATTCGGCTTGACAGCTTGGGGCGGCAGGGGTAGGAAAGAGCCTCATCATGCAGTCAGCGTGCCTGTTCTGCTGATGGCCCGTGATGATCTGGGGGTGTAGCTCAGTTGGTTAGAGCGCCGGCCTGTCA
>JAYPEG010000077.1:2629-4173 GCA_038125645.1 Alphaproteobacteria bacterium
CGCAACGCCTGGTCGAAAGGCGCTTGACACCCAAATCAAAGCTCTTCATAAGCCCCCTCACCGACGGCGCTCTGCGCTTTCAACCAACCCACGGGGCGGTAGTTAAGTTGGTTATAACGCCGGCCTGTCACGCCGGAGGCCGCGGGTTCAAGTCCCGTCACTCCCGCCATTTTCCCTGACAAACGATAAAAACTGGCAGATGATAAAAACTGGCAGGCGATAAAAACTGGCAGGCGATAAATTTATATGCGTTAAATATATGTATGTTGGCTGGGATGCGCTTTCACTGTGCAGACTGGCTACATCATTTACTGGCCGCCTCATATACTGGCCGCAGCAGCGGATTTTTTCCGGTCGCCCGCGCATTCTAATAATGCTAGATTTCAGATCATGATAAGAGGGTTATTTTTTATCTTTGCTTTTCAGCTGGCGGGTAGCGTTCTGGCTGTTTTCTTCAGCCTGCCGGTGCCAGGGCCGGTGATTGGTATGGGGCTGCTTTTGTGCTGGCTTGGGCTGGGAATTCCCACGCCTGAGAGTCTGGACGCTCTGGCAGAGACATTTCTGCGGTTTCTGCCTCTTTTATTTGTTCCGGCCGCTGTCGGTGTTATCCGCTATAAAGATGAACTGGCCGCATTTGGCCCGTCTCTGCTGGTGATCATTGTCATCAGCACACTGGCGGGGCTGCTTGCGACTGTTATCTGTTTTACGCTCGTTGCCCGTTTTACCGCGCCGCCGAATGCTGATGAGACTCGCGGTCTGCCGCACGGGGGCAAAAGACTGTGAACCGTCTCTCTGAGGTATTTGTCTATCTTGGTGAACAGCCGCTTCTATGGCTGACACTGACGCTTGGCGCCTATCTGCTGGCTGAGCAGATTTATCTTAAATCCGGCAAATTGGCCCTGTTGAATCCAGTTCTTGTCGCTGCATTTATGATTGCAGGGGCGCTCATGGCGACCGGCACAGCCTATGAGTTCTATTTTCGCGGGGCGCAGTTTATTCATTTCCTCCTGGGGCCTGCTATCATCGTGCTGGCCGTGCCGGTCTGGCGGTACCGGGCTGGCGTGTGGCGGGCGCGCTGGGCATTGGTGGCCGGGCTGGCCGCCGGGGCAGCTGTGGCCGGGGCAAGCGCCATTGTTCTTGGACAGCTCTTTGGGCTGGATACTGATATCATTGCAGCGCTCGCTCCTAAAAGCGTGACGGCACCTGTGGCTATGGGGATTGCTGAAATGCTGGCCGGGCCAACAGCATTGGCGGCCTTGCTGGCTGTTCTGACCGGCATCACAGGTGCTGTTCTGGTTACCCCGCTGTTCAATTATCTTGGCTTTGCAGACTGGCGGGCACGCGGGCTTGCAACCGGGGTTAACTGCCATGGCATCGGCACAGCCCATGCGTTCCAGATCCATCCTGTCGCTGGCAGTTTTGCGACTGTTGGCATGGCCCTGAACGCATTGTTTTCGGCCCTTTTGCTGCCGCCTTTATTTGCTCTTATGACGGGCTGATCCGGGCTGAACAGTGACAGGGAGCCGTTTCAGCTCTTTTTCGGC
>JAYPEG010000078.1:0-3874 GCA_038125645.1 Alphaproteobacteria bacterium
TCTCTGACCAGAGCTGCTCGACAACTGATATCTCAAGCGTGACCAGTGGGGCTGATTTCACTGCCGCCAGTGCGGCCGGGGCAGCGGCCCTTGCGGGCAGTGTTTCCAACACTTCTCTCAATTCAGCCAGCGCTGTATTGCGGCCCCAGAGCGGTGAAGCCGCCGGCGGGTCAATATGCCCGCCATAAGCATCCCGAAATAGCAAATCCCAGCCGATTTTACTCTCACCGGCAGCACGGAACAGGCAGGCGGCAAACGCCTGTGCCTGTTTGTCCGGGGCCGGGCTGAGGCCCAGCCGCCAGAGGGCAAGACGGGCTATTTCCGACTCCAGCTGCGGGTAGAAATCAGACAGTGCCTCTCCTAGTATTTCAGAATCAAGATAATCAATGAAACAGTCGGCAAGACGGCACAGCGCCCACAGGGCGGCCTCAGGCTGGCGCCCAAAGGCATAACGGCCTGTCTGGTCAAAATATGCGGCTGTGAAACCAGTATCGAGATGCGGCAGGAACCGCCAGGGGCCGAAATCAAAACTTTCTCCCGTGATATTGAAATTATCAGTATTCATGACGCCGTGAACAAAACCGGCAACCATCCATGCCGCCACCATATGGGCAACCCGGCGTGTAAAGACGCTCAGAAATGGCGGGATCACCTCATCCATCGGTGCATTGGGATCAATATCACTGAAATAGAAACGCAGGACATGACGCAGCAGTTTTTCAGTGTTTTCAGCCTGACGCAGATAAGCAAGACGCTGAAAACTGCCAATGCGGATATGGCTGTGCAGCAGCCTGACAAGCACCGCAGAGCGGGTCGGTGACGGTTCATCACTGCGGATAAGCGCCTCACCTGTCTCGATCACAGACAGACTTGCTGAAACCGGCACATTGAGCGCTGCCAGCATTTCTGTTGCCAGAACCTCACGCACCGCCCCTTTGAGGGTCAACCGCCCGTCCGCGGTGCGTGCATAGGCTGTACGGCCAGACCCCTTTGTTCCCAAATCGAGCAAACGGCCAGTGCCGGCTTCTGTGAACTGGGCAAATAAAAATCCGCGCCCATCACCTATCTCTGGATTATACACGCCAAACTGATGGCCATGATAGCGCAGGGCCAGCGGTGTTTTCAGGCTGCCGGGAATGGGAACAAATTCACCGAAATGCTTTACAAATTCCCGGTCATCCAGTCCTCCGAGACCGATTCTAGCCAGCGCCTCATCATTGCGGTAGCGCAATATATGCTGCGGAAATACCGCTGGGCTGACCTGGTCATAAAAGGCCGGGCCCAGCTTTTCATGAATTGTCTGTGCACGCGCCTTTACTGTCATGACAAGACTGCCTGTGAGAGAGCATTGGAAACCAGTGCTGTTGTCAAAAGCCGACCTGCAGGGCGCACAATGGACAGACAGCAATTATTAAGCGCCCTAATCTGAGGGCATCTGCGGCTCTGCCGTCAAGCCCTGAGATAAAAAAGAGTGCTGCCATGAACCAGATAAAATCAGTTCTTCTGCCCATTGAAACTGCGAACGGTCTGCCGAATGCCTGTTACACTGACCCAACCATGCACCGGCATGAGGCCGGGCTTGTCTTTCATGATGGCTGGACGGCCATTGGCTTTGGCTGTGATGTGCCGCGCGCCGGGTCAATTTATCCGGTGACTGTATCAGATATGCCCCTGCTGATTGTCAGAAACAGGGCCGGTCTGGTCAAGGTTTTTGAGAATGTATGCCGCCACCGCGGTATGATTCTGGCTGAGGAGCCGGCACAGCTGAGCGGGCCGATCAGCTGTCCCTATCATGCCTGGGCCTATGATCTGGACGGGCATTTACGGGCCACACCGCATGTTGGCGGGCCCGGCATCCACGAACATGAAGATGTGGATATCTCGCAATTATCACTGACCGAAATCCGAAGTGTTGTCTGGCGTGATGTTGTTTATGTCAATCTGTCTGGCACAGCACCGTCCTTTGATGATTTTATCGCCCCGCTGCACGGGCGATGGGCTGAATTTGACCAGCCCATCCATTCAGGCGGGTCTGATTCGATGTTTGAGCTGCAGTTGCGCTGCAACTGGAAACTGGCTGTTGAGAATTATTGTGAAGCCTATCATCTGCCCTTTGTCCATCCCGGCCTGAACAGCTATTCCCGCCTTGAGGATCATTATAATATACTTGATGATGAGGGCTATGCCGGCCAGGGCACGCTGGTTTACAACCCCCAGCTTGACAGCAGCGGCAGACAGTTTCCGCGTTTTTCCAATCTCTCGCGGAAATGGGACACAGCAGGTGAGTACTGCGCGCTGTTTCCAAATATTCTCTATGGCGTGCATAATGACCATTGCTACGCGATTATCCTGCTTCCTGTCGGCCAGGCAGAAACAATCGAGCGGGTGAGTATATATTATGCTGACAAACAGGCACTGGGCAAAGAGTTTGCAGATATGCGCGCCACCAACGCGCGTATGTGGAAAGATATCTTTATTGAGGATATTCGCGTGGTTGAGGGAATGCAAAAAGGGCGCATGGCCCCGCATTATGACGGTGGGAAATTCTCGCCCAGAATGGACAATCCCACCCATCATTTCCATAAATGGGTTGCCAGCCGCCTGTCCCGTACCGCAGCAACCGTTTGATCAACTGTTATAAATATTGTTCAGCTTGCCAGAGAGCACATAATCATTGATAAAATCACCAAGGCGGATGAACTCATCATAGAAGCGGGTACCGTGCGCCCCTTTGAGACCGGTGAAATTAGAAGTCATATGTCTGACAACTGATAAATCTGACAATGGTGGGGCCAGAACAACATTCGTCTCCTGAAGATGTTTGGTCAGCATAGAGAGATCGCGCTGTGACGGGGGGATTCTGTTCGGCACAACAATCAAATGCGGCAGCACTGATCCAGAGCCGAATTTGCGCTCATCCATTTCCTGAACAAATTCCATTGTCGGCCGCAAATCTGCCCAGGACAGGGAGGTCGGTATGATGATACATTCGCCCTTCATTGCCATTTGCCAGAGATTTCCGGGCCATCCCGCCCCCGTATCCACAATCGTCAGGGAGTCCGGCTCAGCGCGCATCCGGCGCAGGATGCTGTCAAGCGTTACAAGGCTGAGACCGTCAAATCTGTCACTGACGGGAACATGGCGGATATTCTCATTTTTCAGGAAGGGCTGAAGAAGCTCAAAAGATGTGCCCTGGCGGTCTGAATCCAGCATCTGGATTTTACTCTTCGCCCGCCTTTGCGAAAAATAATCAAACAGCAATGCGGTCAGCGTGCTCTTGCCAACACCGCCCTTGATATTACCTACAAAGATAGATTGTCCCTGTTCCATATCCTGACCTGCTGACATGCCTGATGGCCGCGCCCTGTGCCCTACCCTGTTATAATATCGACTATAATATCGACAGAAGCTGATATTCCGTTATCAAAAATCAGCCCCAAAACAGTATTCTGGCTGATTTGTTTGCAGAATCAATGCAAAAAACAGGCCGTTTGTATCAGAACAGCAGATCACTGTCTGTCATTCTGTAAACATCCTTGTGATCACAAAATCCCACAGCCAGCCTGTTTTCCTGTTTTTTAAGATCATCTGTCAAACCAATATTCTGTATCACCAGCAGACCGGTAAATAGGGGCGGGCGGCCCGCCTGGCTGCCATCAGTAAAGGCGCTGTAGAGCGGGCCTGAAACAACAGAACAGGAATCACCAGCGTGCAGACGCCCGGCCGCTGCCGGGATATACAGAAGAACCGGGCTGTTCTGCGGGTCTGAATAGAACGGATTTTTAAAACTGAACAGAGGCCCAACCGGCCCGTTCAGCTGCATAAAACAACTGTGAAGGGGCTGGCTGACAGCAGAACCGCAGCGCCTTTGCGG
>JAYPEG010000078.1:3884-4112 GCA_038125645.1 Alphaproteobacteria bacterium
TGGGTTTTCGCAGATTCCGCTGGCGCTTCAGCCATGCGGCCAGCGTCTGGCTGTTTTTCATCACAACATCATCCCGGCGGGCTGACAGTGACTGATTACTGGCGGTCACAGCAGTCACGATCAGGCTCAGGACAGCGGCGCACAGGAAAACAGCCTCCAGATAGCTGAGGCCATGTATTCCTGTGCCTTTCTGACAACTGGCCTCGCTTTTTTTCCCCTGTCCAGCCT
>JAYPEG010000079.1:0-1997 GCA_038125645.1 Alphaproteobacteria bacterium
CCATTAATGCTGGCGACTGGCTGATGCTGTTATCCTGTCTGTTTTACAGCGGCTATACTATCGGGCTGCGCGGCCGCCCGCCGGCAGATAATATGACCATGATGATGTTTCTTGCCGGGGCCGCATGGTGTTTATCAGTGCCCCTTGTCATTGCTGAAAGCCTTGCCGGGGCCTCTCTGTGGCCAGATGACGCCAAAAGCTGGATGGTCATTTTATATATCACGCTTATTCCGTCATTCATGTCACAGGTTTTTTATATGCGCGGCGTTGATCTGATAGGCCCGGATCGCGCCGGCGTCTATTCCAACCTGGTGCCGGTTTACAGCGCCGTTCTCGGGGTATGGCTGCTTGATGAACGCTTTCATCTGTATCATCTTTTCTCAATTCTTCTTGTATTTGCAGGATTGGCCATTATATCTAGGAAACACGGTAAGCCTATCTCATAAATCACCGGAACCAGAGCGATGTCTGTTTTAGCCGCACCTTTGAACATTCACTGGACATGCCGTCACACATGGCAGCGGGCGGCTTATAACACGTCATGGTGTCTGCTGGGCTGTTCTATAGGGGATATGGGCACAATTGCCTATTTCCAGATGACTGGCATTGCCTGGCCTACCATTGCGATTATGTCATTGGCAATTTTCAACGGTCTTTTAACATCAATTATCCTTGAGACCATTATTCTGTCGCGCCAGATGGCACTGGCACTGGCATTGCGAACTGCTTTTGGCATGTCACTGATATCCATGATTTCAATGGAAGCAGCAATGAATATTGTTGATGTCTGGCTGACCGGCGGGGCGAGGCTGACGCTGTGGGTTATGCCCTTTATGCTGCTGGCTGGGTTCATCACACCCCTGCCCTATAATTACTGGCGCCTCAAGGCACTGGGCAAAGCCTGTCATTAACCGCAGCAGGCCCGCGCGCGCCGTCGGCGCGGCACAGCCACAGCAACAGAACCGCAAAGTTTGCGAAACCTTCAGGCAGCGATAGCTTTCATTGCCGCCAGAAACTGTGCAACCTCATGCACGCTGTTATAATGGCACAGCGACACGCGCACACAGCCGTCAAGGCCGAGCGGAGTCAGAATATTGCCTGAATAATGATCAGCTTTGCGCAGATGCGTGCGGATGCCCTGCTCATTCAGCTTTGCCACCACATCGGCAGAGCTCAGACCGTCAACATATAAAGAAACCAGACCTTCGCGGGCCGGATTGTCAACGCCGCCCAGAATATGCACCTTTTCCATCTCGGCCAGCCCGTCCAGATTGCCCGTGCCATAAAGCATCGCGTCTGTAAGGGTTTTTTCATGGGCATGAATTGCCTTTCCGGCCGCAATGAATTTCTGCCGGCGGTCAGTTTCTGTGCTGACCCGGCCACCCAGCCATTCGAGATATTTCACCACCTCAAGCATGGTTGCATAGGAGCCGGTATCACGCGTGCCAAGCTCCCAGTTTTCTGCTGGCCCGTCCAGCAGGCTGTCATGCGGCAGTTTGGTCAGGCGATCAGATATCCAGGCCAGACCATAGCCGTGACGCGAAAACATTTTGTAAGGCGAAATGACATAGCCGTCCACATCATAAGAGGCGATATCAATCTGGCCGTGTGCTGCATGCTGAATTCCGTCAACAATGATAAAACAGTCAGGAGCCGTCTTTCTGATCTCCCTGACAATCGCCGCAACATCCATGCCCATTCCAGTGACGGGCGAGGTATGCAAAATCGTCGCCACGCGCGTATCAGCTGTTACAGCCTCGCCATAGGCAGCGGCTGTTACCAGTCCCTTTTCATTGTCATGGGTAACCAGCTTGTGTGTTTTTCCACCCAGCCCTGCCCAGCGCGCGCAGGCGCTTCTGGTTGCTGGATGCTCAACGCTTGACCCCAGCACAATGCCGCCCTGTGCGGTGCCAAGACAGGCATTCATCACCAGCCGGAAAATCAGCTCTGTGCCGCTTTCGCCCACAAAAAACTGGCCGTCAGGCGCATTCATAAAC
>JAYPEG010000079.1:2007-2944 GCA_038125645.1 Alphaproteobacteria bacterium
CGAGCCGGGATTATCACGTCCCTGATTATCCGGGATCGCCGCATAGGTCTTTGAACAGTCCACAACCGAATTGAGGGTAAGGGCCCCGCCTGCATTTTCAAAGAAAATGCGCGGGCCCTGAACGGGGCAGCTGTCAATCTGTGCAAACTGGCTGCGGATATCGTTAAGTAATTCAGGTGAAATCTGTGCCATCTGGAAACCTGCTTAAAATAAAATAACCATGCTGTGCTGACCGCGACGGGCAGCCAGCCTTCAGGGCCCCAAGCGGCCCCGTTATTTGGTATTAAGAGATAACCGCACGATTGACCAGCAGTTTTTTTTACTTATCTGGGGGGCGGCCAGCGTTGGCTGTCCTCTAGTATATTCAAGTCCATATGGTTTCGCATATAGCGCTCAGAGGCCTTTTGCAGAGGCTGATAATCCCATGGAAAATAACTGCCATTTCGCAAGGCGTCATAAACCAGCAGACGCCGTGCCTGAGAGCATCTGACAGACTGGTCAAAATCTGCCAGCGACCAGCGCGCGTCAATATCAGCGCGCATCGCTTGCGCCTGTGTGCGAAAGGCAGGCTGATCTGCAATATTCACCCGTTCATGCGGGTCAGCGGCCAGATCAAACATCATATCAGGATCCAGCGCACAGCGGATATATTTGTAATGCCCGTCCACCAGCGCCACCGACGGTGCCTCTGACCCCTCAGCCGCATATTCCATTGCCACAAGTGCCCGGCGTGCAGTAGCTGACAAAAGAGGCAACAGGCTCTCTCCATCCAGCCATTGTGCCAGGGCACTGACATCCAGCCCGGCGAGCTCTGCAATCGTCGGCACAATATCCAGATTGGATACAGGCTGGTCAATGGTGCGCCCATCATACCCCGGAATACAGAGCAGCAGCGGCGTCCGCGCTGCGCCTTCAAAAAAGCTCATCTTGAACCAGA
>JAYPEG010000079.1:2954-3163 GCA_038125645.1 Alphaproteobacteria bacterium
GCCGCGCTCACCCAGCATATCGCCATGATCAGAACAAAACAGGATAACTGTATTGTCAGCAAAGCCGCTGTCCGAAAGCACCCTGAAAATCTGACCAATCTTTTCATCCAGATAGGAAATATTGGCAAAATAAGCCCTGCGGGCCCGCTGTATATCTGTGTCCGTTATGGTGAAATTCTGATAGTCATTGGCAATAAACAGTCGCTGCG
>JAYPEG010000080.1:0-870 GCA_038125645.1 Alphaproteobacteria bacterium
GTCATGACGGTCAGCTCTTTGACATTACAAGCAAGAACATACCGACTATGCGCGATTTGACAGAGGCTGATGACAGCTGTGCCATCGCAAGAGAAGCGGCTGCAATGACAGATGCCTTTGCTACATTGGACGAAATTTGCAGAAACAGCCTGTCCGGCGATATCGATAAGGGGCACGCGCATTTTCTGGCCCCATGTGATCTCCAGGCGATCAAAGCCTGTGGCGTAACATTTGCCAGCTCTATGATAGAGCGTGTTATTGAGGAAAAGGCCAGCGGTGATCCAGTACGCGCAGAGGCTATCCGCAAACGCTGTCAGTCAATTATCGGCACCAGATTATCTGATCTCAAAGCCGGTTCTGAACAGGCAGAACAGGTTAAACAGGCGTTGATTGCCGAAGATATGTGGTCACAATATCTGGAAGTCGGTATAGGGCCTGATGCTGAGGTGTTTACAAAGAGCCAGCCCATGAGCGCGATTGGCTGGGGCGCGCGCGCAGGTCTGCACCCTATGTCCGGCTGGAATAATCCAGAGCCGGAAATTGTTCTGGCGGTTAATTCACGTGGCCAGATAAAGGGCGCCAGTCTTGGCAATGATGTCAATCTGCGTGATGTTGAGGGGCGTTCAGCCCTGTTGCTGGGCAAGGCTAAGGATAATAATGCGTCATGTGCTATTGGGCCGTTCATTCGTCTCTTTGATAACAGCTACACGCTGGACAATGTGCGCTCTGCAGAGCTGCGTCTGCATATTGCCGGTATTGACGGTTTTCAGCTTGACGGTGTCAGCATGATGCGTGAAATCAGCCGCGATCCGGCTGATCTTGTGGCACAGACCATTGGTGCCCATCATGCCTATCCAGATGGGTTTATGC
>JAYPEG010000080.1:880-3148 GCA_038125645.1 Alphaproteobacteria bacterium
GGTTTATGCTGTTTCTGGGCACCATGTTCGCCCCAACAAAGGACAGGGGCGCGAAAGGAGAGGGTTTCACCCATAAAATAGACGACAGGGTAACCATTTCCTCTCCAGAGCTCGGCAGCTTGTTCAATGTAATGGATTTGTCCACAGCCTGTGCGCCCTGGACATTTGGCTGTGCTGATCTGATGCGCAATCTGGCGCAGCGAGACCTGTTATAAGCTGATATCTTGTTGGCGCTGCCTCTGGTTTATTCGGCTGGGGGTAATTTTAGGTATCAATTTTCTTGCTACCTTATAAGATAGAAGCAGGTGCCTGATTGTTCGTGAGTAAAATAATGGTGGGTAAAGATGGCAGATAAAAAAACTCCTGAAAATAACAGCAAAGCAGAAAAACATAATCCTGGCAGCGATTCAGACAGATCCCCTTCGCAGGAACAGGGCCCGCTCGATGGTGTGGTGATGACAAAGCAACCGCATGAGCTGATCGGGGATTCAGACAGGCCGATTACTGCTGGGCCGGATGTTCCGGATGGGTTTGCAATAAACAGAGACCCGCATGAGCTGGTCGGGGATTCAGACAGGCCGGTTACTCAGGGCCCTGAAATTTCTGGTAATTTCAGTCACAGCGATACTGTTAAAGCAGAGAGCCATGACCTAATCGGCGATTCAGACCGGCCAGTTGCAGAGGCACCAGAGCGTGCAGATGCGCTGGGAAAGGCTGTGAAGGATAATACACTTCTTGGTGATTCAGACCGGCCGGTTAGCGAAGCCCCTGAGGGGGCGGACGCGCTGGCCGCTGCGCATCGCATGGGACTTGATACAGATGATCCCTATCCGATGGCCCCTGAGGGGGCGGACGCGTTGGCCGCCACGCATGGCATGGGACTTGATACAGATGATCCCTATCCGATGGCCCCTGAGGGGGCGGACGCGCTGGCCGCCACGCATGGCATGAGACTTGATTCAGACAGCCCCTGGCCAGTGGCCCCTGAGGGGACAGATAATCTGGCCGCCACGCATGGCATGAGACTTGATTCAGACGCTCCTTTTCCAGTTGCATCAGAAGGGACAGATGCATTGGCTATGACAGCAAAGGCCCAGGGCCTGCTGGCCGATTCAGACAGGCCCCTGACAGAGGGGCCTGAAGGTCAGGACATGCTTTCAGCACAAGACAATGCCGTCTTTAAAGCTGTTGATTTGATTGATAATTATTCAGCGCAAAATATGGCTGAACAACAGATGGCACAAAAGCCAGCACAAGGTAACCAGCTGTCAGATATTGAACATGAGCATGAGACTGGCCAGATCAGACCCGATGATATGCCTGATGGGTAAAAAAATAATCTCAGGTCAGGATTGTTTGGTAATCTCTCAAATGTCAGTTAACTGAAGAAGTGTAATGCATAATCGTCAGGCACTGAGCCCGTTTAAAATCATTCATCACGATATTCATCGTAAATACCCTGTCCATATAGAGATAGACCCCACTGCATTTTGCAATCATGACTGTGTTCGCTGTTCTTATACCCAGGAGATCGACGGTGCGCGGAACAGCACCATTTATGAGCAGGGCCACCGCCTGAAAATTGAGCGTTTCAGAACTTTTGTTGATGAGTGTCGGGATATTGGCATGAAGGCCATAACCTTTTCCGGCGGCGGTGAGCCGTTGAGTCACCCTCATATCAATCAGATGCTGGACGCTGTGATTGGTGCTGATATTGAGTTCGGCATGATCACTAACCTGTCTTTGAAAATTTATCCGGATTTACTGAAACAGGCAGTATGGATACGTGTCAGCCTGGATGCTGCAAGTGCTGAAATCCATAACCGGCTGCACCGCCCCTCTGGTGGTATGCGTGATTTTCACCGCATTGCTGAAAATATCAGAATATTGAGACAGGCGAACAAAAAACTGGATATTGGCGTAAACTTTATTATCCAGCCGGAAAATTATCATGAGATATATGAGGCAGCGGTTCTGGTTAAGGGGCTGGGTGCGTCATATATCCGTTATGTCCCGGCGATTGCCAGCGTGCCTGTTGATTATGAACCTCTGATGCCTGTCATTAATGAACAACAGGCAGCTGCCGCCGCATTGAACGATACTGACTTTGTTGTCTATATACAAAAAGACCGCTTTCAGGCCCTTGAGAAGAAAGAAAAGAATTACAGTTTCTGTCACAAGCAAAAATTTCATCCGCTGCTTGGGGCTGACGGAATTATCTATCCTTGCTGCCAGCTGAAATATTATCCCCAGCATGCACTTGGCAAC
>JAYPEG010000081.1:0-3142 GCA_038125645.1 Alphaproteobacteria bacterium
CCTAGCAGGCATGGACAGAACAGCAAAATGACCTGATCCGGCGCGTGTGTGATTTGTTTCCGGATAATTTTGCGCCTGTCTGCCAGTTGCCACAGAGCCCGGGCACAGATTTAAAAACAAGTATCGCAGAGCTTGAGCGCTGTGTCAGTGAAATGGGTTTTATCGGATGTAATCTTAACCCTGATCCCTCTGGCGGCCAGTGGTCAGAGATGCGCCTCGGGGATCGCTACTGGTATCCGTTTTACGAAAAAATGTGCGCGCTTAACATACCGGCTATGATCCATGTTTCCGGTGCTTGTCACCATGCGCTCGACACCACCTCCAGCTATTATTTGGGTGCGGATACCACGGCCTTTACCCAATTAATGTTTTCTGATGTCTTCAGTGATTTTCCAGAACTAAAAATCATTATTCCGCATGGCGGCGGCGCGGTGCCTTATCACTGGGGACGCTTTCGCGGCATTGCTCAGGATAAGGGGTTGGGGGATTTGGATGAACGGGTGCTGAACAATATTTATTTTGACACTTGTGTTTATCATCAAGATGGCATTGACCTGCTGCTGGAGGTGATTCCCGTAAAAAATATTCTCTTTGCTTCAGAGATGATAGGGGCGGTGCGGGGTATCGATCCGCGCACCGGCCATCATTATGACGATACCAAACGCTATATAGAGGCGAATAGCAGCCTGACAGCAGCGCAGAAGGACATGATATTTGAGGGCAATACAAGACGGGTATTCCCGCGATTATCTGTCTAGGCTGAAGGGGGTCAGATGACATTATCAACACAGGTTGTGATAGTCGGGGCAGGCCCGGCGGGTCTGCTTCTGGGCTGTTTGCTGGACAGGGCCGGCATTGACAATATTATTCTTGAACGCCAGACCAAAGATTATGTCCTAGCGCGCATCCGTGCCGGCATTCTGGAGCAGACAAGTGTTGATATGCTGAAAAGAGCAGGCGCAGGTCAGCGTCTGGCAGAACAGGGCATCCCCCATCATGCTGTGCAGATTGCCTTTGACGGCCAGCTGACCTCGATCGCCCTCGGGGCCGCGACAGGCGGTAAGATCGTCACAGCCTATGGCCAGACAGAAGTCACACGCGATTTGTGTGATCTGCGCGCCCGTTCAGGCAGCCCGGCAATCTATTCAGCAGAAAATGTCAGCATAAGTGGCTTTGAGCGCCAGGCACCTGTGGTCAGTTTTGAGACAGCCGGAAAGAAACAGACAATCAGCTGTGCTGTCATTGCTGGATGTGATGGCTATCACGGCGTCTGTCGTGCGTCGGTGCCGGCGCGGGCAATAACTTTGTTTGAAAAACTTTATCCCTGTGGCTGGCTGGGTCTTTTGTCTGATACGCCGCCGGTTGCCAGCGAGATTGTCTATGCCAACACCAGACGCGGCTTTGCGCTGTGCTCTATGCGCTCTATGACACGCTCGCGCTATTATATTCAATGTGCTGCGGATGACCAGGTTGAAAACTGGTCAGATGATGCGTTCTGGGATGAGCTGAAAAGACGCCTGCCAGAGGCATTGGCAGATCAGTTGATCACCGGCCCGTCACTGGAAAAATCCATCGCCCCCTTGCGGAGTTTTGTTGCAGAGCCAATGCGCTTTGGCCGCCTGCTTTTGGCTGGTGATGCCGCCCATGTGGTGCCGCCAACCGGGGCAAAAGGGCTGAATCTGGCAATTTCAGATGTGTATTATCTGGAACAGGCATTGTCAGCCTTTTTTCATGATGGTGATGAGGCGGCGCTGGACAATTATTCTGTGCGCGCACTTGAACGCGTCTGGAAGACTGAGAGATTCAGCTGGTACATGACCAATCTGACCCACCGTTTCAGCGATGATCCGTTTGAGCAGAAAATGAAAGAGGCAGAGCTTTCCTATATTACGACATCGGCTGCCGGGCGGCAGACGGTCGCAGAAAATTATGTCGGGCTGCCCTTCTAGTCCATCTGGAGTTATAAATGAGAGGATACAGTGATGGCTGAGATGATCACACTTGTTTCTGCAGACGGGGCAGAGATTGCCGCCTGTGAGTCCCGCCCGGCCGGTGCGTGCATAGGCGGCGTGGTCATTCTGCAGGAAATATTCGGGCTGAACGCCCATATCAGGCAGGTGTGTGACAGCTATGCTGCGGCTGGCTGGCAGGCCGTTGCCCCGGCCCTGTTCCATCGCCAGGCACCGGCAGCAGAACTGGCCTATGACCAGGCTGGCATCAAACAGGGGCTGGCCCTGAAAGAGGCTGCGGCAGACACAGCCCTCGCTGATACAGCAGCTGCTGTTGCCCGTCTGGATTCAGGTCTGCCAAAGGCAGTCATCGGCTATTGCTGGGGCGGATCACTCGCCTTTCGTGCTGCGTGTGCGCCCTTGGATATTGCCGCTGCTGTCTGTTATTATGGCGGAGAGCTGCCGGCATTGCGTGACAGTCAGCCCCGATTGCCGGTTATGGCCCATTTCGGCCGCCGCGATGCGTCTATCCCGGCTGACAGCGTCACAGCTTTTGCCGCCGCCCAGCCCGCAGCAGTCATTCATATCTATGACGCTGACCACGGATTTAACTGTGATCACCGGGCGCAATACCATAAGGACAGCGCTATTTTGGCTGGCCAGCGCACCCATGCCTTTCTGCGGGCCTGCTTCTAGCTATGGAGACACAGGGGACAGGCGGAATGAAACAGGCCCGGCTTGGTTTTCTTGGCTTTGGAGAGGCAGGGCGCACAATGGCCGCCACGCTGAACAGGGATTTTTCACTGCAATGCTGTGCCTATGACCGGGCAGCTGGCAGCTCTGATATATTCAGAACGCCAGCCAGACAGTCTGGCAACAGGCTTCTTGGCGACCCGGCTGCATTGGCAGGGGCCAGCGACATCATCATCTCAGTCGTTACAGCTGATGAAGCAGAGGCAGCTGCGCTTTCTGTGCTGCCGCATCTGAAGCCCGGGCAGATATTCATAGATGCCAATTCTGTATCGCCCGGCACAAAAAGAGCCATCAGCATCAGCTTTGCAGAAAGAAAGATTGATTATGTTGATATGGCGATTATGGCCCCGATACATCCGGCTGGACATAAGACTAAGATGCTGGCTGCGGGCCCGGCAGCCAGCCAGCTGGGGCCCATATTGCGTGCGCTTGATTTTCAG
>JAYPEG010000082.1:0-2943 GCA_038125645.1 Alphaproteobacteria bacterium
GCTCCCAACAACCACAGATGAAGGGGAGCGCACAATGATATCATCACTGTAATAGTGATGAAGGGTTTCCACCTGCTTTTCTTCCCATATTTCATGGGTAATGCCCAAAATATAATCAGGAAATGTTTTGAACCTGCTGTCAAATCCCTGCATTTCAAGCCCCTTTCATCCTTTGGCTGGAGGCCCGTATTTTCAGGCGGCCAGTAATGATAACCCGGCGCGGGTCTCTGTCCTCTGCCTCGATATGCTGCATCAGCAGGGCTACTGTGTTCTCAACCATTTCATCAGCAGGCTGGCTGTATGAAGTCAGATTATAGCTTGGCCAGCTGGCCGGTGGGATATCATCATAACCCACAACAGCAATATCCCCGGGCACATTCAGCCCGGCCTCATGCCGCAGAACATCCATAACCACAAGTGCCATCGCATCATTGGCAACGAACAGCGCGTCTGGGCGTTGCTGTGCAGAAATAAGGGCATGTGCGGCTTCATAGGCCTGTTCAGTGCGGAAATTACCGACCGCCCGGAACATCAGGGCATGGCCATTTTCCTCTAGAACAGAGCAGAACCCGGCTTCCCTGTCCCTTTGTGTCGAGGCCCCCTCCCATCCGGCAATATAGCCGAATCTGTGATAGCCCTGTGCGATCAGATGACGGGCAATTTCAGCACCCCCCAGGTAATTATCTGTTGTCACAGAGGAAAAACCGCTACGCTCCTGAACCCGGTTGAATTGGACAACAGGTATGCCGGCGGACAGACATCTGTCAGCCAGTTCTGATGACAGCGCAACCGAAGCCGTAACAATCGCATCAACCTGATATTCAAGTATCTCCTCAACAACATCATCAATATTGTCTGCAGTCTGTGCAGCCATGAACATCAGGACATGATAGCCTTCCTGCTGTAGGGTCTTTGAGAGCTTTTCGAGCACTTCAGGATAAAAATAATTATCCAGATAGGCGACAACCAGACCAACAATAAATGATTTTCCAGTAAGAAGTGAACGGGCCAGCCTGTTCGGCCTATACCCCAGTTTTTCAGCTGCCTTCCTGACTTTTTCGGCTGTCTTTGCCGATGCTGACGCGCCGTCAGTGAATACCCGGCTGACCGCTGACTGGCTTACCCCTGCAAGGCGCGCCACATCAGCAGAGGTTGCCCGGCCGGCGGCGGCCGGCCGTTCGGTGCCAGTATTTGATGACTGTCTGCTGTGACCGCTCAACCGCATGCCTCCTGTCTGGTCTGAACAGAAGACAGGCTGGTGGCCCCTGCCAGCTCGTTCATCCGTTCCATGACATCAACACCCAGCTGTGCCCAGACATCCAGCAAGTCCACCAGCACCCAGTTTTCCCTGATACGGTCATTTTCAAGCCGCCAGAAATCCAGCGAGCACAGGGTAATTTTCCTGTCCGCCGGGGCAATGCCAAGCCAGCCGCCGGATGTCAGTGTCTGTGCCATCGTCGGCCAGCCTGTAACCGCAACATACAAATTTTCAGCAAAGAAATGCGGGACGACAGCGTCTGAATACTGACCACGATCAGGCATTGCCTTTAAAAAGGGCGTCTGATGCCAGCGGCGAAACCCATCAATGCCGCGTGTCGTTCCAATGCCAGAGGGCCCGTACCAGCTGAAATGGGGATGCCAGTATGTTTCCAGATCCATCACCTCTGGCCCGCCCTGTGAGGGAAAGCGTTGCATGGCATTCAACATATCTTTTACATGATCCCTGCTGGCAACACTCAGCCTTTCATCAAAATGATCTGAATAAAGCCCGTCTTGACTGGCCGGGCCGGGCACAAACCATTCGCGGCCCAGCGATGGGCCCATCGGCCAGACACCGGCCTGCATCATCAGACCCGGCAAATCCCATATGGCCTGAATTTCAACGATGCGGCCATCAGCAAAGCGGTAAAACTCATGAAAGCGGATATGAACGGCATGTCCGGTTGGCGGAATATTCATAAATGGCGCCATAAATCTGCCAACATAATGTCCGGCACATCCAACCCAGTTCTGTGTGTCTTCATCTGCCCCGGCAATACAGATAAGGTCACGCCGCTCGACATCCGGCAGGGCGCCTGCCAAAGGCGCAAACACCTGCTCAAAAATCTGATCGCCCGGAATGTCCCCAAGCGGATGAAAGAAATGACAGACAGCCGTCCTTGATACCAGCCGATCAAGGGCAGCGCGCACTGACCCGGCGTCAAAATCATACAGTGATTTGGACAATATCCTGACCGCTGCCTTGTTATCATGATAGGCGTCACTCATTTGCTATTCCCTGTCGGGACGGGGCGGCTGTTTTTGGCCCGTATCAAAAGCCTCCCATCCCTCTCCGTTAAAAATGTCAACACCCAGCTGTGCCATTACATGGGGAAAATCCACCATCACCCAGTTTTCAACAATTTTTCCGTCAACGACCTTCCAGAAATCCATATAGCGGATCTCAACCCGTTTGCCGGTTGGCGCAATGCCCATGAATAGGCCGCTATGCACGGCTTCCTGCCTGCCAAAAGCGGCGGCCCACTCGCCCATGAACAGGCGGGCCTCATCAATGCAGACCTTGTCTGAAAAGGCCGCCTGAAAGGGACGCTGCCAATTGTCCTGGAAGGCCTGCAGACCTATTTTTGTGCCGCATCCCTGATTGCCCCACCAGCAAAAATTCTCTGCAAAAAAGGCCCCTATATCCTCTATCCGGTGATCGTTCAGACCATCGACCATGCTTTCGATAACATGGCGGGTTTCCCCGGTTCTTGACAGGTCAGTGTCACGGCTGCGATAGGCTTGTTCTGGGCGGCTTCCCTTTACCATTGCACGCTCACCCCTTGACCGCACCAGCTGTCAGTCCAGAGACAATGCGGCGCTGAAAAAACATCACCAGCACAAACAGCGGGGCTGTTGCAGAAACCACTGCAGCCACTGCAAACATGACATTACCCTCGGTAT
>JAYPEG010000083.1:0-2145 GCA_038125645.1 Alphaproteobacteria bacterium
CACCCGATTTGTAATCGGGCGGTTGGGAGTTCGAGTCTCTCCACCAGCACCATTTTTCCCATCACATGATGTGCATCTCATTGAAATGTAGGCATATACTATGTTTGCAGCAGATGTGTGATGTACAGAGTGATGTACAAATCTGATGCCCAATATGTGTCATGCAGGGCTGACATCTATTACTATACAAGATGTGTTCCCAATGATGTAAGGCAGTATTATGCCTTCCCTCGCCTATCCTTTAGCCTGTGAACCAAATCATATGCTGGGGCTGTTCGTGCAGCACAGTCTGTGACACAGCGTCTTGAGGATTACTGGCCAGAGAAAATTACTGGCCAGGGTTAAGGCCGGTGACGATCTGTTATGGGCAGTGCGAAGACTGTACAGCTTTTAGCCAATAGCAAGTGGCAGGAACGCATCTGCTCGGAATAGCCAGCACAGCTAGAATAAAAAAAAGAGGGGCGTGCCTGCAGTTTAAATGAATAAAATGTGATACAGCTGCCTCCCCTTCACGTATAAAAATTAGTCTTAATCCTTAATCCTTTCGCAAGCCGCCGCACCCTGAATGAGTCCAAAATCAGAAACCACTGCACTTGCTGTCATTGAGGACAATGTGCATGAAACCAGAGAGGCGCTGCTGTCTGCGGTGTCCATGCTTGTGCCGTCAGTTACCTTTGATGACACAGAGCAGGTCAAAAATGAGCTGCCGCAGCTGCTTGGAAAGATTCTGGCCCTGTGCTGGATTAATGATGACCTCGCATTCTGGTTCCTGGACAATGCTGAGCTGTTCCTCAATGATGTCGGCATTCTTTTACCTGCGGGCATCAGCGTCCAATCAAAAAAGGAAACAAAGGCCAAACCGTCAATTACAGTGTTTGAGGCACAGGAAGGCAGTGGCTATAACCGGCGTATTTTCAAACTGTCCCTCAAGCTGATTGCAAACAGATAAGAAAGCGCGCCCCGCATGCCGGGCCCGCCATCCCTTGCTCTCCGCACCGCCCATGTGGACACAAATGCGCCCGTCTGATAGGCTGATACCCAAGTCAGGTCAGGACAGGGGATGTGCGGTGAAATTTCTGGGATTGGGGATATGTTTGGCAGCCATTTTTGGCGCGGCTGGCGTGGTCGGCATTCAGCTGTATTTTGACATTCTCAGCTTGCTTTTTGTTGCAGGCGGGGCGGCTGGATTTGCTGTGATGAAAAATGACCCTGAAAGGCATTTCGAGAATTTTGCTGATGGTGCTGTGTATTTTGGCTGGCTCGGCTTTTTAATCGGCCTGATCGCCATAGCCGGAAACCGTTATATGGTCTGGGGCCATATTGAAAAGATGGGCCCGGCACTGGCAGTCGCTATGCTGGCCGTTCTCTATGGCTATTGTGCGAAGCTCATCACCATGGCCTGTGGCCGCCAGTGACGCCTCTTCAGGGCTGCGCGGAACAGGCGGGGCTGGGGGGCATTGCGCGCCGGCAGCCTAATCACGCACGGGCACGGGCACTGGGCACAGGCACTGGGCACAGCAGACCAGTGCCGCTGTTTCACGCCTGATTGCCACCAGCACATCGGGCAGGATCAGGCAGAATCTCGACGGCCCCAGGGGCCGGACTGTGACGTCAGGCAATTTATTCCGGCAATTTATTCCGGCAGTTTATTCTGGCAGTTTATTCCGGCAGTTTATTCCGGCAGTTTATTCCGGCAGTTTATTCCGGCAGTTTGTCTTTAACATAGATCAGTCAGAACGCTGGTCGGTCAAGGGCGCGGGGCCCTATTTTCACCAGGCTTCATTTTCACCGGGCCCTATTTTTACCGGGCTTAATTTTATCAGGGCCCCGAATTTTATCATTGAACAGAGACAGCCTGACAACACTGTCTGCGGCAATGACAGGTTCACTGTGTTTTATATGTTCTGCTTACAGATAGTTTTTAATGAAAAACAGGACACTCAATGTCAGCCCGACAATCATGATAAATATTTTGACGTGAATTTTGGCGATGGGTCTGTGCCTGTGGACAGGCTGTTCGGCACCTGGCATGACGGAACACAGCAAAGCGAGGCCGCCTTTAGAAAGAGGATGAGGGCGGCCCGCGAAACCAAAACATAATATTTAAAACTGCATTGCAAAATCCTTTATATATCTCACAATAAA
>JAYPEG010000083.1:2155-2824 GCA_038125645.1 Alphaproteobacteria bacterium
GTGGGTTGTGGGTTGTGTGGTTTGGGTGGGGGGGTTTTGTTTGTGGTTGTGGGCGGGCGGGGTAACCTATAGATTATATTTAACCCTGCTTTGCAAACTCCTTTATTGATCTCACAATAAAATCAGCTGCCTTTTGCGGCTGTTCTACATGCACAAAATGTCCGGCCCCCTGGGCTGTCTCGCATGTGACAGTCTCAAAATGCTGAGAGAGAAATTTTGACCAGCCAGAGCGCAGCACCGGATCATCCTCTCCCCAAAGGACAGCCGATGGCAGACTGATTTTGGCACGCTCATCCACAGCTGTTCTGTCAATCGTTGCCAGTCGCCGTGCATTATTGCTTTTATACCAGGAAAAGCCGCCTATGAGGGCCTCACGGCTGTTAAAATTATCCACCCATCTGTCAAATGCGGCATCAAAACAGCTTTTGCCTGCTGTCCAGTGCTTCAGGAAATGACGGAAATAAAGCGCGGTTGTCTCGCGGTTATGCCCGACAAGGTCAATGGCGAGTTCTGTGAGATGAAAGGACTGATACCAGATTTCATTCACCTGACCGCCACGCACCCACAAATCACCGACAGATGCTGTCGGACAGTTAAAAAAGACAAGCCCTGAGACATGTCCGGCGGCGCGATGGTCTTCCAGCCTAGCAAGAGACTGCAGTACATAGC
>JAYPEG010000084.1:0-2715 GCA_038125645.1 Alphaproteobacteria bacterium
GGGCCTCAGGTGCTATCCTGTCCTATATCATGTGTAAGGCGATGAACCGCAATTTCATCTCTGTCATTTTTGGCGGTTGGGGGACAACTACAGGCCCGCAGATAGAAGTTGAGGGCGAGATGACAGCAACAGATATCGCCAGTGTCACCGCCGATCTGAATGAGGCTGACTCTGTTATCATTGTGCCCGGTTACGGCATGGCGGTCGCCCAAGCCCAGTCAGCTGTGTCAGAGCTGACACGCCGCCTGCGCGCTAAAGGCAAGTCAGTGCGCTTTGCCATTCACCCGGTTGCTGGGCGCCTGCCCGGTCATATGAATGTGCTGCTGGCAGAAGCAAAAGTACCCTATGATATCGTTCTGGAAATGGATGAAATTAACTCAGATTTCCCGGATACCGATATTGTGATTATTCTGGGCGCGAATGACATTGTGAACCCGGCCGCCCAGGAAGACCCGAATAGCCCGATTGCCGGTATGCCGGTCCTTGAAGTCTGGAAAGCCAAACAGGTGATTATCTCCAAACGCGGTCAGGGCCGCGGCTATTCAGGCATTGAAAACCCGCTCTTTTACAAAGAGAATTCACGCATGCTCTATGGCGATGCCAAAGCCAGCCTCGATGAAATTCTGGCGCAGATCGGAAATTAGGGGCACTCTGCAGAAACGCTGTTCTGATTTAAGACAGACCGGGGGGGGCGCCAGTGCTTTCTGGTGCCTCCGCTTTTTTGATTGTCAGCAGGGGTCCGGGCTAAATGGTTTCAGCTGTGCCTGTCTTGGGGCTGTTCTGTTCCAGATAAACCCAGTCAACAATAGTCTGTTCCGGCTGATATCCTGATACGAGCTTTTCTATGATCTGCCTTATCTTCTGAATGTCATTAGTGTTTATCGCATGTTCAAGTGCGCCCAGCTCTGTCTCCATCTGTGTCCAGGGCATAAAATCATCACGAGCTTTCATAATCCGGGTATGTGTGGTCGGCTCTGGATTATTGCCTATGAGCAGCTCTTCAAACAGTTTTTCGCCCGGCCTTAGTCCGGTAAATGACAGCTCAATATCACCGCCCGGATTATCATCATCTTTTATACTCAGCCCCGACAGCGCCACCATCCGGCGGGCGAGTTCAAGTATCCGAACAGACTCACCCATATCCAGCACAAAAACATCGCCCCCTTTTGCCATCGCGCCGGCCTGAATCACCAGTTGGGCAGCCTCAGCAATGGTCATGAAATAGCGCGTCATATCAGCATGTGTGACGGTTACCGGCCCGCCTTCTCTGATTTGCTGGCGGAATTTCGGCACCACAGAACCGGATGACCCCAGCACATTGCCAAACCTGACCATAGACAGCCTGGTTGTTTGCTGCTTCTCAGACAGAGCCTGAAGGCACATTTCTGCCAGCCTTTTACTGGCCCCCATTATATTGGTCGGGCGCACAGCCTTGTCTGTGCTGACCAACACAAAATCAATTACGCCCTGATGAATGGCTGCCTGTGCAGTGTTGACCGTCCCCAGCACATTATTCTTGACGCCCTCCGCCAAATTATGCTCAACAAGCGGCACATGCTTATAGGCAGCAGCATGAAACAGCGTCTCAGGATGCCATGCGGCCATGATTTCATCCATGCGTTTCATATCCTGAACAGAAGCCAGCAAAGGCACAAGACGCAGCCTACTATCTCTTTTTTCCAGCTCCTGATGAATGTCATAGAGAGCAAACTCACTGTTTTCCACCAGCAACAGCCGGGCTGGGCTCAACTCAGCTATCTGGCGGCACAGCTCAGAGCCAATAGACCCACCCGCCCCAGTGACCATAACTGTCTTGTCAGTAATAGTGCGGGCCAGCAATATCTGATTTGGCCGGACCGGTTCACGCCCCAGCAGATCATCAATATCCAACTCACGCAAATCAGACACTGTCACCCTGCCCTGCACCAAGTCCGATACACTCGGCAGTGTGCGCACAGACACCTGTGCTCCTTTTATCTGCGATATAATATCATTGCGATGCCTGCGGCTGATGCTTGGCATCGCCAGCAGCACATCATTGATATTCAGGCTTCTGACCAGCAGGGGCATGTCTGCCGGATTATAGACAGGCTGGCCATTCAGAACCTGTCCGTGCAGGCGTTCATCATTGTCAAGAAAGCCTACAAGTCGCATCTCATTACTGTTGGACAGGGCCGCTGCCAATTGACGCCCGCTACTCCCGGCCCCGTAAATCAGTACCCGCGGCAGTGAAGATGTTTTCAGCAGCGCCTGATAATGGTCTCCCAGCCAGAAACGGGCAAATGCACGCGAAGCCCCGACAAAAAGCAATAACAGTATTGGCTGAATGATGCCCACTGTACGCGGGACGCCGGAAACACCAAAAGCAGTGAAAACTGACGCATAAATCAAACCGTAAATGGTGATTGCCCGCGCCACCGCCAGCAGGACTGGCCAGCCGGAATAACGGAAGACTGCACGGTAAAGGCCAGAGACAATAAAGACCGGCAGGGCGATAAGGACGGACGCTACAACAGTGATAAATGCGGTTTGTGAAAGCGGAATAAAGTCACCCAGACGCAGATAAAATGCTAGCCAGACTGTGAGCGTGCACAGGCTGATGTCAACAAGAATGACAATAATGCGCTTGGCAGCACGCGGCAGTGAGAGAACAGGTGCTGCTAGCCAGTCAGGATGAACCCTCATAATCAATCACGCTCCTGAACGGGATAGCCT
>JAYPEG010000085.1:0-2637 GCA_038125645.1 Alphaproteobacteria bacterium
TGTGCCTGCATCAGAACATCTTGTTCCAAATAGCTGTTCACATCATCACCGCTCAACACGGCGATTTTGAAGGGCTTCAGGCCCAGCTCTTCTGCCAGCCGGTGAATATGCCTTGCTGCGGCCTTTGGATTGGCAGCTCCCATATTTGAAACGATCGTGATATTATGCTCCTGGACAGCGGAAAGAACTGGGCGCAGATAATGCTCAAGATAGGGTGAATAGCCTGCCTCAGGGTCTTTGGCACGGGCGATCTGGGCGGTGGCTATGGTACGCTCGGCAAGCACCTCAAACATCAGATACCGTGGGCCCTCACAGCTGGCAAGATGGGCCACAAGCGGCACTGCAGCATCAAATCTGTCACCTGAAAAACCGGCACCGTTGGCAATATATACCGTCTTTGACACAGGCAGCCCTCCTTAAATTGAACGTCCTGCTTTTTATCAGAAAACAGGGGGTTAATTCTGTCAAGATGCTTGGCGGCTGACAGATTACAGGGTAAGGTTATAGCAGATTTTTCTCAACAGTCTGTTTTATCCGGGCTCTTTTTTGTGAACAAACAAACATCTCTACCCTCCATCACAGGGCCAGTCATGGTTCTGCTGATGGCTTCAATTCTGCTGGCGCGTGCAACAGATATCCGCCTATTTGAGCTGACCGCCTATTTTTCTGCTGGCGGGCTGTTCATTTTATGCTGGCGGCTCATTCGAGTGCGGGAGGTCTATTTACTGCTTGTGTGTGCGGGGCTGTCAGCGATTGCCCATTTTGTCTTTCACAAACCTTTTTCTGTTTTTGAGGCCGGTCTGGGACAGGCCAGTTTTCTGATGGTCTTCCTGCTGCTGCTGGCCCTGCTTCACGAGGTTGCCACCACCTCGCCCGCTGTTGCACAATGCGGTCGGTATCTGACTAGGCAACCACCAAACAGGCGCTATTTCGCTGTATATGGTGGCACCAATATCATGTCTGTGCTGTTCAATCTGGGCATCATTTCATTGCTGACTCCGCTAATCAGAAAAGGGGTGGAGCTGGAAAGCGGAAATGAGGTGATAGCAAGGCTGCGTGAACGCAGACAGCTGACGGCCCTGCTGCGCGGTTTTGCCTGGGGTGTTGTATGGTCACCGACAGCCCTGACTCCTGTCATTTTGATCGAGCTGATTGACGGGATCAGCCGCGAGCTTTGGACAGCCTATGGGCTGGTTCTGGCAGCGTTCATATGTGTGCTGGGCTGGGCAGAGGATAAATGGCGGTTCCGCCATTACCGCGGCACCGCAAGACAGATAAGGCCTGCCCTTGCCTTTCCCAAAAGAGCCTTTTTTAATTTTTTATTCATTTTAAGTCTGTTACTGGGTCTGACATTGCTGATCTCTGCACTGTCAGGTGATACAATTGTCTTTGGCCTGCTGGTCTCATGTCCGGTGATCATGCTGCTATGGCTGCTCGGCCAGAATGCAGACAGGGGCAGCGGGGCGATAATGCCAGCCTTGCAGCAGTGCAAGCATATTCTATTTGTCCGACTGACGAGCAATGCACAGGTAATGATGGCACTTGCCGCTTCTGGCTATATTGGCAGGCTGAGCGCAGAGCTGGTTCCGATTGACTATTTTTCGCAGTTGATTGAGATGCTGCCACTGGCAGATTATCAGTTTTTAATGCTGCTGGCCTTTGTTATGGTGCCCGTGTCCTATCTGGCAGTAAGCCCGATAATGATGGCTGTGTTTTTTGGCTCTCTTTTGGGGGCCTTGCCGGAATTGCCGGTTGACCCGACCTTTGCAGCGCTGGCCATTTCATCTGGCTGGGCCCTGTCGATGACAACCTCGCCCTTTGCCACGGTCGTGCTGATGATGTCCAATCTGAACGGCATGCGCCCCATGCAGCTGACAATCGGTTGGAATTTACTTTTCTCTGTGCTGGCTTTTACAGCGCTATCGGTTATATTTTTCATTATGACAGGCGGACAATAAACTAGCTGTTCCAGTAAAGAGAGGGCAAACCTATGACCGGGAAAAAGACATATAAAGAGCTGCGAAGCGCGCGCTGGTTCGCGCCAGATGATCTGCGCGCATTCGGGCATCGCTCACGCGCCATGCAGATGGGCTATGCACCAGAGGACTGGAAGGGCAAGCCGGTTATCGCGATTGTCAACAGCTGGTCTGACATTAATCAGTGTCATGCCCATTTCAAATCACGCGTTGATGATGTCAGGCGCGGAATTCTGCAGGCGGGCGGATTTCCCATTGAGCTGCCGACCCTGTCCTTGTCTGAGCCGTTCGTTAAGCCCACCACAATGCTGTACCGCAACATGATGGCGATGGAGGTTGAAGAGCTGCTGCGTTCGCACCCTGTTGACGGTGCCGTGCTGATGGGGGGATGTGATAAAACCACACCGGCATTGCTGATGGGGGCAATCAGCGCGGGATTACCGGCTATCTATCTGCCTGCCGGGCCGATGCTGCGGGGCAACTGGCGCGGCCGTCAGCTGGGTTCCGGGTCTGATGCATGGAAATATTGGGATGAAAGGCGCGCCGGCAATATAACAGATGAACAATGGCAGGAGCTGGAGGGCGGCATCGCCCGGTCGTACGGTGTCTGTATGACAATGGGCACGGCCAGCACCATGACGGCCATTGCTGAGGCCTTGGG
>JAYPEG010000086.1:0-1805 GCA_038125645.1 Alphaproteobacteria bacterium
GCTGTCTTTGTCCAGACAGAAAGGTCAGTTGACGAAAATGAGGCGCGTAAATTGCTGCGGGAGGCAGACGGCGTTGTCGTGGTGGATCACCGTGCTGATGAAGGCTATGTCACACCGGTTGAGGCGGCCGGTGAGGACGCGGTCTATATCAGCCGCCTGCGCCGTGATCCCACAGTTGAAAATGGGCTGGTTTTCTGGTGTGTGTCTGACAATCTCAGGAAAGGCGCTGCATTGAATTCTGTGCAGATTGCAGAGCTGTTGGTCGGGCGTGGCCTGCGGGGGCGCTGAATTAAGGGACAGTTCCTAGCGCGGCTGCTGCCACAGCCAGTCTTTGACCTCCAGCCCCAGCGCACTGGGCGCTGCGTCAATCATGGCAGCTGTCTGGCGGCTGGCAGCTGCACAAGCAGCTGGATAATCAGCCCCGCCCAGCAGATGGGCAACCATCAGCGCGCTCAGCACGTCACCGCTGCCTGATACCCCCCTGTCTTTGCGCGGGTGCGTATATGCCTGCACATCATCAGCTGTGATCAGCAGATCAGCGATTTGGCTGTCGTTCCGGGCTATGCCTGTGACGAAGATGCGTGCGAGCCGGCCGCCCAGCAGGGTTCTTGCAGCTGTAACCGCATTATCCGTGCTGCTGATTTCGTGCCCGCTGAGCAGTCCAAGCTCAAAGGCATTGGGGGTGATAATATCTGCCAGGGGCAGCAGACGGCTTTGAAGGGCTGTATGAATGTTCCGGTCAACATAGAGTCTGCCCCCATCACCCAGAACCGGATCCAGAACATAAATCAGCTGTCCTAGCATGGCCTGGCTTTCAGCGATGAAATCTGCTACCGGCGGAATCTGTTCAGCGCTGCCAAAATAGCCTGTCTGCACAAGCTGCAGCGCTGAAAAACCCGCAAGGCTTGTGAAATCAGCCAGCAGAGAGCGTAGCGCCCCGGCACGGGTGATATCAGCAAAGCCGGTGCCAAAACCCGGATGGGCGGCCAGCCTGACCGTATCAAGGCGGCTGGCCTTCAGATTAAAATGTGAATAGACAGGAAGGGCGGCATCATTGCCGACTGCCCCGGTCATGACAGCAGACTGAATGGTCAGCAGCTGCTGTGTGAAAGGCCTGCCCGTCATTTTCTGTCTTCCCCCTTTATCCCTAGCCTGTTTTGTGCCTTACTATGCCAGTTTTGTGCCTTACTATGATTGTCCGGCCCCAGATATGTCCAGATTAATATCAGCATGGTGAAAATCTTGTCTGGTTAAATTGATTAACCGCTTTGATTTGGTTATAAAAAGATGTAAGGTTCGGATTTTCAGTCTGGCTTTTGTAAAACATAATTTTCATCAGGTGAGTTTTGTCATGGCCCGTCAGCGCCCCTTATCGCCGCATCTGCAGATTTACCGTCTGCCGCTACCGGCATTGATGTCGATTACCCACAGGATGACAGGAATCATACTGTCTTCCGGGACTGTTCTTTTGGCGGTTTATCTTTTGGCATTGGCACAGGGCCCGGATTCTTTTGCGCTGGTATCAGGGTTAATCAGCCATCCGCTGGGTCAGCTCGTTCTGTTTGCTTACAGTCTGGCCCTTTTTTATCACGCCTGTAACGGTATCAGGCACCTGTTCTGGGATGCGGTTATCGGGCTGAATATTCCAGCGATTTATAAATCAGGCCAGCTGGTTCTTGTTATGGCCGTTGTCCTGACTGCTGGTCTGTGGGCCTATATCTGGCTGATCGCATAACCAACAGGCAAGGAGCACAGATGATGTTAAAGCAGAATTCGATGCGGACACCTTTGGCACAGGTGCGTGG
>JAYPEG010000087.1:0-1804 GCA_038125645.1 Alphaproteobacteria bacterium
TCATAATTTTTACAGGCCCAGACAAAGCCGCCTTCCCATTTCAGGGCACAGGCAACCATATCATCTATCAGCCGGTGTTCATAAGTGATCCCGGCTTTTGCGAATTTATCCTTGTATTCATTTTCAAAAACCTCTTCAAACAGGTCTTTGAAACGGCCGTCATATGCCTTCAGGATTGTATTCTTTGTTGACAGATACACAGGCCAGCCCAGATCAAGCCCATAATTCATACAGGCCCTGGCGAAACCGCGGATGGATTCATCCAGATTATACATGGCCAGTGCCACACCGCCCTCTGGAAAATCAAAAACATTATGGCTGACAGCAGGGCTGCCGTCAGCGGGCTGGAATGTCAGAGTCAGTGTGCCAGGGCCGCTGATTTTCATGTCAGTTGCACGATACTGGTCGCCAAAAGCATGGCGGCCAATGACAATGGGCTGTGTCCATCCCGGTACCAGACGCGGGACATTGCGGCATATAATCGGCTGCCTGAAAACAGTGCCGCCCAGTATATTCCGGATAGTGCCATTGGGCGAACGGTACATGCGCTTCAGATTGAATTCCTCAACGCGCGCCTCATCCGGGGTAATAGTCGCGCACTTCACGGCCACGCCATATTTCTTTGTTGCATTGGCTGCGTCAACTGTGATCTGGTCATCGCTGGCATCCCTGGCCTCTATGCCAAGGTCAAAATATTTCAGATCAACATCAAGATAAGGATGGATCAGCTTGTCTTTGATTTTTTGCCAGATGATACGGGTCATCTCGTCACCGTCCATCTCAACGATTGGATTTTTCACTTTGATTTTTGTCATCACATTTCCCCGAATGAAGAGCCAGAACCAGTATATCCGGCAGTTAGACAGGCCCTGCGGCACTGTAAGCAGTTGTTGGAATTATCAGAACACAGATTGTTTACTGTTATTTTCCGAGGCCTGCAAGGGCAGGGGACAGAAAACAGATACTGTCTGCCCTCAGCCCAGTATTTTGTCAATCTGGTCACAAAGGCTGTCAGGTGCATCAGCGATATGGAAATCAACAATCCCCTTGTTGTGGACAAAGCCGTGACGGGCGGCATGGCCCAGCATATCGAGAACCGGCTGCCAGTAGCCATGTGTGTTGAGAACAAAGACCGGGGCATTCAGAAGGCTCAGCTGTTTCCATGTCATCACCTCCATTAACTCATCCATCGTGCCAAGCCCGCCTGGCAGTACAACAAACCCCCCGGCATCCTTGTACATATTTGCTTTGCGTTCATGCATATTATCAACGACTGTCAGTTTCTGGATGTCTGTGTTTCCCACTTCGAGTGATTCAAGGAAATGCGGGATAATGCCCGTGACATGACCGCCGGCATTCACCGCCCCCCTGGCAAAGGCCCCCATCAGTCCGGTGCGCCCGCCGCCATAGATAAATGAAAAGTCTCTGGCAGCAAGCATAGCCCCTAAACGTTCGGCATCCTGCTCAAAGACAGAAAGGCTGCCTTTGGCGGCTCCTGCAAATACACAAAGCTGCATCACTGCTTTTTCTCCCTTTTTGTGCCGCTGCGAGGCGAAAATACCTGACCGCCGGCACATTTTCTGTCTGCCCCGGACAGCTGGCCTGTCTGCTGCAGTCAGTTACCCGAAGCCTGGATGAAACGCACCCAAAGGCCCATCTGAAAACATTGTCAATACAAGAGATCATCTATAGCATAAAGGTAATTATGCAGGCATAGGGCAAAAGAGGGGCAGGCGGGGGCGCGCATGAGACTGATAATCGCATCATTACTCGTTTTTGGCGGCGGTTTGGCTGCACTTGCAAC
>JAYPEG010000088.1:0-1586 GCA_038125645.1 Alphaproteobacteria bacterium
TATCACAGCCAGCAGCGGCCAGGGTACGGGCCTGTTCAACCAGAACCGCGAGCGAGGCATCATTCAGGATATATCCGTTGTTATCAAGCACCCCGTCATGGCCATGGTCTGTATAGGGATCAAGCGCAACATCGCAGACAATGCCCAGATCAGGACAGGCAGATTTAACCGCCCTTACCGTACGGCAAATAAGGTTATCGCTGTTCAGCGCTTCTGTGCCCTCAGCATTCTTCAGGGTCAGCGGTGTCTGCGGAAACAGTGCAATCGCGGGTATGTTCAGGGCCTGGGCCTGTTTTGCCTGTTCAACAACAAGGTCTGGTGACCAGCGGCTGACACCTAGCATAGAGGCAACAGGCTGGCTTGTTTTCTCGCCGTCACAGACAAATAGGGGCCAGATGAAATCAGCCGCGCTGAGATGGTGTTCCTGAACCATGTCGCGGATGAAAGCGGATTGGCGCAGGCGGCGTAATCTGAGCTCTGGAAACTGTGATTCTGTCATAACGCCCCCCTTTTGAGTGAACAGAAAATTGAATAAATTACAGCGGGCGATGACAAGCAGACCCAGCCATTGGGCATAGTGATTACCATAAGATGGAAGGCAAATACAGGGGAAGATGGAAGGCAAATACAGGGGCCGCCTCAGATCAGTTGCAGGGGAAGAAAAAAATTATCTGCCTGACAGGCTCCCCGGCCTTGCAACATTGTGCTGTCTTACCCTAAAATCGGGCACATGTTAGCGTTCTGTTATGTGATATGACCGGCACGCGACCCCTGTTTTTCACGATTGCCCCTGTCCGGAGCTTGTAACGCGATGCGCCTGTCCAATTATTTTCTTCCTGTTCTGAAAGAGAATCCCAAAGAGGCGCAAATCGTCTCGCACCGTCTTATGCTGCGCGCTGGCATGATTCAGCAATCGAGTGCGGGTATCTATTCATGGCTGCCGCTGGGGCTAAAGGTATTGTCAAAGATAGAGGCGGTAGTCCGCGAAGAACAGAATGCAAGCGGGGCCATAGAGATCAAGATGCCGACCATCCAGCCTGCAGAGCTGTGGCAGGAATCAGGGAGGTATGATGATTACGGGCTGGAAATGCTCCGTATCACTGACCGGCATGAACGTGACATGCTCTATGGCCCGACAAATGAAGAACAGGTAACAGATATTTGCCGGACGCATATCAAGAGTTATCGTGCTTTGCCGCTGAATCTCTATCACATACAATGGAAATTCAGGGATGAGGTCAGGCCGCGCTTTGGCGTGATGCGGGGGCGTGAATTTTATATGAAAGATGCCTATTCATTTGATTTGACAGCAGAGGATGCACGCATTGCCTATAATAAAATGTTTGTCGCATATCTGCGGACTTTTGCCCGTATGGGGCTGACAGCGATTCCTATGGAAGCTGACACTGGCCCGATAGGCGGTGATCTCAGCCATGAATTCATTATTCTGGCAGATACGGGCGAGAGCGGCGTTTATTTTCACAAGGACTGGGAAAACAAGGATTTTGTCACATCAATCTCCTACGACCAGGATCTGCAGCTGTCTCTTATAAACAACTGACGCTGCCGACGATCGTGCAATCGTG
>JAYPEG010000089.1:0-1564 GCA_038125645.1 Alphaproteobacteria bacterium
TATCTGACCTTTGATCTGGCTGGTCAGCCGGTTGTGATTGTGCGGGTCTCAGAAACGGAACTTGCTGCTTATGTGAATAACTGCCGGCACAGGATGATGCCGCTTGTCAGTGGCCAGGGGAACATAAAGCGTTTTGTCTGTCCCTATCATGCCTGGAGTTATCATCTGGACGGCCGGCTGGCCAGCGCGCCCTATATGGAAAAAAGCAGCTGTTTCAGTAAAGATGATATCAGTCTTGTAAAGATTCGCTGTGAGACTTATCAGGGCTGGATTTACGTCACTTTGAATTTTCAGGCCGCACCGGTCAGCGAACAGCTGGCCGCCCTTACGCCGCACCTGGCGCCCTATAGAATGGCTGATTATGTGACAATTTTTACAGAAGATCATGTCTGGAACACAAACTGGAAATGCCTGACTGAAAATTTTATGGAGAGCTATCATTTGCCTGTGGCCCACAAGGGGACTGTGGGGGCGCCCATTCAGCTGGGCGCAACCAGCTTTGACAGCGCGGGCGCGCACAGCCATTTCACTTTTCAGCGTTTTTACAAAAAGCCACCGGCGCTGGTTGGCATTGCCCACCCGGCCAATACGCATCTGCCGGACGAGCTGCGTCAGGTATCAATCATGCCGACTGTCTTTCCCAGCCATATGTATGTGCTGGGGCCGGATCATCTGTGGTATCTCTCGCTGCAGCCTGCCGGCACAGACAAAACCGTGATCCGCTATGGCGCGGCCCTCGCCCCGGAGGTTTTGTCTGCTCAGCCTGATCCTGCCGGCTTTACAGCAGATATCAAGACATTTCTTGATCAGGTGCAGGATGAGGACAGATTTGTTGTTGAGTCAGTCTTTACCGGGGCAAAGGCGCCTTTGTCTGCCTCTGGCCCGCTGAGCTGGCTGGAACGCAGCTGCCATGAATTTATTCAATATCTCTCGCGCGCATTGACTGCATGACAGCTGACGCCGGCCGGGTCTTTCAACTGCCAACCGCCAGTCAGCCAGACAGTCAGCCAATCAGCCAGCCAGCCAACCAATCAGCCAATCACTCAGCCAGTCAGCCAATCAGCCAATCAGCCAATCAGCCAGACAATCAGGGGGTTCAGTTGCCGGACAGTCTGTCGCGCAGCCTGAAATAATACATAGCCAGAGGCAGAAACCATGGCTCGCCAGTATAAAAGGGCAATGTATGCATTTTCATATTTGTAAAGGCACTTTCTGCTTCATCGCCCAAAATCATCAATGCCGCCTTCTGGCCCAGCCAGCGTGACCAGACGGTACCAGAGCCGCAAAACCCGGTCGGATAGATTATTCCGTCATGCACAGCCAGCTTGGGCAACTGGTCAAAGGGAAACACAACAAAACCCGGCCAGTAAAATTCAGGCCGGACATCACGCAGCTCTGGAAAAATGTCGGCCAGACCTTGGCAGAGGCGTTCACGGGCAAGACGGCTGTTCTTGTGCATGCGCCGTCCGCCCAGCAAGAGGCGCGTTCCATCCGGTGTCGGGCGGTAATAATAGCCCAGCTCCTTGGCTTCACCAAACATGCTCAGCTTTGGCATCAAGGCACG